>JAICWX010000337.1 GCA_025934635.1 Streptosporangiaceae bacterium | reverse complement strand
GGTGCCGGTGCTGATCCTGTCGGCCAAGGACGGCGAGTACGACCAGGCCGACGGGCTCGACCTCGGCGCCGACGACTACATGACCAAGCCGTTCTCCTACGTGGTGCTGGCCGCCCGGCTGCGCGCGCTGCTGCGCCGCGGGGCCCGTCCGCGCCCGGCCGTGCTGGCCGCGGGCGACCTGCGGCTCGACCCGGCGGCCCGGACCGTCCGCCGCGGCGAGGCCGCCATCGAGCTCACCGCCCGGGAGTTCGCGCTGCTCGAGTACCTGATGCGGCGGGCCGGCCAGGTGGTGGCCAAGTCAGAACTGCTCGAGCACGTCTGGGATCCGGATGCCATCGGCGACCTCAACATCGTCGAGGTCTACGCGGGGTATGTGCGACGCAAGATCGACACCCCGTTCGGTCGTCATGCTCTGCAGACCGTGCGCGGAGCCGGCTACCGCCTGGCCGCCGACGGCGGCTGACCGTGAAGCTGGCCGGGTGGTGGCGGCGGCGGAGCCTGCGGGCCCGGCTGACGATGGTCACCTCGGCCGGCCTGGCGGTCGCGCTCGCGCTGGCGGCGGTGCTGCTGGCCAGCGCCCTGCGGGTAGCGCTGATCGACGGGCTCGACGTCTCGGCCCGGCAGGGCGCGGTCGAGGTGGCCGCGCTGCTGGACCAGGGCCGGCTGCCCAGCCCGGTGCCGGTACCGCCGGACACGGTCACCGTCCAGGTGCTCAACGCGCAGGGCCGGATCGTCAACACCTCCCCGGGCGCGGACCGGCTGGTGCCGATGCTGCCGCCCGCGCAGGCCCGGCTGGCGGCGCGGACCGGGCAGGCGCGGATGCTGGCCGGGCCGCCGCTGGGGCTGCCGTCGGTGCTCCGGGTGGTGGCCGTCCCGGCCCGCGGCCAGCATGTCGTCGTCGCCGCGGTCTCCTTCGCCCAGGTCCACGACAGCCTGGCGACGCTGGCCCGGGCGCTGTTCATCGGGACGCCGCTGCTGTTCGGCCTGCTGGCGCTGGCCATCTGGCTGGTCACCGGATACACGCTGCGGCCGATCGCCGAGCTGCGCCGGGGCGCCGCCTCGGTGAGCGGGACCGGGCGCCCGCGCGACCTGCCGGTGCCGCCCGCCCGGGACGAGGTACGGGCGCTGGCGATCACGCTGAATGACATGCTGTCCCGGCTGGCCGACGCGCAGCAGCGGCAGCGGGACCTGGTCTCGGACACCGCGCACGAGCTGCGCAGCCCGATTGCCAGCATCCGGGCCCAGCTCGAGGTGGCGCTCGATTACCCGGACGGCGTGGACTGGGCCGAGACGGCGCGCGACGTGCACGCGGACACGCTGCGGCTGGCCCGGCTGGCCGAGGACCTGCTGCTGCTGGCCCGGCTGGACGGCCAGCCGCTGCGGCGCACGCCGGTCGACCTGGCCGCGCTGGGCGCCTCGGCCGCGGCGGGCTACGCCACGGCCCGGGTCCCGGTGCAGGTCACGGCGCCGTCTGCTGTCACGGAGGCGTGCGTTGTCTCGGGTGACCAGGATGCACTGCGGCGGCTGCTGGTGAACCTGCTGGACAACGCGGTCCGGCACGCGGCCAGTTCGGTGTGCGTGTCGGTGCGGTCGGAGGCGGGGTGGGCGGTGCTCACCGTGACCGATGACGGGCCGGGGATCCCGGTTCCGGATCGCGAGCGGGTTTTCGGCCGGTTCACGCGGCTGGACAACGCGCGGGACCGGACCGGGGAGGAAGGCGCCGGGCTGGGACTGGCCATCGTGCGTTCGACGGCCGAGGCGCACGGCGGCTCGGCTTCTTTGAGTGACGCCGTTTCGGACGGTGCCGGGCCCGGGCTGCGCGTCGTGGTCAGGCTGCCACTCACGTCATGAGGCGGATTTCCATGATCGCGAAGGGTTTTATATCAGGAAACGTAGTGAACTCCTCGCGATCATGAAGAAAATGCACGGGCGGCGCGAAATGGCGGGGCGGCTCCCCGGGGCTCCCGGATGCGGCGGGTTAGGCGGGGTGGGGGGTGCGGTGGGGCTGGGAGTGGCGCCAGGAGACGGAGAGGAGGGCGCCGCCGAGGGGGGAATCGGCGACGTGCCAGCGGCCGCCGGTGGAGCGGACGATCGAGTCGCCGATGGCCAGGCCCAGGCCGGCGCCGCCCTGGCCGGAGACGCCTTGGCCGGCGCCGCCTTGGCCGGAGACTCCCTGGTTGGGGGCGTCTTGGCTGGCTGCTGGGCTGGTGACGGCGGCGTCCGGGTTGACGCGGTGGAAGCGGTCGAAGAGGTGGGCGCGTTCGGCTGGGGGGATGCCGGGGCCGCTGTCTTCGACGATGAGGCTGACCCGGTTGCCCTGGGCGCGGACCTCGATGCGGACGTGGCCGTCCGGGCCGGCGTGGCGGCAGGCGTTGTCGACCAGGACGCCGGCCAGCCGGTCGATCCACTCCGGCGGCGCACTGATCAGCACCGCGCCGTCCGGGGTCTCCGCGCTGATCGCGGGGCCGACGGCACGGAACCGGTCCGCGCAGGCCTGGGCCAAGGTGACCAGGTCGACCGGCTCGTCGCCGGGCGGCGGCGGCCGGGCGTCGAACCGGGCCAGCCAGAGCATGTCGTCCACCAGCTGGCGCAGCCGCCGGCTCTCGTCCTGGATCCGGCCCAGCGCGTCGCGGTACTCGCCGGCCTCGCGCGGGGCGGACAGGGCCACGTCGGCCTCGGCCCGGATCACGCTGAGCGGGGTGCGCAGCTCGTGCGAGGCGTCGGCGGTGAACTCGAGCTGGCGGCGCCGCGACTGCTCGACCGGGGCCAGCGCGCGCAGGCCGACTACGAGCAGGCCGCCGAACACCGCGAGCAGCAGGAGCGGTCCGCCGATGATCTCGCCGTAGAGCAGCAGGCGGCGGGTGTGCGCGTCGCCGGCCACGCTCTGGCCCGCGACCAGCCAGCCGTCGCGGTCCCTGGCCAGCTTCAGCCGGAACGGGCCCAGCGAGGCGAGGCTGGCGGTGAACGCGTAGCCCTCGCGCGACGGGGGGCCGGCCAGCAGCGCCGCCGGCAGGGCGGGAGCGGCGGGGCTATGCCGGGTGGCCTTTCCCCTGACGTCCGCCGCCCACAGGAACACCGGCGCGGAGTCGGCGTCGACGTCCCCGAGATCCAGCCGCGGGGGACGGCTAGGCGCGGTCACCCGCTGGCGGACGGCGTCCGGATCGTGGCGGGCCGCGACCAGCCGCGCGGCCAGCCGTTCGTCGGCCTGGCCGGTCATGTGCCGGGCCAGGACCAGGTTGAACGCGACGGCCCCGATCACGTAAACGGCCGCGATGGCCGCCGTCGCGACGGCGGCGACGCGGACGGCGGGACTGAACTTCATCCGGGGCTGGCCCTCACAGCGAGATGATGCGGTAGCCGACGCCGCGGACGGTCTCGATGCGGACGCCGGCGCCGGCCAGCTTGGCGCGCAGCCGGGCCAGGTGGACATCGATGGTGTTGGAGCCGAACGCGTCGGCCTCGTTGTCCCAGACATGCTGGGCGATCGAGCGGCGGTCGGCGATCCCGGGCGAGCGCCGCATGAGGATTTCCAGGATGCCCAGCTCGGTGCCGGTCAGGGCGGGTCGCTGGCCGCGGGCCAGCACCTCGCGGGCGGCCGGGTCGAACTCGACTTCTCCGACCTTCAGCCGGGGTGACTGGGCGGCCGGCGGGCGGCGCTGCAGCGCCCGGAGCCGGGCCAGCAGTTCGCCGAAGTCGAACGGCTTGACCAGGTAGTCATCGGCGCCCGCGTCCAGGCCGGCGATCCGGTCCGCCGGGGTGTCCCGCGCGGTCAGCATCAAGACGGGGGTGGCACTGTTCCTGCCCGCGCGGCCGGGGCCGTCCTGGTCGCCGCGGCGCAGCTGCTGGACCAGGTCCAGGCCGGACAGCCTGGGCATCCGCCAGTCCAGCACGGCCACCTCGTACTGGTAGAAGCGCAGGTAGGCGGCGGCGGTCTCGCCGTCGGGGACCAGGTCGACGACGTATCCCTGCTCCCGCAGCCCGCGGGCCAGGACCGCACCCAGGTTTTCGTCGTCCTCGGCGACCAGCACCCTCACAGCTTCCGAATGTACCCGGGTCGTCGCCTGGGTTCAGCGCGAGACGCGGCGCCAGAGCGGGCGCGGGACCAGGCGCAGCGCCAGCGCGAGGCCAGCCAGCGGGGCCGGGATCCACACCGTGTCCTTGCCGCCGCGCAGGGCGGCCGCGGTGGCCGCGCCGACCTGGGCCGGCGTGCTGGACAGCGGGGCCCGCGGCATGCCCTCCGTCATCCGGCCGATGACGAACCCGGGGCGGACCAGGACCACCCGGACGCCGGTGCCGCGCAGGCTGTCGGCCAGCCCGCGGGCGAAGGCGTCGAGCCCGGCCTTGGCCGCGCCGTACACGAAGTTGGCCTTGCGCGGGCGGACCGCGGCAACCGAGGAGAGCACCACGATCGTGCCGCGGCCCTGGGCTCGCAGCTTGGCCGCGATGGCCAGCAGGCTGGTGACGTGGCCGGTGAAGTTGGTCTCGACCATCACGGCGGCGCGGCGGACGTCACGTTCGACATCCGTCTGCGGGGTCAGCACCCCGGCCGCGGAGATGACCAGGTCCAGGGGCCCGTCGGCGAAGACGGCGTCGGCGAAGGCCTGGTGGCCGCCGGTGTCCATGGCGTCGTAGGCCATCGTCCGCACCGGGGCGCCCAGCTCCTTGCCCGCCGCGGCCAGCCGCTGCTCGTCCCGCCCGGCCAGGATGACCTCGGCGCCGGCCGGCAGGCCGAGCGAGGCGAGGATGGCCAGGCCGAGCTCGCTGGTGCCCCCGAGGAGGAGGATGCGGGGCGAAGAGCCGGCCTCGTTCGGAAAAATGTTCATCTTATCCACCCGTCTGGTAGAGGCCGGTTACGAACAGGGTCAGCCAGGTCAGCTCGCAGATCAGCATCAGGCGGTCCCGCATCAGCAGGTCCTCCACCAGCGCGGCGGTGCGGCGGCCGGTGAGGAAGCCGAACCGGATCAGGGCCAGGGTGAGCGGCAGCGCGCTGGCCAGGTGCCAGAGCCGGGCGCCGGAATGCTCGCCCGCCGCCCAGGCCAGGTAGGCGGCGATCATCGCGACGCCCACCGCGATCTGGGCGATCCGCAGCTGCGCGGGCCGGTAATAGCGCATGACCGGCCGGTGCCTGACGGCCTCGTCGCCCAGGCTGGTCAGCTCGGTGTAGCGCTTGGCGATGGCCACGCCGAACGCACCCAGGCTGCACACCAGCAGGAACCAGCCGGACGGCGGCACGTGAGTGGCGGCCGCCCCGCCGAGCACGCGGAGCAGGAAACCCGACGCCACGAACATGACCTCGACCACCGGGATGTGCTTGAGCACCAGGGAGTAGAGGAACGACAGGACCAGGTAGCCGGCCACCGTCGCGGTCAGCAGCGGCTCGGCGATCAGCAGGCCGATCGCCAGGCCGACGGCGGCGAGCACCGCGCCGAGCACGACGGCATGCTTTTTGGGCAGGGCGCCGGAGGCCACCGGCCGGTAGCGTTTGCGCGGATGCTGGCGGTCACGCTCCGCGTCCACCACGTCGTTGACGAAGTACACCGCGACCGAGGCGAAGCCGAAGGCGACCGCGGCGGCCAGGGCGTAGAGCAGGCCGTCGTGGCGGCCGAGCGACGCGCCGGCCAGCGGCGCGGCGAATACCAGCAGGTTCTTGGGCCACTGGCGGGGCCGGGCGGTGCGCAGTACCGCGGCCGCCCAGCGCAGGCCGCGGGCGTGCGTGGAGGCGGCCACCTCGGTGGCGCTGGTCTGGGCGGTCACCGGGTGTAGACCACCGTGAAGTCACGGCTGTAGGGCTGGTAGTACCGGTAGGTGCTGCCCTGCTGGGTCGGGAGCAGGGCGTGCGGGACCGGGTCCTGCGGGGTGTTGCCCGCCTTGTAGTAGTCGAAGGACATCCACTCCGGGTTGATGTCCAGCTGCATGCCCTCCACCGCGCCCGCCCGGTGCAGCAGGTTCGCGAGGTCCTGGACGTTCAGCGAGGGGCCGTAGACGAAGATGACCCGGCCTCCCTGGGTGATGCCGATCCCGGACCGCCAGACGTAGTACCCGCCGCCCAGCGTGGCGCCCCACTTGCTGAGCACGTCGGAGTTCACCGAGGGCGAGACCTGGCCGTGGTCGATCAGCAGCTTGAGGTTCTGCCGGACGCCGGTCACGTTCGGGGTCATCCCCAGCTCGCGGCCCCAGGCACCGATCTTGACCGTGCCGTCGCGGTAGTAGACGACCGAGGCGGCCCCGTTGACCAGCGCGCCCTTGTGCTTGCCGTTGAGGTAGAAGCCGCCGCCGGCCGAGTCGAGCTTGAAGCCGCCGTTGAAGGTGGCCAGCAGGCCGCGGCGGGTACCGGGCGGCAGCCAGGTGCTGGCCCTCCAGTGGCCCGGGCCCGGGTCCTCGACGCCCGGGCGCAGGCCGAACCGGACCAGCCGCTGGTCCAGCGAGGCGATCCCGGCCACGACCGAGGTGTGCACCTTGTCGGCGCGCAGGAAGGTGCTGAAGATGGCGGGCTCGTTCTTCACCGTCTCGAGCAGCCGCCATTTGCCCTCGCCGGGGAGCGGATGGCCGGCCGGGGAGGCGAGCTTGAGCGGGATGTTCGGCTGGAAGGCCTTGGTCTTCTTGTAGTGCGTGGGGGCGCTCGACGGGACGGCCAGCGAGAAGCCGGGCTTGCCGCCCACCTTGGGCGGGTTGTAGCTGATCCACTCGCCGAACGTCACCACGGGGCCGAGGTAGTGGTCCCGGGCCCATTCGGCCAGCTTGGCGGCGGTCGAACCGCCGCCGGGCGCGGTCAGCGCCTGGCCGACGGAGAAGGCGACCCAGCACAGGAAGACGGTGATCAGGACCAGGATGACGCGGACGGTGCGGAGCCGGAAGAACCGGCGGATCCGGCCGCGCCGCCGCCGGGGGCCGCGCGGGCCGGGGACGCGGGGGGGTGCCGGGGGCCCGTCGACGGGCGCGGCGGGTCCTCCGTAGGGGACTCCGGTCGGGCCATAGGGGGTCTCGGGCGGGTAGGGGACGGGGCCGTACTGGTACCGCGGTGCCTCGTTCCGGTCTGACTCGCTACGACCAGGCTCGTATGGACCGGGCTCGTACGACTCCGGTCCGTACGCGGCGGCTCGCCGGCCGTCGCGGCGGGGCCCGGGTCGTAGCACTCGCTACCTCCTCGAAGTACCTGCGAACTTCCCCGCAGATGGTCTACCGGCTCAACATGAAGGATGGATTACACAGCTGAGCCCCTCCCCGTTCTCAGGTAATCCTGACACAACGAAGAGGTGGACCATCGACATCCCAGCCTAAAGACGGATGGTGGCGGACGAAGGTTGCGTTAGACCTCAGAAAGGCAAGCCCGGGGCCTACCAGTGGCCCCACGGGAGCAGGGCGGTGACGGCCACCGCGGCGAACAGCAGCGTCAGGTACGCGATCGAGAGGTGGAACAGCCGCATCGGCGCGCCCTTGGCGGCGTTGCCGCCGTCCGCTTCGGCCGTCCGCACGCGGGCGTCCAGGCGGTGCGCCTCGGCCAGGAACCAGGCGCCCAGCGCAGCCGCCAGCACGCCGTAGATCCAGCCCGCCCAGGGGGCCAGCACCAGCGTGGCGGCCACCATGGCGTAGGAGTACCACAAGATCTTGCGCGCCACCACCGCGGGCGAGGCCACCACCGGCAGCATCGGCACGTTCGCGGCCGCGTAATCCTTGCGGAACTTCATCGCCAGCGCCCAGAAGTGCGGCGGCGTCCACAGGAAGATGACGGCGAACAGCACCACCGCGGGCAGGCTCACCGTGCCGGTCACCGCGGCCCAGCCGACCAGGACGGGGAAACAGCCCGCGGCGCCGCCGATCACGATGTTGGCCGGGCTGCGCCGCTTGAGCAGCAGCGTGTACACGAAGATGTAGAACAAGATGGCCGCGTCGGCGAGCGCGGCCGACAGCCAGTTGGCCATCAGGCCGAGCAGCAGCGTGGACCCCGCGCCGAGCGTGATACCCCAGGCCAGGGCCTCCCACGGCTTGATCGTGCCGTGGCCGTTGACCACGAGCGGGCGCCGCGAGGTCCGCTTCATGAGCGCGTCGATGTCGCGGTCGATGTAGCAGTTGATCGTGTTCGCGCTGCCCGCGGCCAGCGTGCCGCCGACCAGCGTGACCAGGACGAGCTGGAGGGACGGCAGGCCGCGCTGGGCCAGCAGCATGGCCGGGACCGTGGTGACCAGGAGCAGCTCGATGATGCGCGGCTTGGTCAGCGCGACCAGGGCGCGGAGCACCACGCCGGCCTGGCGGCGGCCGCCGCCGGGCGATCCCGGCCGGCCGGCATCGACGGTTTCCGGCACGCCGGAGCCAGCGATCACACCGTGCACCCCGGACACACTGTGCACTTCGGATCCCTTCCTTCTTCCGGCTTCTTCCGGCTCGACGCCCAGGCTCGTACGACAGGACCCCGTACTACAGAGCGTAGAACAGAAGCCGGGACAGTGCGGCCATCAGGGCCAGGTAATTCCATCCGGCGGAGAAGGCGCTCAGCGAGGCCCGGCCCCGCTGTGCCGAACAGGCACCTCAGTGTACGTGGGCGGCTATCCGGCGAACGACCGGGCCGGGCTATAGCGGGGGAAGGCCGCCGGGGCAGATCCCGCGGATGGCAGACTGGCACGAAAGCCGTGACCGCAACCGACGGGACGAACGTGACAGCGCCTGACCAGACAGCGCCTGACCAGACAGCGCCTGACCAGACAGCGCCTGACCAGACAGCGAGCGACCAGACGGCGACTGACCAGACCGGGCGGCCGGGCGGGCAGCAGACGTGGGCGGGCGCGGCTCGCGACGTCGGGCGCTCGGTGCGGCGGCACAAGATCGTTTCGGTCCTCATCGCGCTCGGCATCGCCGGGTCGCTGACCGCGATCGGGCTAATCGGGTCGAGTTCCGGTGGCGGCCCGGCCAAGCCCGTCGCGGCCGCTACGTTCAGCCTGCCCGCCCTGGGCCACGCCGGGCAGCAGGTTGCCCTCAGCGGGTACCGTGACCAGCCGCTGATCGTCAACTTCTTCGCGTCCTGGTGCGAGCCGTGCCAGCGGGAGACCCCGCTGCTGGCGAAGTTCTACCGCTCGGAAAGGGGCAAGGTGGCGCTGGTCGGGCTGGACGAGAACGACGTCGTGGGCAACGCGACCACGTTCACCCGCAAGCAGGGCGTCAGCTACCCGGTGGGCTGGGACCCGGCGGGCACCGCGGCGACGTCCTACGGCGTCAACGCGCTGCCGCAGACGTTCTTCCTCAACGCCAAGCACCAGGTGGTCGACCGGGTGTTCGGCGCGGTGACGCTGGCCGACCTGCGCAAGGGCATCGCGCTGGCCACCGCTGCGGGCTGAGGCGCGGGCGGGCGGCTAGCCGCGG
>JAICWX010000635.1 GCA_025934635.1 Streptosporangiaceae bacterium | reverse complement strand
GCCGCTGAACGCGGCGCGGACGGCGCAGCGCGCCGTCCCTACCACGTGAAGGAGAACTAAGGCCGAAGACAACAAGCTGGAGAATTATAGAAAGAACGTAGCCAAGATTCTGGATAACTGGGGAAATGCGGCCATCAGCCAGCAGCTGGCTGACCGCTTCGCCGAGGCGATCGCCGAGCATCCCGAGGACTGGCACATGCTGCAGAAGGTCTTCACCGCCGACCTCGACCCGGCCCGGCTGCCCGCGCCGTCCGCGCGGGTGCCGGCCCCCCGGAGCGAGCCGTGAAGATCGGCATCACCTGCCCCTACTCGTGGGATGTGCCCGGCGGCGTGCAGCAGCACATCAGGGACCTGGCCGAGGCGCTGATCGACGAGGGCCACGAGGTCTCGGTGATCTCCGCGGCCGACGACGACACGCCGCTGCCGCCCTACGTCACCGCGGCCGGCCGGGCGGTGCCGGTGCCCTACAACGGCTCGGTGGCGCGGCTGTCGTTCGGCTTCCTGTCGACGAACCGGGTGCGGCGCTGGATCAAGGACGGCGGGTTCGACGTGCTGCACGTGCACGAGCCCGAGATCCCCAGCCTGTCGCTGCTGGCCTGCTGGGTCGCCACCGGGCCGATCGTCGCGACGTTCCACACCGCGATCCCGCGCTCCCGCATCCTGCTGGTCACCTATCCCGTGGTGCGCACCGGCCTGGAGAAGATCAACGGCCGGATCGCGGTGTCCGAAGCGGCCCGGACCACCCTGGTCGAGCACATCGGCGGCGACGCCGTGGTGATCCCGAACGGGGTGGCCACCCGCCGCTACCGCAAGGCCGACCCACTGCCCGGCTGGCCCGGCGAGGGCGACGCGATCGGCTTCCTCGGCCGGCTCGATGAGCCCCGCAAGGGCCTTTCCGTCCTGCTCAAGGCGTTCGAGGTCCTCGGCCCGCGGTACCCGGGGCTGCGGCTGCTGGTGGCGGGCCCGTATGCGGACGCCGACGAGCTGCTGAACCGGGTGCCGGCCGGCCTGCGTGATCGCGTGGTGCTGCTGGGGCAGGTCAGCGAGGAAGACAAGATCCGCGTCCTGCACTCGGTCGACATCTTCTGCTCGCCGAACACCGGCGGCGAGTCGTTCGGCATCGTGACCGCCGAGGCCATGGCGGCCGGCCTGCCCGTCGTGGCCAGCGACATCGACGCGTTCCGCCAGGTCCTGCGGGGTGGTGAGGCGGGCGAGCTGTTCGCCAACGGGGACGCGGACGACCTGGCCCGGGCGATCGGGCGGCTGCTTGACGACCCCGCCCGGCGGGCGGAGCTGTCCGCCGCGGCGCTGGCCGCGGTGGCCGATTACGACTGGTCGGTGGTGGCCCGCGACGTGTACAGCGTCTACGAGACCGTCGTCCTCGGCAGCACCGAGGTCGCCGTCACCGCATCCGGCGGTGAGTTCGCGTGATCACCGACATCGTCATCGTCATCGCGGCCGCCCTGCTCATCGGCGTGTACGTGTCCTGGCGGGCCGGCCGGATCGACCGGCTGCACGCCCGGGTCGACATGGCCCGGGCCGCCCTCGACGCGACCTTGCTCCGGCGCAGCTCGGTCGCCCTGGAGCTGGCCACCTCCGGCCTGCTCGACCCGGCCACCAGCCTGCTCCTGGCCAGCGCGGTGCACGCCACCCGCCACAGCCCGGGCACCGACCGCCCGCGGGACCTGGCCGAGAGCGACCTGACCCGGGCGCTGCGGGCCGCGTTCAGCCAGCCCGACTTCCGGGCCTCGATCAACGGCAAGGAAGGCGCCGACGACCTGCTCGCCGAGGTGGAGGCGGCCGCGCACCAGGTGTTCCTGGCCCGCAAGTTCTACAACGACGTGGTCGCGGCGACCAGGGATGCCAGGAAGCGCCCGCTCGCCCGGGTGCTGCGCCTGTCCGGCCGGGCCAGGGCCCCCGAGTTCTTCGAGATGGACGACTCCCTGGTCGCCGAGAACACGAGCGCCCCGCTTGGCAGGTAGCCACCTGGTCATACGATGGTGGTAGGCGTTGACTCTTCATTTAGCTAGCGAGGTACCGAGTGTCCACCGACAGTGTCAGCCAGGCAGCCACCGGCACCGCGCGGGTCAAGCGCGGTATGGCCGAGATGCTCAAGGGCGGCGTGATCATGGACGTGGTCACGCCCGATCAGGCCAAGATCGCCGAGGACGCCGGCGCGGTCGCCGTGATGGCGCTCGAGCGCGTGCCCGCCGACATCCGCGCCGAGGGCGGCGTGGCCCGGATGAGCGACCCGGACATGATCGACTCGATCATCGCCGCGGTGTCGATCCCGGTGATGGCCAAGTGCCGCATCGGCCACTTCGGCGAAGCGCAGGTGCTGCAGGCGATCGGGGTCGACTACATC
>JAICWX010000357.1 GCA_025934635.1 Streptosporangiaceae bacterium | reverse complement strand
GGAGGCCGAGGACCTGGTCCAGGAGGCGCTGGCCAAGTCGCTGCGGCGGTGGCAGCAGGTCCGTGCCGACGATCCGGTGGCGTACGTGCGCCGGGTCATGGTGAACACGCACCTGACCCGGTGGCGGCGCTGGGGCGGCCGGGTCAGGCTCGGCGACGTGCCCGAGGCTGCCGCCGAGGATGCCTGGCTGGCCCGCAGCCAGGACTGGGACGCGCTGCGGCGGGCCCTGGCCCGGCTGCCGCCGCGGCAGCGGGCGGTGCTCGTGCTGCGGTACCTCGAAGACGTGCCGGACCCGGCGATAGCGGCGATGCTCGGCTGCCGGCCGGTCACCGTGCGCAGCCAGGCCGCGCGCGGGCTGGCCGCCTTGCGGCCGCTGCTGGCGGCGGGAACGGCCCGAACGGGACACCGAGGAGATACCCATGCTTGATGACGACAGCCCCGAGGGCAGGCTCCGCGAGCTGCTGCTCGATCCCGGATGGTCCCTGCCGCCCTGGCCGGACCCTCAGGCCCGGATCCGCCGGGCCGCCCGGCGGCAGCGGGTCAGGGCCGCCGGGCTGGCCGGGTGCACGGGAGCGATCGCCGCCGTCGCGGTGGCCGTACCCCTGGCGCTTTCCGGAGGAAGCCAGGGGACTCCCCCGGGAGAGGTCCTGACCACGCCCGCAGCCGCCAGCCAGGCGAGCGTTACGCCCACGCCGACGGACCACCGGGCCACCGTCCTGATGCCCGATATCGTCGGGCTGAAGCTGCCGGCCGCCAAGGCGCTGATCCGTTCCGCGCTGTTCCCCCGGGCCGACATCACCGTCCGGTTCGTCAAGGCATCTCAACCTGCGGGAGTAGTCATCGCTCAGACCCCCGCCGCGGCGACCCACGTGGCCGCGAACGGGCGGATCACGCTGCAGGTATCGAGCGCCAGCTGAGCCAGCCCGGCGTCAGCGCCCGCCGAGGAACCGGGTGATCGCCGCGGCCAGCGCGGCCGCGATGCTGCGCTGGACGCCGGGCCGCACCAGCAGCGCGGCGTCGGCCGCGTCGTGCATGTTGCCGGTCTCGACCAGGACCTTCGGCATGGTGGTGAGGTTCAGGCCGGCCAGGTCGTCGCGGCTGATGTAGCCGTTCCGGCCGTAGTAGTTGCTGACGCCCATCGTGGTGTCCTTGAGCATCATCGCGTGGACGTCGCGGCCGAACCGGGCCGACGAGCTGATCACCTTGTTGTTCGGCCCGTCCGCCACCGGGTCCAGGACGGTGAAGCCGCGCCCGGCGGGCGGCCCGTAGTCGGCGTGGATGTCGACGGACACGTTCGCGTGGGCCCGGTTCAGGATCCGGGCGCGCTTGTCCACGCACGGCCCGAGGCCGTGATTGCCGGACCGGGTCATCACCACCCGTGCCCCCAGCGCCTTGAGATCCGCGCGCAGGTACGTCGCGACGTTCCAGGTGAACCTGGCTTCGGTGTAGCCGCCCGCGGTCTGGGTCCCGGTGGTGTCGCAGCCCTCCCACGCCCGGCCGTTCCAGACCTTGTGACTGAGGAACGCGGGGCTGCTGTAGTTCAGGCCGTTGTGCCCCGGGTCGATCCCGATGATCTTGCCCGCGAGCGGTGCGCGGACCGTCACGACGGCCCGCGCAGGACCGCCGGCGGCGGTACCCGCCGCCGGCAGGGCGGAGCCCGTCGCCGGCACCAGGGCCAGCACGAACCCCGTGACCGCGACCGCGACCCCGGCCAGGACACGGCGGCGGCCCGGGCCGGGCGCACGCTGGTCGGGTTCCATGAGCCTCCACTCCGTTCGGCGCTGAGCATCTCCATCATCGGCCAGGGGAATCGCTGAGGTCGGCGTTATGCGCGAGCCGGTGCGATGTACGTTTCCATTCAGGACCGCGGAGGGTGAGGATTCATGGGCTACGGGCACGCTGATCCCGGTCACCAGCTGATGGCCAGGACGATGCGCGGGCCAGCGTGAGCAGCGACCTCCCGTACGTCGACCAGCACGCGGTCACGATCGCGGCGCCGCGCGATCGGGTATGGGCCGCGCTGCGCCAGTACGCGACCACGTCGATCGGCGTTCCCGGCGGCCACCCGCTGGCGCGGATCCTCGGCACCGACCCCCGGTCGGGCTTCGGGGTCGCCGAGACGGTCCCCGGGACCAGGCTCACGCTGGCCGGCCGCCACCGGTTCTCCCGGTACACGCTGGTCTTCGAGCTGCGCGACGCCGCGCCGGACGGCACGGTGCTCCCGGACGACACGGTGCTCCCGGACAGCACGGTGCTCCCGGTCAGTACCGTGCTCCCGGTCAGTACCGTGCTGACCGCGACGACCCGCGCCGCGTTCCCCGGAGCCCGCGGGCAGGCGTACCGCGCCCTGGTCATCGGGACCCGCGCGCACGTGCTCGCGACCCGCCACATGCTGCACGCCGTCCGGCGGCTCAGCCTGACGGAACGGTAAGGGCCTGAGGCGGATAGGCTTTGCTCGCCCCGGCGAAAGGTACGATCCGGGGGATCGTGACCGCGGGCGCGCATACAGGAGGCTCAGGCCGTGACTGGCAGGTCGTCGACCGACGGGGAAGGGGCGGCGCCCCAGCTCGACACGAGCGAGGCGCATTCGGCCCGGGTGTGGAATTACCTGCTGGGCGGGAAGGACAACTTCGCGGCCGATCGCGAGACGGGCGACCTGATCCTGAAGATGTTCCCCGCCATCGCCCACCAGGCCCGGGCCCAGCGCCGGTTCCTCGGCCGCGCGGTGCGCTACCTGGCGGGGGAGGCCGGCATCCGGCAGTTCCTGGACATCGGGACCGGCCTGCCGACCGCGAACAACACCCACCAGATCGCGCAGCTGCTGGCCCCGGAATCGCGGATCGTCTACGTCGACAACGACCCGCTGGTGCTGGTGCACGCCCAGGCCCTGCTGACCAGCGCCCCCGGCGGCATGACCAGCTATATCGAAGCCGACGTGCGCGACCCGGACCGGATCTTGCGCGAGGCCGCCGCGACCCTGGACTTCGGCCAGCCCGTCGCGCTGGTGATGCTGGGCATCCTGGGCCAGATCGACGATACCGACGAGCCCGGCTCGATCATGACCCGGCTGCTCGCGGGGCTGCCGTCCGGCAGCTACCTGGCGCTGTCCGACGGCACCGACACCAACCCCGAGATGAACCAGGCCATCGCGGTCTACAACCAGAACTCGGCCAGCTCCTATCACCTGCGCAGCCCGGAGCGGATCGCCGCGTTCTTCGACGGCCTGGACCTGGTGCCGCCCGGCGTGCTCAGCACCTCCCGGTGGCGCCCCGACGTCAGGGACGCCGAGGAGGAGCCCCGCGAGGTCGACAGCTACGCCGGCGTCGCCCGCAAGCCCTGATGCGCCACGAGGCGCTTCGTTATATCCCCGATATAGTCGGGAGGAACTCGGAGGGAGGTTCCTGGGTCTGATGCCTTACCTGGATCCGAAAGGTGAAGGGAACAATAGCATGGCAGGAAACTAACGGTTGTGTCCAGGTGCAGGAGCAAAGCGTTAGGGGACCCGCGCGACATGGTGAAAGCTATACTGCCTGAACCCTAGTCTCCAGAAGATGCAATGCGCCGTCCGCCGGAAACGCACATGAAACCGGCGCCCGCCCTGTCCCGTATTGTTAGGGCATGCGAGACAGCCTCCGGGGTGGAGGAGCGATTCCCAGTGAGGGAATTCAAGGAGACGACCGGGGCACCTAAATCGCGCTGTTACGTATAGCGAAGACGAACGTGGGATCACCTAAGGGGCGCGAGCCCTATGGTGACGGAGGTCTCGTAGTAGTCGCGGGAGTAACGCCCCGCCAGGGAGGACGGGAAAGCCGTCCGCAGGGCGAAGGGGACCAGGTGACCGATGTCCGGGAGACCGGGAGGTACGCGTGATGCGGGACGCCGCAACGGTACTGGACGTCGTGCGTGACCGTGGCAGGCGCGGCCTGCCGCTGGAAAGGCTGTACCGGCAGTTGTTCAACCCGCAGCTGTACCTGCTGGCCTACGGGCGGATCTATGCCAACCACGGCGCGATGACGCCCGGGGCCGACGGGGAAACCGCAGACGGCATGTCGCTGGCCGGGATCGGGCGCATCATCGGTGCGCTGCGCCACGAGCGCTACCGGTTCCAGCCCGTGAAGCGCGCCTGGATCCCGAAAAAGAACGGGAAGAAAAGGCCGCTGGGACTGCCGTCGTGGTCGGATAAAATCGTGGGCGAGGTAATCCGCCTCCTGCTGGAGGCATATTACGAGCCCCGGTTCTCCGGCTGTTCACACGGTTTCCGTCCCGGCCGGGGATGCCACACCGCGCTAAACGACGTGGCGAATACCTGGACCGGGACAACCTGGTTCATTGAAAGCGACATCTCCGACTGCTTCGGGTCGCTCGACCATGAGGTCATGCTCTCAGCGCTGGCGGAGAAAATCAGTGACAGCAGGTTCCTCCGGCTCATCAAACAGATGCTCCAAGCCGGGTACCTTGAGGACTGGGAATGGAACGCAACGCTTTCCGGGGTTCCCCAGGGCGGTGTCGTCTCACCAGTCCTGTCCAATATCTACCTGGACCGGATGGACAAATTCGCCGAGACAATCCTCATACCCGAATACACCCGAGGACAGGTCCGGGCGAAAAACCCCGGCTACCGCCGCACCGAGTCAGCGGTAAGGCGCGCCCGCAGGCGCGGGGACCGCGCCGCGGCGCGGGAACTGCTCCTGCGGCAGCGCAGCATGCCCAGCATGGATCCGCAAGACCCAGGCTACCGGCGGCTGCGCTACACCCGCTACGCCGACGACGCGCTCCTCGGGTTCACCGGACCGAAGGCCGAAGCCGAGGAGATCAGGACACGCCTCGCCGAGTTCCTGCGCGACGACCTCAAACTGGAACTCAGCAGGGAAAAGACCCTGATCACGCACGCCCGCACCCAGGCGGCGAAATTCCTCGGCTACGAGATCACCGTGGCCCACGACGACCGCCAGGTAACCGGCGGCCGCCGCAAGCTCAACGGCACAGTCCAGCTCCGCGTGCCGAAAACGGTGATCAAGGCCAAGTGCGCCCCCTGCCTGCAACGCGGCAAACCCGCGTCCCGCCCCGCGCTGAAAGACCGCGACGACCACGCGATCATCAGCACCTACGGGGCGGAGTACCGGGGCATCGTCCAGTACTACCTGCTGGCCGTCGATGCCTGGCGGCTCGACCGGCTGGAATGGGTCATGAAGACCTCCATGCTCAAGACGCTCGCCCACCGGCACCGCTCCACGGTGACCAAGATGGCCCGCAAGTACAAGGCCGTCACCGTCACCCCTCACGGGCCGCGCCGGTGCTTCGAGGCACGCGTCGAAAGGCCCGGCAGGAAGCCGCTGGTCGCACGGTTCGGAGGCATCCCGCTCCGGCGGCAGAAGAAGGCGGTCATCACCGACCGCCCGCAAGGACCGGCCAGGCCCCGCCGCAAGGAGCTGGTAACCAGGCTCCTGACGGGACAGTGCGAAATGTGCGAGCAGCCCGGCCAGGTGGAAACCCACCAGGTCAGAAAGCTCGCCGACCTCGCACGGACGGGCCAGCCGCAACCCGCGTGGGCACAGCTCATGGCCAGGAAACGGCGCAAGACCCTCATCGTCTGCGTCCCCTGCCACGCCGCCATCCACGCCGGGAACCCGGCCACGACACGCTTACGGTCACCAGAGAGCCGGATGCCCGGAAACGGGCACGTCCGGTTCGGCCCGGGGGCCGCCGGAAAAGGACCCGCCTAGCGGGCACCTCGTCGGCGGCCTACCGGAACACCGGTGGCCCCGGCTCGGCCGGTTGCGGCCTCCGCTGGTCAGGGCCGGATGGCCGCGCCGATCCGGACCTGAGCCGCTGGCCAGTCCTGCTGCGGGTCGGTCACCATGAGCTTGGGGAAGGGATACTTTGCGTACAGCGTGTCCACGAACGCCTCCCAGTCCTCGTACAGCGCAGCGACCGCGCTGGGTCCGCGCAGGTCGCGGCGGCGGCCCCACGGGCTGTTCTGCACGAAGGTGACGTTCCGCTCTTTCGCCTCCGGCCCCCGGGTGTCGTGGATGCGCGCCACCGCCGTGGCGGGGTCGGCCGGCCGCAGGTAGACCAGGAACGGCTCGGCCGGTGCCACCTGGTCCAGGATCGTGTCGTAGAGCCCGGTCACCACGTCCGCGGAAGCGTCGTGAATGAAGGCCGGCATGACGGAGTTCTGCAGGAAGATGCTCTCCAGGATGAGCGTCTGCCGGCCGCTCACGCACCGCTCGGCCAGCCGCCGCCACTGGCTGGCGGCGTACACGTCCGAATCACGCGGCGCAACGTTTCCGGCGTGGTCCGGCGGCCCGCCCGCCCGCGCGGCGGCGGCCCGCAACTGATCCACGGCCCTGGTCCGGATGGGCTGATCCTCGTCGAACTCACGGAAGGCCCGGGCGTCCTCGCCCCGGCCTGACAGCCAGCCCTCGAGCCACCCGGCGGTCGTCGTCTTACCCGATCCGATCATTCCCTCGATCAGGATCAGCCGCGCTGCGCTCACTGGCTCAGGCTACGCCGGGCGGATATTCGGTCGCCCGCATCCGGCCGGATCGTTCACACTGGGCCGGTGGGGAGAACCGTCAGCGCCGTGGTCACCTGGGGCGACGCCTATCTCGGGACGATCGGCCCGGTGAGCGTGAGCATCCCGTGGTGGTCCGAGGTGGAGCCGGTCGTGGCGCACCTGCGCGAGGTTCTCGGTGTCTCCGTGATAGTGCTGCGCCTGCTGCGGGTCGACGGAGGGGACGGGAGCCGCGACGGTCACGTGACCTACCACGCGGCCGCGCTCAGCCGCCCGGCTCGCGGCCTGCTGGCCGCCCGGGCCGCCAGCCTCCCGGCGCTGGCCGCGCCGGAGGAACTAGCCGGACCGGAGGAACTAGCCGGACCGGAAGTGCTGACCGGGCCGGAGGAACTGCGTTCGCTGTGGGCCCGGCTTGACGGTGTTCACGAGCTCCTCGGCTGGGCCGAGGCCACGCTCGAGGCGGCGGGCCGCCGGATGACCGGGCCCGCCGTGCAGCGCCGGACCTGGAACCTGTCCGGCCTGTTCCAGCTGCCGACCGCGACCGGGCCGGCCTGGCTCAAGGCCACGCCCCGCTTCGCGGCCGACGAGGCCAGCGTCATCGCCGCCTTCGCCCGCGTGGACCCGACCCTGGTCCCGCCCGTCATCGGCGCCGCGCCGGGGCGGGTCCTGCTCGAGCACCTGCCCGGCGAGGACTGCTGGGACGCGTCACCGCAGATCTTCACCAGCGCCGTCCAGCGTCTGGCCGCTGCCCAGGCCGTCCTGGCCGGACGGCTGCCCGGCATCCCCGGATTGCCCGACCGGCGCCCGCCGGCCCTCACCGGGCAGATCCGTGCCCTGCTCGACGGCCCGGCCGCCGCCGAGCTGAGCGCCGGGGAGAGGGCCGCCGCGCGCGGCCTGCTGAGCCGGTTCCCGCTGCTGGCGGAGTGCCGCCTGCCCGACACCGTCGTGCACGGCGACTTCCACCCCGGTAACTGGCGCAGTGATGGCGGCCCGCCGGTCGTCGTGGACTGGGCCGACGCTCATCTCGGCAACCCGGTGCTCGACGGGCTGCGGGCGTGCGACTACCTCCCCCCGGCGAAGCGGCCCGCGGCCGCCCGGGCCTGGATCGCGGCCTGGTCAGCGAGGGTCCCCGGGTGCGATCCGGCCCGCGCGCTGCGCATCGCCGAACCGCTCTCGCACCTCGCCTACGCCGTGCGCTACCAGGAATTCCTCGACGGCATCGAGCCGGCCGAACGTATCTACCACCGCGGTGACCCGGCCGCCGCGATCCGCGCCGCCCTCCGCAGCGCGGATGCGGCTGAGGTGGCGGGCCCGGCCGGTGGATGATCCGCTGCCGGGAGGGTTCGTGACAGCGGTCGTCCGGGCCGGGGACACGGTCCGGCGCGAGCCTGCTCCGAACTCGGAGTTCGTTCACGCCGTGCTGGGCTGGTTCGAGCAGCGCGGCTGGGCGGGCGCGCCGCGGTTCCTGGGCACCGATGAGCTGGGCCGGGAGGTGCTCAGCTTCATCGAAGGGCATGCGGCCTGGGGACCGGTCCAGCCGCCGTCGGTCACCTCGGACGCCAGCCTGGGCCGGGTGGCCGAACTCGTCCGGGAGTTCCATGACCTGACGGCCGGGACGCCGCTGGCCGCCGGCCGGGAGGTGATCTGCCACAACGACCTGGCGCCGAAGAACACCGTGTACCGCGACAGCGGCAGCGGACTGGCCCCGGCGGCGTTCATCGACTGGGACCTGGCCGCTCCGGGGGAGCGCATCCACGACGTCGCCCACGTCTGCTGGCAGTACCTCGGCCTCGGCCCGGGCGTGGCCGACCCGGCCGCGGCCAGCGAGCGGATGCGGCTGATCTGCGACGCCTACGGCCTGCCCGGCCGCCACCGCGCGGAACTCGCCGCCTGCCTCGGATGAGCACCAGCCGCAATCGGCTCTGCAACATCTGGCGGGGCTGGCGAGTCTAGGTGGTGTGAGAGACGGAAACCGTGCCTGAGCCCGATGCCGGCAGCTGGAGCTTCGAGGAGTTCACCGCCGGGGCGCTGCCCGCGTTGCTGCGGTTCGGGCACGTGCTGACCGGCAGCCCGCAGGAGGCCGAGGACCTGGTCCAGGAGGCGCTGGCCAAGTCGCTGCGGCGGTGGCAGCAGGTCCGTGCCGACGATCCGGTGGCGTACGTGCGCCGGGTCATGGTGAACACGCACCTGACCCGGTGGCGGCGCTGGGGCGGCCG
>JAICWX010000145.1 GCA_025934635.1 Streptosporangiaceae bacterium | reverse complement strand
CAACGAAGTTTGACACAGATTCTGGGTGGCGTGTATCGTGCACGATACACGATAGATCATGATGATGCGGATGCGCCTCATGATTCGCAGCGCGTGCCGTTCGCGCGCTCCCGGGCCCGGAGGGGCTCGCCTGCGGGAGCCAGAGCGGCCCGCGCGGGAGCCAGAGCGGCCCGCCCGGGAGCCAGAGCGGCCCGCCTGCGAGGGTCAGAGCGGCCCGCCCGGGAGCCAGAGCGGCCCGCCTGCGAGGGTCAGAGCGGCCCGCCCGGGTGCCGGGCAGCCTGCCGCCGGCCCGCCGTGGCTGCGGCCACGGTTCCGCGGCTCCTGCTCGCTGAGCCAGACTGGCCAAAGATCTGATGGCTCCTCGACTTCAACGCTCATTTTCGCCGTAATTTGCCGGGAATACGAGTATTGACTTGTTATATACATCGGATCTATGTTGCAGGCATCACGGCAGGTACCTCTGCAGGTGGCGGCTATCACAGAGATGGCCGGAGGTCCTCGTGCGGTCTGACTTGGGAGGATCATCGTGTCGCAGCATGACGAAGCCAGCGGCCGGGCCGGCCGGCTGCGGTGGATGCGCGAAGCCCGCCTGGGCATGTTCATCCACTGGGGCCTGTACTCGGTAGCCGCGCGTCACGAATGGGTGAAACAGCGGGAGCGCCTGGACGACACGGCGTACCAGCCCTACTTCGACCATTTCGACCCGGACCGATATGACCCCGCGAAGTGGGCCCGGATGGCCCGCCAGGCCGGGATGCTGTACGCGGTGCTGACTACCAAGCACCATGAGGGCTTCTGCCTGTGGGACTCCGCGCTCACCGACTACAAGGCCACGAACACCGCGGCCGGGCGTGACCTGCTCCGGCCCTGGGTGGAGGCGTTCCGGGCCGAGGGCCTGCGGATCGGCTTCTACCACTCGCTGCTCGACTGGCATCACCCGGATTTCCCGATCGACGGCCTGCATCCTCAGCGCGACGACCAGGCGGCCATCGAGGCCGCCCGCGGCCGCGACGTCCGCCGCTATGCCGACTACCTGCACGGCCAGGTCCGTGAATTGCTGACCAGCTACGGCCCGGTGGACTACCTGTTCTTCGACTTCTCCTATCCGGGGCGGACCTGGGGCGGCAAGGGCCGCGACGACTGGCGCTCGCCGGAACTTCTCGAGCTGATCCGGTCGCTGCAGCCCGATGTGGTCGTCAACGACCGGCTCGACTACGAAGGCGATGTCGTGACGCCGGAGCAGTACCAGCCCGCCGCGTCACTGGCCTCCGATGACCGGCTGTGGGAGGCCTGCCAGACGCTGAACGGCAGCTGGGGCTATGACCGCGACAACCAGGACTGGAAGTCCTCCGGCCAGCTCATCCGCATGCTGGTCGACGGGGTGTCCAAGGACGGCAACATGCTGCTCAACGTGGGTCCGACGGCCCGCGGGGAGCTCGAGCCGTACGCGCAGGAGGTACTCGCTGACATCGGCCGCTGGATGGACGGCAATGCCAGGTCGGTCTACGGCGCCGGGCCCGCCTCGTTCACGCCGCCGCCCGACACCCGCTACACCCAGCGGGGCGACCGGCTGTACCTGCACCTGTTCGCCTGGCCCTTCCAGCATGTGCACCTTCCCGGCCTGGGCGGGAAGGTGCGGTTCGCGCAGTTCCTGCACGACGGGTCGGAGGTGCATGTGGAAGTCACCGATCCGGATCAGCAGGCGCAGAACACCACCATGGGCGGGCTGGGCGCCGATGTGCTGACGCTGACCCTGCCCGTCCGCTCTCCTGACGTGACCGTGCCCGTGATCGAGCTGTTCCTGGAGTCCGGCCAGTGACCCTGCAATCCCGCTCCCGCGGTGCCCGCGGCCTGGCCGCGGGCACCCGCCCGCATCGCGGTGGCCGCATTGGCTGACTCCAGGATCACGGGCTTCAGCACCCACGACGTCCGCTTCCCGACCTCGGCGCACCTCGACGGCTCCGATGCGATGAACCCGAATCCCGATTACTCGGCGGCGTACCTGGTCATCGAGACCGACGAGGGAGACCCCGCGGCCGGAGGTGAGCGGCTGGCCGGGCACGCGTTCGTGTTCACGATCGGGCGCGGCACCGAGGTCCAGGTCGCCGCGATCCGGGCGCTGGAGCCGTTCCTGGCCGGCCTCTACCTCGACGAGGTCCTGGCCGACCTGGGGGGCCTGTACCGGAAGCTGGTCAGCGATAGCCCGACGCGCTGGCTGGGGCCCGAATGCGGAATCGCGCATATGGCGGTCGGTGCCGTGGTGAACGCGTGCTGGGATCTGGCCGCCCGCCGGGCGGGCCAGCCGCTGTGGCAGCTGCTGGCCGGCCTGTCTCCCGATCAGGTCGCCGACCTCGTCGATTTCCGCTACCTGACCGATGCGCTCACCCGCGACGAGGCCCTGGAGCTGCTGGAACGCGGCCAGGCGGGCCGGGACGGGCGGGCGGCGGCGCTGCGCCGGGACGGGTTCCCTGCGTACTCCACGACCCCGGGCTGGCTCGGCTATTCCGATGACGATCTGGCGCGCCTGTCCGCGCAGGCCGTCGCGGACGGCTTCACCCAGATCAAGCTGAAGGTGGGGGTCCGGCTCGAGGACGACAAGCGGCGCTTCGCTATCGCCCGGAAGGCGGTCGGCGACGACACGCGGATCGCCATCGACGCCAACCAGGTCTGGGAAGTGCCCACCGCCATCAGCTGGGTACGCGAGCTGGCTCCGCTGCGCCCGGCCTGGATCGAGGAGCCGACGAGCCCCTCGGACATCCTCGGGATGGCCGCCGTCCGGGAGGGCGTACGGCCGGTCGCGGTGGCTACCGGCGAACACGTCCCCAACCGGGTGGTGTTCAAGCAGCTGCTGCAGGCCCGCGCCATCGACGTCATGCAGATCGACGCCTGCCGGGTGGCGGGCGTGAACGAGAACGTTGCCAACCTGCTGCTGGCGGCCAAGTTCGGCGTACCGGTCTGCCCGCACGCGGGCGGCGTCGGGCTGTGCGAGATCGTCCAGCACCTGGCCATGTTCGACTACGTCGCGCTGAGCGGCACCACCGACGGCCGGATGATCGAGTGGATCGACCACCTGCACGAGCACTTCACCAGCCCGGCCGTTGTCACCGCCGGGCGGTACCAGGCCCCCGTCACCGCCGGCGCCTCGACGCAGCTGCGACCCGAGTCGGTCGCCGAGTTCTCCTTCCCGGCCGGGGCCGCGTGGCGCTCCGGTGCCGCCGGTCCGCCGGACGGGAGGCCAACGTCATGAGCACCAGCATTGCCGCTTAGGGCACATCGCCGTCTGGCGGATGCCCGGTACAGGGAGGAACCGAACATGAACGGACTATCCAGGCTTAGATCAGGCAGACAGGCACATCGCAGGCCGGCACCGCGCGGCCGGCTGCACTGGAAGGCCGTCGCCACCGCGTGCATCCTGGCCGGCGCCGCCACGGCCCTCACCGCCTGCAGCTCGGGCGGATCCGGGTCCGCCGCGGGCGGCCACATCACGCTCACCGAGCTGGACGACTACCCGGCCGGGCTGCCCCAGTCCGACGCGTTCAAGTGGCTGTTCTCGCAGTACGAGAAGACGCACCCCAACGTCACGATCGACCGGCAGAGCGTGGCCGGCACCGAGATCCTGCCCAAGCTGCTCTCCGACGCACAGACCCGCAACCTGCCCGACCTGGCCGTGCCCGACAACCCGCAAATCCCCAACCTCGCCGCCACCCAGCAGTTCCTCAGCCTGAACTCCGACCTGGCCAAGTGGGGCCAGTGGAACAGCTACCTGGCCGGCTCGCGCGCCGTCACCACCGTCAAGGGCCAGACGTACGGCATCGAGATCGGCACGAACGCGCTGGGCATCATCTACAACAAGAAGATCTTCGCCCAGGCCGGGATCACCACACTGCCCACGACCTGGGATCAGCTGCTCACCGTCAGCAAGACCATCATGAGCAAGGTCCAGGGGCTGACCTACGGCGCGATCGGCGTCGGCGGCGGGTGCAGCGGGGGCTGGCAGCTCCTGCCCTGGGTCTACCAGCAGGGCCTCGATGTCAACCAGCTGACCGCACCGGGCATGGTCGCCGCGGTGAACTTCTGGCACCAGCTCCTGACCTCGGGCGTGGCCAACAAGGAGATCATCACCCAGTGCCAGTCGACCAACATTCCCCAGCTGGTCCAGGGCAAGCTGGCCATGGTCGAGAGCGGGCCGTGGGACTTCCCGACGCTCGCCGCTGACCACTTCACCGATTTCGGCACCTTCGCCATCCCGCTGGTGGACGCCAACGCCAAGCCGTCCGTGCCGCTCGGCGGCGAGGTGTGGACCGTCCCCATCACCGATTCGGCCCACCAGGCCGCGGCCTGGGACTTCATCAAGTGGAGCCAGCAGCCGCAGATCCTGCTGCAGTTCGACCAGAAGCTGCAGTACCTGTCGGTCCGCCCGTCGCTGTGGCCGGCCCAGGAGAAGGCCAACCCCAAGCTGACGCCGTTCGTCGATGAGCTCAAGTTCGCCAAGGGCCGGACCAGCACTCTCGGGGTCGCCTTCAACACCTACTCCAACGACCTGAACACCGCGGTCGTCCAGGTGCTCGAGGGCCAGAAGACGGCGCCCGCCGCGCTCGCCGCCGCGCAGGCCGCGGCGAAGGCCTCACTGGCGGGGTCTGGCAGCTAAATGTCCAGCAAGCTGCTCCGAACTGACGAGGCGCGCCCCGGACTCCGGGATCCGGGGCGCGGCCGGCCGCCCGGCGCGCGGCGGTTCGGCCCGCGCATGACGGGCGCCCGGCGGCCCGGCCTGCGCCGGTCGCGGGCCTGGCCGTACCTGGTCCCGATCGTCGTGTGGCTGCTGGTCATGTTCGGCTACCCGATCGAGGAGACCATCCGGATGGCCTTCTCGTACGTGAACGCCACGAACTTCATCACCGGCGGCTGGCGCTTCGCGGGCTTCCAGAACTTCCGCGCGCTGCCCACGCTGCAGGGCTTCAACCCGATGCTGCGCAACACCGCGATCTTCCTGGTCGGGTCGATCGTCCCGCAGTTCCTGATCGGCGGCCTGCTGGCCATCGCGCTGCACGAGAAGTCCCGGGCCCGGCGGTGGGCCCGGTCGCTGGTGCTGCTTCCGTGGCTGTTCCCGCCGGTCGCGACGACGACGGTATTCTTGTGGATGTTCGCCTCCCCCAGCGGCTTGTTCGACTCGCTCTACCGGAGCTTCGGGCTGGGCCACGCCGTCCCGTACTTCCTGCAGACCGGCAACGACGCGCTCATCGTGGTGATCGTGCTCAACATCTGGATCGGCATCCCGTTCAACTACCTGGTCATCCAGAGCGGCCTGCAGTCGATCCCGGCCGATCTCCACGACGCGGCCCTGATCGACGGCGCCGGCTGGTGGAAGGAGCTGATCAGGATCACCATCCCGCTGATGCGCGAGACCCTGCTCACCGTCCTCATGCTCGGGATCATGGGCACGATGAACGTCTTCGCGTTCGTCTGGATCCTCACCCAGGGCGGGCCGGCCGACGCCACGATGCTGCCCGGGGTCCTGGCTTACACCCAGGCGTTCGTGAACTTCAACTACGGGCAGGGCTCCGCGATCATTCTCGGGGTCGCGGTCGTGCTGCTGTGCGTGGCCGGAATGTACCTGCTCGCAACCAGGTCGCAGGCCCGGAGCGAGCGACGGGCCGGCCGGCGCCGGCTGCCGAGGACCGCACCGGAGGCCGCCACATGACGCCACGAGAGAGCCTGGACCGGCCCGTCGCGAAACTGCGGTGGCCGGCCACCGCCCGCCGCTTCCTCAGCCGGGCGCTGCTGCTGATCACGATGATCGGCCTGCTGTTCCCGGTCTACTGGCTGATCCAGTCGGCCCTGTCCACCCAGCTCGAGCTGTTCCACTCACCGGCCTACTTCTTCCCGCCGCACCCGACGCTGGCCGGGCTGCGGGCCGCCTGGCAGATCATCGACAGCGGGCTGTGGCACTCGTTCATCATCTCGGCCGGGACGGTCGTGCTCTCGCTGTTCCTGTCCATCACGGCCGGCTACGGCCTGCTGCTGGGCCGGGCCCGCCGCACCGGCACGCTGGTGCGGCTGCTCGTGCTGTTCGGGCTGGTGTTCCCGACGATCACCTTCGTGATCCCGCTCGACAAGATCCTCTACACACTGCACATCCTCAACACCTACCAGGGCGTCATCCTGGCCGACTCGCTCTACTCGGTGCCGCTGGGCGTCCTGATCATCTACACCTACATGCTGGCGATCCCGGAGGAGCTGATCGAGGCGGCGCAGGTCGACGGCGCGTCCTCGCTGCGGGTGCTATGGAAGATCGCCATCCCGATCGCGCAGCCCGCGATCGCCACCGCGGCGATCTTCGCGTTCCTGTCGGCCTGGGGTGACTTCCTGTTCGCGGAGACGTTCGCGAGCAACAACCAGATCCTCCCGGCGAGCATCTCGATCTACAACCTGACCGGCGTCACGCTGCAGAACGTCAACTGGCCCGAGGTCATGGCCGGGAGCCTGATCCTGGGCATCCCCGCCGTCGTGGCGGTGGCCTTCGCGCAGCGCTACATCCGGGCCGGGATCAGCGCCGGGGCGCTCAAGAGCTGACGGCGGCAGGCACCCGGACCGCGAACACTGGAGGAAGGGCTGGCGATGAGGGCATTGGTGATGAAGGCGGCGGGCTCGGCTGCCATCGAGGACGTGTCCGACCCGGAGGCCGGAGACTACGACGCCCGGGTCAACATGGTGGCCTGCGGCATCTGCAACAGCACCGACCGGATGCTGCGAACCGGAACGTTCGCGCCCGGGGTCAGCTACCCGAGCATCCTCGGACACGAGAGCGTCGGCCGGGTCACCGCCATCGGGGCCCGGGTCCGCAACCTGAAACCGGGCCAGCTCGTCACCCGGTGCAGTGCCTACGGGTGGGACAGTCCCCCGCTCCGCATGTACTGGGGCGGGTTTGCCGCGCGGGGCGTCGTCCGCGACACGGCCGCCTGGGAGGAGGACCACCCCGGCCAGGCGGCCACGGACCACTTCCCGCACATCGCCTTCGACGAGCACCACTCCCCCGAGGACATCTCGCTGGCGATCAGCCTGGCTGAGACCTGGAGCATCGCCGCCGACGCGGGCGGCCTGGTCGGCGGCGTGGCGGGCATCAGCGGAACCGGGATCGCCGGGCTGTCGCTCACGGCCTACGCCCGGCTGCTCGGGGCGCGGGCCGTGGTCTGCGTCGGCCGCCGTCCCGAGCGCCTGGAACGGGCCCGCGCGCTGGGCGCCACCCACACCGCCATCGCCGGCCCGGAGGCCGACGCGCTGTTCCGCGAGCTGGGCGGCGCCGACGTGGTCTTCGAGGCGGCCGGCAAGCCGGCGGCCGTGGACGCCGCCTTCCGCTGGGTGCGCCCGGGCGGGCGCCTGATCATCTACAGCGCACCGGACGCCCCGGCGCCGCTGGACGTCATGGCCGCGCCGCGGCGGGCAGCGCTCATCGTGGCCCAGCCCAGGGAGGCCGACGTGCTGCGCAGCGTCGTGACCTTGGTGGAGTCCGGCGCGCTGCCGCGCGAGATGTTCCTGTCCGGGCGGTACCCGTTCGAGTGCATCGACGATGCCTTCGCCGCCATCGACGAGGGCTCGGTCGTGAAGGCCCTCGTCACCTTCGGCTGAGCAGGCAGGCAGGCAGGCAATGACGATCAGGGAAGAGTCAAGGAAGAGTCAAGGGAGAAAGGAAGGCCACCGTGGCGGACGCTGAAGGCCTGGCCGGGACCGCTCTCATCGCGGACCCCGAGGGCAAGTTCCGGCTGGCCGAGATCGTCACCGCGCCGGTCGGCGCGGATGACATCGGCATCCGGACCCAGTGGTCGGGCGTGAGCATCGGCACCGAGTTCGCCGTCCTGACCGGGAAACTGGACTGGGGCACGTTCCCGGTCGTGACCGGCTACATGGCGAGCGGCAGCGTCGTCGCCACGGGCGCGAACGTGACCGGCTACGCGGTCGGTGACACCGTCTACTACCGGGGCAACGCCGCCCTGACGCTGCGTGACTCGGGACAGTCCCTCAACTGCCGGTCCGGGACTCACGCGTCGGTGGCCGTGCTCAACCCGTCCGGGACGCACGGGGCCGAGAAGGTGCCCGCCGGGGTGCCCCCGGAGGTGGCCGCCATGTTCGTCATGCCGTCGGTCGGCCTGTACGGCGTGGACATGGCCGAGGTCGGCGTGGGCGCCACGGTCGTGGTCGTGGGCCTGGGCATGATCGGCCTCGGGGTGGTGTCCGCCGCGGTCCGGCGCGGCGCGGTGGTCACCGGCATCGACCCGCGGCCGCAATGCCGCGAGCTGGCGGCGGCATTCGGCGCCGCGGCCACCATGGGGCCGGCCGCGGACGGGTCCTTCGACCAGGTCAAGGCGCAGGTGGACGGCCTGGCCGACGGCGCGGACTTCGTGTTCGAGTCGACCGGCCGGCCGGACTGCGTCGACGCCGCCATCCGGCTGTGCCGCCCGTTCGGCTGCTTCGTCTGGCAGGGCAACTACGGAGACGGGCCGATCTCGTTCGAGTTCCTCGAGGCGCATCACCGGCGGCTGCGGATGGTGTTCCCGTGCGACGACGGCTACCGGCCCTACCGGCGGGCGTCCCTGCAGGCCGTGGCGGCCGGGGCCATGCCGTGGGAGATGGTCATCACGCACCGGCTGACCGCCGCCGAGATGCCCGCCTTCTACCGGGACATCTACGACGGCAAGGGCGGTGACGTGATCGGCGCGGTCGTGAACTGGGAAGACACCCTGTCATGAGGATCGCGCTGCATACCCAGGTCCGGGCCGACCGGATCGATGAGTACGTCCGGGCGCACCAGCAGGTACCCGCCGAGCTGACCGACGCGATCAGGGCGGCCGGCGCGACGAGCTGGACGATCTGGCGCAGCGGGACCGAGCTGTTCCACGTCATCGAATGCGCCGACTACGCCGGGCTGCTGGCCGCACTGGACGCCAACCCGGTCAACCAGCGGTGGCAGCAGCGCATGGCGGGCTTGCTGGAGACCGTGCACGACTACTCCGAGGACGGCGCGGAAGCGGTGCTGCCGGTGGTCTGGCAGCTGCCAGGATGATCGACGCGCATCATCATGTCTGGGACCTGGCCGTCCGCGACCAGGACTGGATCACCGGGCCGCCGATGGCGGTGATCCGGCGCAGCTTCGCCGTCGACGACCTGCGCCCGGCCGCGCAGGCGGCCGGGGTGACCGGCACCGTCGTGGTGCAGACCGTCACCGTGGCCGAAGAGACGCCCGAGCTGCTGGCCCTGGCCGACCGCGACCCGCTGGTCGCGGGCGTGGTCGGCTGGACCGACCTGACCAGCCCGGCGGTGGCCGGTGAGCTGGCCCGGTTCGGGTCCGGGCCGGGCGGCTCTTACCTGGCCGGGATCCGGCACCAGGTCCAATCCGAGCCCGACCCGGACTGGCTGCGCCGGCCCGAGGTCCTGCGCGGCCTGCGGGCGGTCGCCGCGGCCGGGCTCTGCTACGACCTGGTCGTGCGCCCGCACCAGCTGCCGGCGGCCAGCTACGCCGCGGACGCCGTGCCGGAGCTGCTTTTCGTGCTCGATCACGGCGGCAAGCCCGACATCGCCGGCGGCGCGCTGGAGCCGTGGGCCACGGCGATCCGTGACCTGGCGGCCAGGCCCAACACCGTCTGCAAGCTGTCCGGCCTGGTCACGGAGGCACGGCCGGGGGCCGCGGCTTCGGCGTTCGCGCCGTTCGCCGATGTCATCCTGACCGCCTTCGGGGCCGACCGGGTCATGTTCGGCTCGGATTGGCCGGTATGCCTGCTGGCCAGCGACTACGGCGGTGTCCTGGCGCTCGCGCGGACACTGGTCAGCGGCCTGTCGGCCGCCGACCAGGCCGCGGTGTTCGCGGGCACCGCGGCGCGGGTGTACCGGCTCCCGGCGCAGCCCGGCCCGCGGCCGGGCTGACGGCCGGAGCACGAAGCCGGAGGCGAGGCGTGGCGCTGACCGACGAGGCGATCGAGAAGATCAGGCAGATGATCGTCACCGGCCGGGTCGGACCGGGGGAGAAACTGCCCAGCGAGACTGACCTGGCGGCAGAGCTGGGGTTGTCGCGCAGTTCGCTGCGGGAGGCGGTGCGGGCGCTCAGCCTGGTGAACGTGCTCGAGGTGCGGCGGGGGGACGGGACGTACGCCACCAGCCTCGAGCCGTCGCTGCTGCTGGAGACGCTGAGCTTCATCGCGGGTGTCCACCGTGATGACACGGTGCTCCAGTTCCTCGAGGTCCGGCGGGTGCTGGAGCCGGCCGCCACGGCGCTGGCGGCCATGCGGATGCCCGAGGCGAGCCTGGCCGGGCTGGCCGCGGTGCTCGGCCCGGCCGGAGCGAACGCGACCGCGAAGGAGTTCGTGGCGGCCGAGACGGAGTTTCATCGCCGGATCGCCGCGGGATCGGGCAATCCGGTGCTGGCCTCGCTGGCGGAGAGCATGTCGATGCCGACGGCGCGGGCGCGGCTGTGGTGCCGGGTAACCGAGCCGGGGGCGCTGGAGCGGACCCTGGCTGAGCACCGGGCTATCTACGGCGCGATCGCCGGGCGGGACCCGGATCTGGCCCGGTCGTGGGCCACCGCGCATATCGGCGGCATCGAGTCACGGCTGCGCGCCGCCCTCTCCGGCTGACTGGCCCTCTCCGGTTGACTGGGCGGCGTACGGAAATGTCGGTGGGGCGAGGCAGTATGGAGAGCATGGCACCAGACTCGCGCGACGGATTCTCGCCGGCCACCCGGGCGTGGTTCGACGGGGCGTTCGCCGAGCCGACGCCGGCCCAGGAGGGGGCGTGGCGGGCGATCGGCAAGGGCGAGGACACGCTGGTGGTCGCGCCGACCGGTTCGGGCAAGACGCTGGCCGCCTTCTTGTGGGCGATCGACAAGCTGGCGGCGCTGCCACCACCCGACGACCCGAAGCGGCGCACCCGGGTGCTCTACGTCTCCCCGCTCAAGGCGCTGGCGGTGGACATCGAGCGGAACCTGCGCGCCCCGCTGACCGGGATCGGGCACGCCGCGCGCCGGCTGGGCCTGGACGAGCCGGACATCCGGGTGGCGGTACGCACCGGCGACACCGCCGCCGACGAGCGCAGGAAGCTGGCGACCAAGCCGCCGGACATCCTCATCACCACCCCCGAGTCGCTCTTCCTGCTGCTCACCTCGCAGGCCAGGGAGACCCTGCGCGGGGTGGAGACGGTCATCCTCGACGAGGTGCACGCGGTGGCCGGCAACAAGCGCGGCGCTCACCTGGCCCTGTCCCTGGAACGCCTCGACGCGCTGCGGGGGGAGGCATCCCCGGCTCAGCGGGTAGGGCTATCGGCGACGGTGCGGCCGGTCGAGGAGGTGGCGACGTTCCTCGGCGGCACCCGCGCGGTCACCGTCGTGCAGCCGCCCAGCCCCAAGCGCATCGAGCTGCAGGTGGTCGTGCCGGTCGAGGACATGACCGAGCTGGACACGATGCCGGGGCGCGACACGGGCGGCGACGAGGAGGGGCCGGCGCCGCGGCGGTCCATCTGGCCGCACGTCGAGGAGCGGGTGCTCGACCTGATCGAGCAGCACAAGTCCACGATCGTGTTCGCGAACTCGCGGCGGCTGGCCGAGCGGCTGTGCGGCCGGCTGAACGAGCTGGCCGCGGAGCGCGCTGAGGAGCGGGCGGAGGGCGCCGGGCCGGGCGAGCTGAGCGAGATCTGGGAGACCCCCGAGGGGACCGAAGGGGAACGGGGGGGCGGGCAGCCCCTCCCCGGGGGGGTACGGGGGGGCGGGCAGCCCCCTCGTGAGCAGGGGGGGTCTGGGGGGGATCACTCCCCCCGGCTAACAGCGCCAGCACAGCTGATGGCGCAGGCGGGTACCGGAGCGGGCGCGCCGGCCGAGGTGGCGCGGGCGCACCACGGCTCGGTATCGCGGCAGGAGCGGGCCGAGATCGAGGAGGCGCTCAAGGCCGGACGGCTGCCCGCCGTGGTGGCCACCTCCAGCCTGGAACTCGGCATCGACATGGGCGCGGTGGACCTGGTGATCCAGGTCGAGGCGCCGCCTTCGGTGGCCAGCGGGCTGCAGCGGGTCGGCCGGGCCGGGCACAACGTCGGCGACGTCTCCCGCGGCATCATCTTCCCCAAGTACCAGGGCGACCTGGTCCAGTCGGCCGTGGTGGCCGGGCGGATGCGGGCGGGCGAGATCGAGCAGCTCAAGATCCCGCACAACCCGCTGGACGTGCTGGCCCAGCAGATCGTGGCGATGACGGCGGTCGACGACTGGGTGGTGGACGACCTCGAGCAGATGGTCCGCCGGGCGGCGCCGTTCAGCGGGCTGACCCGGCCGATCCTCGAGGCGGTGCTGGACATGCTGGCCGGGCGCTACCCGAGCGAGGAGTTCGCCGGGCTGCGGCCGCGGCTGGTCTGGGACCGGGTGGCGGGCACGATCCGGGCCCGGCCGGGAGCGCAGCGGCTGGCCGTCACCAGCGGCGGGACGATTCCCGACCGCGGCCTGTTCGGCGTGTTCCTGGCCTCGGACAACAGCAAGCAGCCGCGCCGGGTCGGCGAGCTCGACGAGGAGATGGTCTACGAGTCCCGGGTCGGCGACGTGTTCGTGCTCGGCGCCAGCTCGTGGCGGATCGAGGACATCACGCCGGACCGGGTGCTGGTCACGCCGGCCCCCGGGCAGGCCGGCAAGCTGCCGTTCTGGCACGGTGACACGCCGGGGCGCCCGGCCGAGCTCGGCCGGGCCATCGGGGCGGCCTGCCGCGAGCTGGCGGCGGCCGGGGAGCAGGAGGCGACGCGCAGGCTCGAGCAGGCCGGCCTGGACCAGCTGGCGGCGCGGAACCTGACCAGGTACCTCGCCGAGCAGCGCGCGGCCACCGGCTACGTGCCGGACGACCGGACCCTGGTAGTGGAGCGCTTCCGCGACGAGCTCGGCGACTGGCGGGTGGTGCTGCACAGCCCGTACGGGGACCGGGTGCACGCGCCGTGGGCGCTGGCCATCGCGGCCCGGCTGCGCGAGCGCTACGACGGCATGGACGTGCAGGCCCTGCACACCGACGACGGGATCATCATCCGGGTGCCCGACTCGGACGAGCCGCCGCCGACCGGGATCGCCCTGGTCGACCCGGACGACATCGGCGACCTGGTCACCCAGGAGGTCGGAGCCAGCGCGCTGTTCGCGTCCCGGTTCCGCGAGTGCGCCAGCCGGGCCCTGCTGCTGCCGCGCCGCCAGCCCGGCCGCCGCACGCCGCTGTGGCAGCAGCGGCAGCGGTCGGCGCAGCTGCTCGAGGTGGCGAGCCAGTACCCGGCGTTCCCGATCGTGCTCGAGACCGTGCGGGAATGCCTGCGTGACGTCTTCGACGTGCCCGCCCTGACCACGCTGCTGCGGGACATCGCGGCCCGCCGCGTCCGCGTGGTGGAGGTCGAGACGCCGACGCCGAGCCCGTTCGGTAAATCCTTGCTGTTCAGGTACGTCGGCGCGTTCATGTACGAGGGTGACGCGCCGCTGGCCGAGCGCCGGGCGCAGGCTCTGTCGCTCGATCCGGCGCTGCTGGCCGAGCTGCTCGGCCAGGACGGGCTGCGCGAGCTGCTCGATCCCGCCGTCATCGCCGAGACCGAGCGCGACCTGCAGCACCTGTCGGAGAACCGCCGCTGCCGGGACCTGGAAGGCGCCGCCGACCTGCTCCGCACGGCCGGCCCGCTGACCGCCGACGAGGTGGCGGAACGGTGCGCCGACCCGGTGGCCGCGCGCGACTGGCTGGGCGAGCTGTCGGCGGCCCGCCGGATTATTCAGGTCAGGATCGCCGGGCAGCCGATGTGGGCCGCGATCGAGGACGCGGGGCGGCTGCGGGACGCGCTCGGGGTGCCGCTGCCGGTCGGCGTGCCCGAGGCGTTCACCGAGCCGGTCGCGGACCCGCTCGGTGACCTGGTGGCCAGGTACGCCCGGACGCACGGCCCGTTCGCGGCCGACGCGACGGCGCAGCGGTACGGGCTCGGCGTGGCCGTGGTGATCCTGGCCCTGCGGCGGCTGGCGGCGGGCGGCCGGGTGGTCGAGGGCGAGTTCCTGCGGGCCGGGGCGGCCGGCGCGGGTGGTACCGAGTGGTGCGACGCCGAGGTGCTGCGGCTGCTGCGGCGGCGGTGCCTGGCCCGGCTGCGCAAGGAGGCGGAGCCGGTGCCGCCCGAGGTGCTGGCCCGGTTCCTGCCGGCCTGGCACGGGATCAATGTCCCCGGTGCGGACAAGTCCGGCGGCGGCCGGCCCGGTGCTGGCAGACGCAGGGCCGACGCGGGCGCGGTGCTGGAGGTGATCGAGCGGCTGGGCGGGGCGCCGGTGCCGGCCTCGGCGCTGGAGACGCTGGTGCTGCCGGGGCGGCTGCCGGGCTACTCCCCGGCCATGCTCGACGAGCTGACCTCGGCGGGCGAGATCGTCTGGTCCGGGGCCGGAGCGCTGCCGGGCGGCGACGGCTGGCTGGTGCTGGCGCCCGCCGACACCGCGCCGCTGCTGCTGCCCGAGCCAGCCGAGGTGAGCATGACCCCGCTGCACACGGCGGTGCTCGAGGCGCTCGCCGGGGGCGGTGCGCTGTTCTTCCGCATGCTCAGCGACCGGGCGGCCAGCCTGCTGGCCGGGCCGGTACCGACTGATGCCGAGATGGCGGACGCGGTCTGGGACCTGGTCTGGGCCGGGCTGCTCACCAACGACACCCTCGGCCCGCTGCGGCTGATGCTCGGCGGGGGGGCGCCCCGGCGCGCGGCCGCGCCCGCCCGGGCCCTACCGCGGCCGCGTCCCGGCCGGGGCGGCCGCTACAGCTTCGGCCGCCCGTCGATGCCGGCCCGCACCGGGCCGCCGACCGTCAGCGGCCGCTGGTCGCTGCTGCCGCCGCGCGATGATGCCGACCCGACCCTGCGGGCGCACGCGCTGGCGATGACCCTGCTCGACCGGCATGGCGTGCTGACCAGAGGCGCGGTGGCGGCCGAGCGGATCACGGGCGGCTTCGCCGCGGTGTACCCGGTGCTGCGGGCGATGGAGGAGGCGGGCCAGTGCCGCCGCGGCTACTTCGTGGAGGGCCTGGGCGGGGCGCAGTTCGCGCTGCCGGGAGCAGTGGACCGGATGAGGGCAATGGGGGAGACGGGGGGAAAGTCCCCCCGTGATCGGGGGGTTCCGGGGGGATCAGGGTTTCGTCCCCCCGGGCCAGCACCGGCGGTGGTGCTTGCGGCGGCGGATCCGGCTCAGCCTTACGGGGCGGCGCTGCCGTGGCCGGACCGGCCGGGTGAGACGGCCTCCTCGCACCGGCCGGGGCGCAAGGCGGGGGCACTGACTGTCCTGGTGGACGGCTCGCTGGTGCTGTACGTGGAACGCGGCGGCCGCACCCTGCTGTCCTGGACCGACGAGCCGGAACGGCTGGCGGCCAGCGCGACCGCCCTGGCCGCCGCGGTCCGGGACGGCGCGCTCGGACGGCTCACCGTGGAGCGCGCCGACGGGGAGCGGGCCGGCGGCGACTCACCGCTGACGCAGGCGCTCGAGGCGGCCGGGTTCCGGCCCACGCCGCGCGGGCTGCGGCTCCGTGCTAGCTAGGACCGGGCTAGCTAGGACCTGGACTAGCTAGGACCTGGACTAGCTGGGGGCTGGGCAAGCTAGGCTGAGCGCACTCCCCGGATGGCGGGCCGGGCGGGTGATGTCGGTGTGGCCTGCACTGCAAGCGCGGGACCGGTAGGGTTGCGCGGGTATGACGGACTTCCCTGTGGGGGGATGATGACAGAGCAATCATCGGGCCACGGCCGCGACGACTGGAATCGCGACGGCTACGTCCCCGGCGAGCAGTATTACGACGCGGACGAATCCGACTCCGGCGCGACCCGGCAGCACCCAGTGACGCCCAGTTCGGGGACACCGAGTTCGGGGACGCCGAGCTCGGGGACCCCCTCCGGCTACGGGTACGGGTCGTCCGGTCAGGGCGGCTCGGGGTACGGGGCGTCGTCGGGCCAGAGTGCCCTGGACTACCCGTCCTCGGGTCAGGGCGGTTCCGGGTACGGGGCGTCGAGCCCGCGTACTCCGGGGTACGGGTCGTCGACTCCGGGCGCCGCCGGGTACGGATCCTCGACCCCGAGCGGCTCGGCGTACGACTCCGGCCAGAGCGCCTCCGGATACGGGTCCTCGGCCCAGAGCGGCTCGGCGTACGGGGCGTCTGGTCAGGGGGCCGTGCGGCCCGGCCAGGCCGCGTCCGGCCAGGGCGCCAGCCCGCTGTGGCAGGCCGCGCCGTCCCAGGGCGCTCAGGGCCGCGGCGCCCCGGGGCAGGCCGACGCGGGGATCGGGACCCCGCCGCCGCCCGGGACACCGCCGCCGGGAGCGCCGTCGATGGGCCAGCCCGGACGGAGCGCGTCGGCGATGGGCGGCGCGATGATGGCGTCGCCGCAGGCGGCGCACGCCCGCGGCTTCCTGTCCTCGCTGTTCGACTTCAGCTTCACCTCGTTCGTCACCACCAAGATCATCAAGGTGCTATACGTCCTGATCACGGTGCTGGTGACGCTGAGCTGGCTGGGGTACTCGATCGTCGCGTTCCGGCTGAGCGCGGTGTTCGGCGTGCTGGTGTTCGTCATCATCGGCCCGCTGTTCGGCCTGATCGTGCTGGCGTTCTGGCGGCTGGTGCTGGAATCGTTCGTGGTGGTGTTCCGCATCGCGGAGGACCTGCGGGCGGTACGGGAACGCGGGGAGCGCGCGAGTCGCTGAAGTCCGCCGGGCACCGGGGATTGCTACCGCTAACTCAGCTATATATGTTGTTGCTATGAGTACGCGGGCGATGCAGGAGGCGACGTTCCTGATCCTGACCGCGCTGGCGGCGGGCAGCCAGCACGGGTACGGGATCATCGCCGACGTCGCCGAGATCTCCGGGGGCCGGGTCACGCTGCTGGCCGGGACACTGTACACGGCGCTGGAGCGGCTCCGCGCGGACGGGCTGATCCAGGTGGACCGGGAAGAGGTCGTGGGCAACCGGCTGCGCCGCTACTACCGGCTCACGCCGGACGGCGAGAAGCGGCTGGCCGCCGAGGCGGCCCGGCTGCAGTCCCACGCCACGGCCGCGCTGCGGCGGCTGCGGGTGAACCCGGCGGGAGGCGCCGCATGAGCGAGGCGCGGACGTACCTAGCGGGAGGCGCGGCATGAGCGAGCCCGGCATGAACGAGCCGGAGCTGGGCACAGGCGAGCCGGATGGGCTGGAGCGCGGATATCGGCGGCTGCTGGCCGCCTACCCGCGGTGGTTCCGGCGGGAGAACGAGGACGAGATCCTCGCGGTGCTGCTGGCGTGCGCCGCGGATAACCAGACGCGGCCCAGCCTGGAGGCCACCTTCGACCTGATTAAGGGCGCGGCGCGGATGTGGATGCGGCCCCGGCCGGGGCAGCCGCGCACGGTATTCACCGCGATCCGGCTCATGTGGGCGGGTGCGCTGGCCGAACTCGGCGTCGCGATCAGCATCGCGGCGACCTTCGGCAGCGTGCGGGCGGCGGTACTGCCCGCTTACCCGGCCGCCTGGCCTTCGACCCAGGTCTGGATGCTCATCGATGTGGCGGAGGCGCCGCTCGTCATTGCCCTGTGGCTGTGGATGGCCCGGGCGAACGGCCGGGGCCAGAACCGGGGCCGGGCCGTGCTCGCGGTGTTCTTCGGCCTCGACGCCCTGGCCGTGCTGGACGCACTGTCCCAGGGCGCCATCACGTACTCGCCGGCCATCATGGCGGCCGGCCTGGCTCAGTGCCTCATCGCGCTGGCCGTGGTCTTTCTCGTCTTCAACCCGGCGTCCAGCCGGCACTACCGTACCTCCATGCGGAACACGTCCTCGCTGGCCTAGGCGGTTAACGCCTAGGCTCGGGCTGTGACAGCTGAGCAGGAGCAGCCAGAGCAGGACTGGGCAGAGCAGGACCGGGCGGCCAAGGCGCGGCGGATGGAAGAGGTCATCCGCGGCTACTTCGACGCGTGCAACACCGGCGACGCCGACGCGGTGGCGAAGTTCTTCGCCCCGGGCGGGGTGCACTACTTCCCGCCGGACATGTACGACGGGCCGTTCCGGGGCGGCGAGGTGATCGGCGCCAAGTGGTCGTGGGCAGTGCAGACCCTGGGCTCGCGGTGGACCGTGGACGAGATCATCTGCGACCCGGACACCGACCGGGCGGTGATCGAGTGGACGCACGAGAAGACGAAGGTCGGCGTGGTGCTGCGGGGCGACGAGTGGTACCACTTCGACCCGGGTACCGGGCTGATCGCCGAGATCCGCGCGTACTACGCCTCGCCGCAGGCGGCCGGGCTGGACCGGCTCGAGCTGGGCGGCTATCCCTACGCCGAGCGCGGCTATGCCGCCAGCAGCTGAGGGGGCGGCGGCTACGGGCACGTACCGGGGGCTGCTGCTCGACATCGGCGGGGTGGTGCACCGCACTTCGATGTACCTGGCCGGGCGGCTGGCCGGGTCCGAGCCGGCGCTGCGGCCGGTGCTCGAGCGGATCGGCGGGCTGGGCACCGACCGGGACGAGCTGTGGCAGCGGATGCTGCGCCGCGAGGTGAGCGAGCGGGATTACTGGGCGCAGCGGGCGGCCGAGTTCGGGGCCGCGGTGGGACAGAGCTGGGATACCCAGGCGATGATGGGTCGGCTGTACGACCTGCCCGAGCAGGACTGGCTGTGCGCCGAGACGGTGGACCTGATGACCGACGTCAAGGCGGCCGGGCTGCCGCTCGGCGCGCTGACCAACGACCTGGCCGCGTTCCACGGGCCGGGCTGGGTCGAGCGGCAGGAGCACCTGAAGCTGTTCGACGTGATCGTCGACGCCAGCCTCACCGGGGTGCTGAAGCCGGACCCGCGCGCCTTCCGCGACGGCGCCGAGGCGCTCGGCCTGCCGGCCGGGCAGATCGTGTTCCTCGACGACATGCCGTGGAACGTCGACGGCGCCCGCCAGGCGGGCCTGGCCGCCGTCCGGGTGCCGTGGGACAACCCGGCCCCGGCTATCGACACCGCCCGGGACCTCCTCGGGCTCGGTCCCCGCTAACCACTCCCCCGCTAACCACAAGGAGCAAGGCATGCCACTCGTCCGCATCGACATCATGGAAGGCCGCCCGCCGGAGAAGATCCGCGAGCTGCACGGCCGGGTCGCCGCGCTGGTCGCGGAGATCCTGGACACGCCGATCGAGCGGGTCCGCACCTACATCACGCAGTTCCCGCCGGAGGGCTGGGGCATCGGCGGCGTGCCCGCCGACGTGTCCCGCGCCGACGAGGTCGCGGCCCGCCGGGAGGCGGCGCAGCGGGCAGGCACATGAGCGAGATCCCCCGCGAGCCAAAGGGCGCGTCGGCGACTGGACTGAGGAGTGAGGAGCCTGCGACGAACGACGAGGGAAGGAGCCGACTCAAAGCGCCCGGAGGCGAGCGGGAAAACACTGTCGTTGTCGGGGCGACCGGGACCATCGGGCGGGCGGTGATCGGACGGCTGACCCGGCGCGGGCTGGCGGTGGTCGCGGTGGCACGCTCCAAGGATGCCCTGGACGAGCTCGCGGCGTCGCACGAGCTGATCACGCCCTGCCCGGCCGACATCGGCAGCAACGACGCGATCCGGGCCATCAGCTCGGCGCTGACGGCACATCAGGGTTCGGTGCGGATGGCGGTCTTCGCGGCCGGGCTGCCGGTCCGCGGCTCGGCCGACACCATCGACCCGGACGCGCTCGCCGTCGGAGCCAACATCAAGGCCGGCGGGCTGCTGCGGCTGCTGCACGCGGTCCGCGACCGGCTGGTCCCGGGGTCGCGGTTCGTGACGTTCGCCGGGTCGCTCGGCCTGGAGCCGCGGGCGCACGAGGCCGGCCCGGGCGCGGTCAACGCGGCCGTGTTCAACCTGATGCGCCAGATCAGCCTGCTGTACGGGCCGCGCGGGGTGACCGCGCACACGCTCAGCCCGGGCCCGGCCGACACGCCGCGGCTGCGCCGGATCGTGGCCACGGTCGCCGCCGAGCGGGGCGCCGCCGAGGACGAGGTCTGGCAGGAGTACGTGGCGCAGAACTCGCTGGGCCGGCTGCCGACCACCGACGAGCTGGCCTGGGCGGTGGAGATGCTGCTCGACCCGGAGGCCAGCGCGCTGCACGGCAGCGTGCTCTACCTGGACGCGGGCGGCCACCGCGGGATCCACTAAGGGGTCCACGGGGAGCGGGCGGCGGGGCGGGGACGGAACTCGTTCGGCCGAAAGGGTTTAAAAGGTCTTTTTCAGGGCGCGTAGCCCAGCCGGCGGGAGATGAGCCGGGCCGACTCGACCACCAGGGTGGTGGCCCGGCGCATCATCGAGCGCATCCGGGCGCTGTCGCCGACGACGCTGACCGCGGCCATGACCGTGCCGTCCCGGCCCCGGATCGGCGCGCCGACCGAGACGATGCCGCGGTGGCCTTCCTCGTTGTTCTGCGCCCAGCCGCGCCGGCCCACCTCGGTCAGCTCGGACAGCAGCCGGCTCTTGTCGGTGATGGTCCACGGCGTGACGGCCCGGGGCTGCCAGTCCTCGAGCCGCCGGGTCAGCTCGTCCGGCGGCAGCGCGGCGAGCAGGATCTTGCCCGAGCTGGT
>JAICWX010000416.1 GCA_025934635.1 Streptosporangiaceae bacterium | reverse complement strand
GCGTCTTGCGCAGCACGAACCTGGTCTGCGGCAGCGGCCCCTCGCTGGCGTCCACCAGCAGCAGCACGCCGTCGACCATGGACAGGCCGCGCTCCACCTCGCCGCCGAAGTCGGCGTGCCCGGGGGTGTCCACGATGTTGATGGTCAGGCCGCCGTGACTCACCGCGGTGTTCTTGGCCAGGATCGTGATGCCCTTTTCCCGCTCCAGGTCGCCGGAGTCCATCACCCGCTCGGCCACGTGCGCGTTGGCGCGGAACGCCCCGGACTGCCACAGCATGGCGTCCACCAGCGTGGTCTTGCCGTGGTCGACGTGCGCGACGATGGCCACGTTGCGCAGGTCATCCCTGGTGGCCAGGGTGGCCTGCGCGAGTTGCACGATCTGGTCTATGGGCATGCGTGAGTCTCGGTTCTTTGGCGTCTGGGATGCGTTGCCGGATCCGGCGGCTGCTTCCAGTGTAGTAAACGCGCGATCTTCTTTTCCCGAACGCGCCGGGCGACCGCTGCGAGGCCGTCATCTCACGGACCGTGACGGCGGCTTCTTACTTACGTCTACCTCAACAGATCCGCGAGTTTATCTGTTCCGCCGCTATCGGACGCACGTCAGGCTCACGGGGCGGGTGGTGCCCGGGATGACCCTGGTGCCACCCTTCGCTAACGGGAGGCTTCGCCGGGCGCGCGCTCGACGGCATCGCGCGCGCGTCACGGCCGTGATGGAGCATCGATGCTGCTCCCGCGACATTGATGGAGCATCGATGTCGTTGCTGAAGGGCGGGGCGGGTGGCGGTGGGGGCTGTGGTGCGAGTGCGGCAGCTGCGGTGCGGGCGGGTGCGGCAGCTGCGGTGCGGGCGGGTGCGGCAGCTGAGGCCGGGAAGCGGGTCAGCGGATTACCGGCCGGCCCGTGGTCAGGTAGTCACGGGGCAGGCTTCGTGTTCCCACTGACCGTCGGCGCGCAGCCGGGTGTCCTGGCCAGGCCGGATGACCGCGCCGCACAGGGCGCAGACCTGGCCCGCGGCGTGCGCCTCGTTGTCGTCCCAGTCGGCTCCGGCCTGGTCGTCGTGCGGCGCGGGGTGCTTCTCGTGCGGGCCGCCGAGATCTTCCAGCAGCCCCTCCTCGAATTCATGGCCTCCGAAGTCTGGCGGAACGGTCATGCGGGCCTCCTCCGAGCGCGATCCGGCTCCTCGCCACCAGTCTGGCACCTGGCGGGATTACATTGGAGGTTAGGGCTTCGCGGCGGCGGCGCGGAGGTTCCCGGCCGCCATGGCCGGGCAGGCGGTGTACGCACCGAGCTTGAGCGCCATGGTCAGGCCTGGTCGTGCTTGGCCACGTAGCGCCGGATCTGCTCCAGGTTGTGCACCGAGGACTCGCGGGCGCGTTCCTCCCAGGCGAAGACGCACACGGTGGCGATGCCGTCGAACTTCACCTCGGCCAGGGTGCGGAAGAAGACGTCCCAGTCGACTTCGCCCTGGCCGATGTCCAGGTGCTGGTGGATGCGGGCGGCCGAACCGGGCGGGTTGACGATGTAGCGCAGGCCGGAGGAGGCCCGGTGGTCGAACGAGTCGGCGATGTGGAGCTGGGTCAGCAGCGGCCCGGCGTACTTCATGATGCCCTCGATGTCGCCGCCCTGGTGGAAGGTGTGCGGCGCGCAGTACAGGAACGAGACCCAGTCCTTGTCGATGCCGCGGATCAGGTCGATCGCGGCCCGGCCGTCCTCGATGAAGTCGTCCGGGTGCGGTTCGAGCGCCAGCCGCACGCCCGCGCGCTCGAAGACGGGCAGCAGTTCCTCCAGCGACCGCCAGAACTGGGCCTCGCTGGCCGCGGCGGCCTCCGGGCGGCCGTTGAACTCGGAGTTCATCACCTCGACGCCGAGGTCGGCGGTGATCTGGATGGCGCGTTTCCAGTAGCGCACCGCGGCCTGGCGCTCGTCCTCGTCCGGGCCGGACCAGCGGTACAGCGGCAGCACCGAGGCGACCCGCACGCCGGCCGCGGTCAGGGACCGGGAGAACGCGGCGATCTGCGCCTTGTCCGCTCGCGGGTGCAGGAAGAACGGCATGAAGTCGTCCCGCGGTGACAGCTCGATCCAGGAGTAGCCCAGGTCCGCGACCAGCGCGGGCAGATCGGTCAGCGGCACCCGGCGGAACATGTAGGGGTCGAGCGCGATCTTCATCTGCTGCACCGTTCTTCGGTCACGGAGCCGTTCTTTTCACGGGGCCTTGGCGTAGAACTCGGGGCGTTCGGGCATGGTCACCGCGGTGCGCTGGCCGGTGCGCAGGGCCTCGAGGGCGGCGTCGGTGACCGCGGCGGCGGCGTAGCCGTCCCAGGCGGTGGGACCGGTCGACGTGCCCGCGGCCACCGCGTCCAGCCAGTCCTGCAGCTCGATGTCGTAGGCGCGGATGAACCGGTCGCGCCAGTCGACCGGGACGCGGCCGCCGTGCCGGTTGGCGGTCCGCACGGTTACCTCGCTGGTGTCCGCCAGGGCCACGCTGCCGTTCTCGCAGACGACCTCGCCGCGGACGTCGTAGCCGTACCGGGCGTTCACGAACAGCTCATCGTCGACCAGCGCCCCGCCGGCCATCTCCAGGAGCAGGATCAGCGGGTCCTGCACGCCGTCGGGGGCCTGCCCGCTGCGGCGCGGGCTGAGCACGGCGGCGGCCGTGATCTCCTCGCCGAACAGCCAGCGGGCGATGTCGATCTCGTGCACGGCCGAGTCACTGATGCTCATGCCGGTGGTGAAGTAGGGCGGCACCGACGGGTTGCGGTGCGCGCAGTGCATGAGCAGCGGCGGGCCCAGGCTTCCCTCGTCCAGGGCCGCCTTCATGGCCCGGTAGCCGGCGTCGTAGCGGCGCATGAAGCCGACCTGGATCAGCCGGCGCCCGGCCGCGATCTCGGCGTCCATGATCCGCTGGCAGGCGGCGCTGGACGGGGCGAGCGGCTTCTCGCAGAACACCGGCTTGCCGGCCGCGATCGCGGCCAGCACCTGCTCCTCGTGGGCCGCGCCCCAGGACGCGACCAGGATCGCGTCCACGGTGCCGTCCGCGACCAGGGCGGCCGCGGTGTCGTGAACATGCGCGCCGGGCAGGCCCGCCGCGACCTGCCCGGCGCGCGCCGCGTCGACGTCATTGACCGCCGTGACCGACCCGCCGGTAAGCACGTGCGTGATCCGGCGGATGTGGTCCTGGCCGATCATCCCCACTCCGATGACGCCAACGCGGACATTCATTGCTGCTCCTGCTCCTTCGGCTGGGGTGCGTTCGGCCGGCGGGTTCAGCCGGGCTGGCCGACGCCGACACCGCGCAGGTAGGCATAGGTGCGCTCGGCGATCGGCTTCGGCTTGTCGAACGGCACCGGGTACATGTCCTGCTCGACCACGACGAACAGGTCCCGGCCCAGCTCCCGCAAGGCCTTGGCGACGGCCTCGACGACGGGTTCGCCGAGCGGCGGCTCGCAGCTGGCGCCCATGGCCACGGCCTGGCCGAAGGCCAGTCCCTCGCGGTCGGCCTGGGCCACGATGGCCGGGTCCATCTGCTTGATGTGCACGTACCCGATGCGATCGGGGTAGCGCCGGATGAGGGCGACGTTGTCCGCGTGCCGGTAGGCCAGGTGGCCGGTGTCAAGACACAACGACACCAAACGAGGATCGGTCCCGTCCAGGAACCGCTCCGTCTGGGCCTGGGTTTCGACGTGGCTGTCCGCGTGCGGGTGGAACTCCAGCCGGAGCCCGTACTCCTCGGCGGTCAGCCGGCCCAGGTCGTTGGCGGCCCGGATCATGGTCTGCCACTCCCCCGCGTCGAGCTCGGCGGCCTCGGTGAACGCGCCGGTGACGTCGTCGCGGTAGCCGGGCACCGGCACGAAGATCACGTGCCGGCCGCCGACGGCGGCGGTGAGCTCGGATACCTGGCGGGTGATCCGGGCAATGTCCGGCCAGTCGCCCGGCCGGTGCAGCCCGCTGAACCCGTGCACGGTGCCGCCCGCCACCTGGAGGTCCCGGCTGGCCAGCTCGTCGGCCAGCCGGGCCGGGCCGGTCGGCAGGTAGCCGTAGGGGCCGAGCTCCAGCCACGGGTAGCCGACCTCGGCGACCTCGTCCAGGAACCGCGTCCACGGGATCTGCCGCGGGTCGTCGGCGAACCACACGCCCCAGGAGTCGGGGCAGGTGCCCAGCCGGAGCCGCGCACCATCGCGCGCCTCCGGCCCGGCACCGTGGGGATCCGTGCTCACCGGGTGTCCGACTCCGTGGTCCGGGTCGGGGCCGGGTGATCGGAGATGCCCAGTTCCGCCACGTCCTCGCTGAGGACGTGGCCGATCTCGGCGGCGGCGCCGCCCTCGCCTGCGAGCTCGTGGGACAGCTGCTCGAGCTCGGCGCCGCCGGCCATCAGGCCGGTCAGCTCGTCGCGGGTGATCTGGCTCTTCTCGAAGTAGCCGAGGGAGCTGCCGCGGTTGAGGAGCAGGAACCGGTCGCCGACGGGGTAGGCGTGATGCGGGTTGTGGGTGATGAAGACGACGCCCAGGCCGCGTTCGCGGGCCTGGATGATGTACTTCAGCACCACCCCGGACTGCTTGACGCCGAGGGCGGCGGTCGGCTCGTCCAGGATCAGCACCTTGGCACCGAAGTGGACCGCGCGGGAGATCGCCACGCACTGGCGCTCCCCGCCGGACAGGGTGCCGATGGGCTGCTCCACGTCGCGCAGGTCGATGCCCATGGCCAGCAGCTCGTCCTTGCACATCTTCTTCATGGCCGGGATGTCGATCCGGGGCCCCTTGCGGAGCTCGTTGCCGAGGAAGAAGTTGCGCCAGACCGGCATCAGCGGGACCACGGCCAGGTCCTGGTAGACGGTGGCGATGCCGTGGTCGAGCGCCTCGCGGGGGGAGCTGAACGAGACCGGCTCGCCCTCCACCTCGTAGACGCCCGAGGACGGCTGGTGCAGCCCGGCGATGATCTTGATCAGGGTGGACTTGCCCGCCCCGTTGTCACCGAGCACGCAGGTGACCTCGCCCGCGCTCACCTCCATGTTGATGTCGTTCAGCGCGATCACCGCGCCGTAGCGTTTCCCGGCGTTGACCAGGCGGACCAGCGGGGCGCCGGTCCGGCTGCCCGCCGCCGGGGCGGCGGGCTCGGGGGCGTGGTGCTTGCCGGTCGGGGTTTCCTGGGGGGTACTCATATCGCTGCCTCCGCACGTCGGCGGATATAGGTGTTCAGCAAGATCGCGCCGAGCAGCAGCAGGCCGACGAAGAACTGGAACCAGTCGGGGTTCCAGCCGGCGTAGACGATGCCCTGGTTGACCATGCCGAAGATGAGCGCGCCGATAGCGGCGCCGATCGCGGAGCCGTAACCGCCGGTCAGCAGGCAGCCGCCGACGACCGCCGCGATGATGTAGACGAACTCGTTGCCGACGCCCTGGCTGGACTGGATGGTGTTGAACAGGAACAGGGTGTGCATGCCGGTGAACCAGGCCATCAGGCCCACCGCCATGAACAGGCCGATCTTCATCCGGCCGACCGGCACGCCGACGGCCCGGGCGGACGGCGCGTGACCGCCGACCGCGAAGATCCAGTTGCCGATCCGGGTGCGCATCAGGATGTAGGTGGCGATGATCATGAAGACGAGCCAGTAGATCACGCTGGTCCTGATGTTCACCCCGGCGATGGTGAAGCTGCCGGAGAACACTGTCCGGGCGGAGCTGAAGCCCTGCAGGGTGGAGATGTCCGGGCTGGCCACCTGGTTGGTGATGGTCTGGGTCAGCGCGATGTTGATCCCCTGGAGCATGAAGAACGTGCCCAGGGTGACCAGGAAGGACGGGATCCCGGTGCGCACCACGATCCAGCCGTTGATGAAGCCGATCAGCAGGGCGAACCCCAGCGCGACCAGCACGCCGACCCACGCGTTGGTGGTGAACCACCAGGAGAACAGCGACCCGCACAGCGCCGCGCTGGTGACCCCGACGCCGGCCGACAGGTCGAACTCGCCGCCGATCATCAGCAGCGCCACCGGCGTGGCCATCAGGCCGTAGGTCGAGGTGACGTACAGCACCGAGGAGAACGAGGACGCGTTGCGGAACGGCGGGGCGATGATGAAGAAGAAGATGTAGATGACGATGGCGCCCGCGATGGCGCCGGCCTCCGGCCGGGCCAGGAACCGCGCCAGCGGGGACTTACGGCCGATCCGCTCGTCGGTTCTCGGCGGCGGGGCGACCGGGGCTTCAGCTGTCGTAGCCATGAGCTTTCCTTTCTGTGCTGCTCTACAGCGTCAGCGAGTGCCTCGCTGGGCGTACTTGGCCACCGCGTTGACGTTGCTGCTGTCGACGAAGGCGGGCCCGGTGAACACGGTCTGGCCGCCGCCGATGAGGTCACCGTTGGTCAGGAACAGCCACAGGGCGTCGACCGACTCGTATCCCTGCAGGTAAGGCTGCTGGTCAATGGCCCACTGCACCTGCCCGGCCTTGATCTTGGCGATCTCGGCCGCGCTGGTGTCGAAGGTGTAGATCTTGGCGGTGGCGTGCGACTGCGCCTCGGCCTGGATGGCGATGAGCGCGAACTGGGCGCCGAGGGTGATCACCGCGTCGATGTTCTTGTTC
>JAICWX010000186.1 GCA_025934635.1 Streptosporangiaceae bacterium | reverse complement strand
CTCGTTGTAGGCGGCAATCACGATCGCGACCGGCGGGAGGCTGGTAGCGCGCTCGCCGTAGGCGTCGATGAACACCTTGATGGCGGAGTCGTCCACCACCTGGTCCTCCGGATTGCTATAGATCACGCGGTCGCTCCTGAGGTTCTACCGGTATACGAGCGCTCACGCTACCCGGGCCAGCTGAAAGTTTCCTGCCGAACGGCTGGCAACGTACGCGCCGGGGGCGAACCCGGGCCAGTGTACCGGGAGGGTAAGGCGGATCTAGACCCGCAGACCCTCGGCACCGCCCCGGGACCGTCCTTACCCGGTGTGTCATGCTGTCCTGAGGCAGCAACGCGGAGGAACGCCGGTGCGAATCCGGGGCTGTCCCGCAACTGTGACCGGGAGGTGACCCGCGAGGTCGTCCATCGTGACCCGGGAGCCAGAGACTCCGGCTGCCGCTGAGTTCCGGACTTCGGGCGAGGAAACCCGGGAAGGACTGGCTCGATGGCGACAACCGATCACACCTACCCGTTCGCGGGCATCGTCGGGATGGCCGACCTCAAGCTGGCGCTGCTGCTCAACGCGGTGTCACCGGCCATCGGCGGCGTCCTGGTCCGGGGGGAGAAGGGCACCGCGAAGTCGACCATGGTCCGCGGCCTGGCCGCCCTGCTGCCGCCGGTGTCCGTGGTCCCCGGCTGTCCTTACTCCTGCGATCCGGCCGCGCCCGACCCCGGGTGCCCGGCCGGACCCCACCACGGCCCCGGCGGAGAAAGCACGGGCGGGGAAACGCGCCCGGTCACCCTGGCCGAGCTCCCGGTCGGAGCCACCGAGGACCGGCTGGCGGGCTCGCTCGACATCGAGCGCGTGCTGACCGCGGGCACCACCGCCTTCCAGCCCGGCCTGCTGGCCGCGGCCCACCGCGGGGTGCTCTACGTCGACGAGGTCAACCTGCTCCATGACCACCTGGTCGACCTGCTGCTCGACGCGGCCGCGCTGGGCGTCAACTACGTGGAGCGCGAGGGGATCTCGGTCCGCCATGCCTCGCGGTTCCTGCTGGTCGGCACCATGAACCCGGAGGAGGGGGAACTGCGCCCGCAGCTACTCGACCGGTTCGGCCTGACCGTCGAGGCGACGGCCAGCCACGACCCGGCCGAACGGGCCGAGGTGGTCCGCCGCCGGCTGGCCTTCGAGGCCGACCCCGTGAGTTTTGTTTCCCGCTTCTCCGCCGACACCAGCGCACTGGCCAGCCAGGTGGCCAAGGCCCGGACCCGCCTGTCCCGCGTCGACCTGCCGGACGCCGTGCTGCGCCAGATCTGCTCGGTGTGCGGGGCGTTCGGCGTGGACGGCATGCGGGCCGACCTGGTGACCGCCCGGACCGCGATCGCGCTGGCCGCCTGGGCCGGCCGCGACGTGGTGACCGAGGAGGACGTCCGCACCGCGGCCCGGCTGGCCCTGCCGCACCGCCGCCGCCGCGACCCCTTCGACGCCCCCGGCCTGGACGAGCAGGCCCTCGACGAGGCCCTCAGCGAAGCCAGCGCCGAGAACCAGGACGGCCCCGACGACCCCGGCGACGGGCCCGAGAACCCTGACGACGACCCCGGCGGTCCCGGCGGGCGGCCCGAAGGCGCCGACGGCAGCACCAGGCCGCCGTCCCCGGAATCCCGGCCGCCCGCGCAAGCCCCGCCGAGCGCGCCCGCCACCCCGACGGCCCCGTTCCGGGCCCGGCTGCTGACCGTGCCGGGCGTCGGCGAGGGCGCCCCCGGGCGCCGCTCCGCCGCCCGCGGCCCGTTCGGGCGCACCGTCGGCGCCCGCATCCCCCAGAGCCGTCCCTTTGCTCTCCATATCCCCGCCACGGTCCGCAGCGCGGCCGTCCGCGGAGCCGGCGCCAGCCAACCCCGCCGCCGCATTCAGCTCGCTCCCGCCGACCTGCGCGCGGCTGTCCGGGAAGGCCGGGAGGGAAACCTGATCCTGTTCGCCGTGGACGCCAGCGGGTCGATGGCGGCCCGGCAGCGGATGCGCGCGGTCAAGGGGGCCGTCCTGTCCCTGCTGCTCGACGCCTACCAGCGCCGCGACAAGGTCGGCCTGGTCACGTTCCGCGGTACCGGGGCCGAGGTCGCGCTGCCGCCCACCTCCTCGGTGGAGGCGGCCGCCCGCCGCCTGACCAGCCTGGCCACCGGCGGCCGGACCCCGCTGGCAGCGGGCCTGGCCCAGGCGGCGCGGGTCCTGGCGACCGAACGCCTGCGCGATCCCCGTCGCCGGCCCCTGCTCGTGGTCGTCACCGACGGCCGCGCCACCAGCGGCAGCGATTCCGACCTGACCCGGGCCGCGGCCATGCTCACGCACACGGCCTGCGTGGTGGTGGACTGCGAATCGTCGGTCCTGCGGCTGGGCCTGGCCGGCCAGCTCGCCGTCCGGCTGCAGGCGACCCGGTTCCGCCTCGACGAGCTGGAAGCCGGCTCCGGGCTGGCCAGCGTGGCCCGCCAGGTGAGCCAGCAGCTGGCCCGCGGGAGGGCCGCCTGATGCCGCAGGGCACCCCGGACAACGTCCCGGACGACGGCCTGACCACCCGGCAGCGGCGGAACCGCGCGCTGCTCGTCGTGCACACCGGCCCGGGCAAGGGGAAGTCCACCGCCGCCTTCGGGCTGGCCCTGCGGGCCTGGAACCAGGGCTGGCCGGTGGGCGTCTTCCAGTTCGTCAAGTCGGCCAAGTGGAAGGTCGGCGAGGAGCGGGCGCTGAAGACGCTGGGCGAGACCGGCCAGGGGGGCACGGTCACCTGGCACAAGATGGGGGAGGGCTGGTCCTGGATCCAGCGCGACACCGAAAACCACGCCACCGAAGCCGCCGAGGGCTGGGCGCAGATCAAGCGCGACCTGGCCGCGCAGACGTACCGTCTCTACGTGCTCGACGAGTTCACCTACCCGATGAAGTGGGGCTGGGTGGACGCCGCCGAGGTCATCGAGACCCTCGCCGCCCGGCCCGGCCAGCAGCACGTGGTGATCACCGGGCGGGACGCCGACCCCCGGCTCCTGGACGCGGCCGACCTGGTGACGGAGATGACCAAGGTCAAGCACCCGATGGACGCGGGCCAGAAGGGGCAGAAGGGCATTGAGTGGTAGCCATCCCCCGGCTGGTCATCGCCGCCCCGGCGTCCGGCTGCGGCAAGACCACCGTGGCCTGCGGGCTGATGGCCGCGCTACGCCAGAAAGGCCTCGCCGTCTCCGGCCACAAGGTCGGCCCTGACTACATCGATCCCGGTTACCACGCGCTGGCCACCGGGCGCCCGCCCCGGAACCTGGACCCGTTCCTGTGCGGCGAGGACCTGATCGCGCCGCTGTTCCTGCACGGCGCGGCCGGCGCGGAAACAGCCGTCATCGAGGGCGTCATGGGCATGTTCGACGGCGTCGATCCCGCCCTCGGACGAGATCCCGGCTTCGGCTCGACCGCGCACGTCGCCCGGCTGCTCGCCGCGCCCGTGGTGCTGGTGGTGGACGCGGCCCGGGCCGGCCGTTCGGTGGCCGCCCTGGCGTCCGGCTTCGCCGGCTTCGACCCGGGTACCCCGGTGGCCGGCGTGATCCTGAACCGGGTCGCGTCGGACCGGCACGAACGCCTGCTCCGGGACGCCCTCGCCGCTATCAAGATGCCGGTCTTCGGCGCGATCAGGCGGACCGAGGGCATCGTCACGCCGTCCCGCCACCTCGGCCTGATCCCGGCGGCCGAACGCGACCAGGCCGCGCGCCCGGCCATCACCGCCATGGGCGACCTGATCACTGCTCACTGCGACCTGGACGCCCTGCTCGCCCTGGCCCGCAGCGCTCCCGGCCTGACCACCCCCGCGTGGGTACCTCCCGAGCCGCCAGAAACCAGCACCCCGCCCCCCGTGATCGCCGTCGCCGCCGGGGCCGCCTTCACGTTCGGCTACACCGAGCAGGCCGAGCTGCTGGCGGCGGCCGGCGCCCAGGTCGCGCCGTTCGACCCCCTCCACGACGAGGACCTGCCCGCCGGGACGGACGGGCTGATCCTCGGCGGCGGCTTCCCCGAGGTCCACGCGGCCGGCCTGTCCGCCAACGAGCGGCTCCGCGCGCAGGTGGCCGCGCTGGCCCGCCGGGGCGCACCGGTCGCCGCCGAATGCGCCGGGCTGCTCTACCTGGCGCGGACGCTGGACGGCCGGCCGATGTGCGGCGTCCTCGACATCAAGGCCGCGATGACCCCGAAGCTGACCCTCGGCTACCGGCGCGCCGTCGCCGCCGCCGATTCGGTGCTGGCCCAGGCCGGTGACGTGGTGCACGGCCACGAGTTCCACCGCACGACAGCCACCCCCGAGGCCGGCCCGCACCCCGCCTGGACGCTCAGCACCGGAACACCAGACGGCCACATCAAAGGCAACGTCGTCGCCTCCTACCTGCACACCCACTGGGCCGGGCACCCGGCCGCGGCGGCCAGGTTCACCGCCGCCAGCGCGAAGGCGAGGGTCCCGTGAAGCGCCTGATCGGCGTCGGCGTCGGCCCCGGCGACCCGGAACTGGTCACGGTCAAGGCCGTCCGCGTCCTCCGCGAAGCCGACGTCGTGCTGGTCCCCGTGCTCGCCACCGGAGAACCCCAGGAGCCAGGCCGCGCCGAGGCGATCGTACGCCAGTACGTCAAGGCGGACCGGGTCAGGCGCCTGGAGTTCGCGCTCAACGACACCGGCGGCGTCACCCCCCGCCGCGCCGCCGCCTGGCACGCCGCCGCGACCGCGGTAGCCGACGCGTTCACCAACGGCGCCGCGGCCGTCGCGTTCGGCACCCTCGGCGACCCCAACCTCTACTCCACCTTCAGCTACCTGGCCCAGACCGTCCGCGACCTGGTACCGGAGGTGACGGTCGAGACGGTCGCGGGCATCACCGCCCTGCAGGACCTGGCCTCCCGGGCGGGCATCTCGGTGGCCGAAGGCACCGAACCAGTCACCCTCATCCCCCTCAACGGCCCCCCGGCCGCCCTGGACCAGGCCCTGGCCCAGGGCGGCACCGTGGTCGGCTACAAGGTCGGCGCCGCCGCCAGCCCCGCGCCCGCCTCGCTGCGCGCCCGCCTCGAAGCCGCCGGCCGCCTGGACGCCGCCGTCATCGGCGCCCGCCTCGGCCTGGACGGCGAGCTCATCGCCCCCGCGGCCGAAGCCCTCGGCCAGCAGGTCCCGTACCTGTCCACCCTGATCGTCCCCGCCGCCCGCCCCGCCCGCGGCTCATCCCTGGCCGCGACTTCGAACCAAGAGACCCCGAGCCGGGAACCGAGACCCGCGGGACGGGTGGTGTTCGTGGGCGCCGGCCCCGGCGCCCCCGACCTGCTGACCGAACGCGGTGCCCGCGCCATCCAGGGAGCCGACATCGTCATCTGGGCCTCGAGCCTGGTCGACCACCGGATACTGGCCCACGCCCGTCCGGACGCGGAAATCGTCGACTCGGCCCGGCTCCCCATGGAAGGCGTCCTGCCCCACTACGAACGGGCCGCCCGGCGCAAGCTGGCCGTCGCCCGCGTCCACTCCGGCGACCCCGCCCTGTGGGGCGCGATCCAGGAGCAGCTCGAGCAGTGCCACGCCCTCGGCCTGGACACCGAGATCGTGCCGGGCGTCTCCAGCTTCACCGCGGTCGCCGCCGCGATCGGCCGCGAGCTGACCATCCCCGAGGTGGCCCAGTCGGTGATCTTGACCAGGCTGGGCGGCGGCAAGACGCCGATGCCGCCGGGCGAGCAGGTCAGGAAGTTCGCCCGGCACGGCACCACGATGGCGCTGTTCCTGTCGGCCGCCCGCTCCGGCCAGCTCCAGGAGGAGCTGCTCGCGGGCGGCTACCCGCCGGACACCCCGTGCGTGGTCGCCTACCAGGTGACCTGGCCGGACGAGCTGATCGTCAGGGCCACCCTGGACGAGCTGGCTGAAACCATCAGGGAACACAAGCTCTGGAAGCACACGCTGGTCCTGATCGGCCCCGGCCTGGCCGCCGGCGGCAGCCGGTCCCACCTCTACCACCCCGGCCACTTCCACGGCTTCCGCCGGGCCGACCCCGTGGCCAGGAAACAGCTCAGGAGCCGGGAATGAACGTCACCGTCATCGGCTGCGACGACCGTCCCCCCGGGCCAGCAGCCACCAAGGCCCTCGCCGCGGCCAGAACCGTCATCGGCGCTCCCCGGCACCTCCGCTCGGTTCCGGCCGCCGAAGGCGCACAACTGATCGAGCTCAAGCGTCTCGACGCAGCCCTCGACGCCGTCACCCGAAGCCCCGGTCCCGTCGTCGTGCTGGCCTCCGGCGATCCCGGCTTCTTCGGCATCGTCCGCGCCCTGCGCGCCCGCGGCATCACGCCCGCGGTCATCCCGGCCGTCTCCTCCGTCGCGCTCGCCTTCGCCCGCCTCGGCCTGGACTGGGACGACGCCCTGGTCCTGTCTGCTCACGGAAGAGACCAGAAAAAGGCCCTGGCCGCCGCCCTGGCGCACCCCAAAGCCGCCATCCTCACCGCTCCGCTGATGGCCGTTGACCTGGGCAAGCACCTGATCGCGGCGGGCAAGACCGTCTACATCGCCGAGCGCCTCGGCACCGGAGAGGAAAACGTCGCCCTCCTGTCAGAAATCACCGATCCCGCCGACCCCAACATCCTCATCAGCCTGGACGAGCAGCCCTCCGGCGAACCGCGCTGGCTGGCCGGCCATCAGGGCGCCCCGGACGGCTGGGCGCTGCCCGAGGACGCGTTCGTCCACCGCGACTCGATGATCACCAAGGCCGAGGTCCGCGCGCTCGTGCTGGCCCGGCTCGGCCCCGGCCCCGGCCGGGTGATCTGGGACGTCGGCGCCGGCTCGGGCTCGGTGGCGATCGAGTGCGCCCGCTTCGGCGCCCATGTCATCGCCATCGAGTCCGACCAAGCCCAATGCAAAAGGATCGAGCACAACGCCGCCCAGCACGGCGTCCGCGTCCAGGTAAAACACGGCCGCGCTCCCCGCGCCCTCGACGGCCTGGCCCCGGCCGACGCGGTCTTCGCCGGCGGCGGTGACCACGGCGTCCTCGAAGCCGCGATCCGGCAGGCGAACCCGGACCGGATGGTGGTCACGCTGGCCGCCGTCTCCCGCCTCGCCGGGACCGCGGCCCTGCTCAGCGCGCACGGCTACCAGGCCGACGGCGTCCAGCTCCAGGCCTCCCGGCTGGCCCCGCTCCCGGCCGGCCAGCACCGGCTGGCCGCCCAGAATCCCGTGTTCGTCGTCTGGGGAAGCCGGTGATCGGCCTGATCAGCGTGACCAGGGCCGGCCGCACGGCCGCGAGCAGGCTCGAGCAGGCCTGGCCCGATGCGCACCGCTACGACGGCCCGGCCGCGACGGCGCTGCCCCGCGCGTTCGCCGAATGCGACGCCATCGTGGCCTTCCTCGCCGCCGGCGCCACCGTCCGCCTGATCGCTCCCCTGCTCACCAGCAAAACCGCCGACCCCGCGGTGGTCTGCGTCGACGAGAACCTGCGCTACGCGGTCCCCGTCCTCGGCGCGCACCAGGCCGGCGGCAACGACCTGGCCCGCCGGGTGGCCGCGGTCCTGGGCGCCGAGCCGGTCGTCACCACCGCCAGCGACGCGGCCGGCGGCGCCGGGCTCGATGACTTCGGCGCCGACCTGGGCTTCACCGTCGCCCCGGGCAGCGACCTGGCCGCCGTCGGCGCCGCGATCCTCTCCGGAGACCGCGTCACCTTCACCACCGGCCGGCAGTGGCCGGTCCCGGCCCTGCCCCCCAACGTCGTGCGCACCGACCGTCCCGAACCAGGCGTCCCCGCCGTCGTGGTCACCGACCAGAAGATCCATCCGGCCGAACGGGTGGCCATCTTCCACCCCCCTTCCCTGCGTGTCGGCGTCGGCGCGAGCCGGGGCGCTCCCGCTGAGGAAATCGGCCAGCTCATTGACGACGTGCTCGCTGAGCTGGGCGTATCACATAAATCCGTTCGGCATCTAGCTACGGTGGATGCCAAGGCGGACGAGGCGGGCCTGCTCGCGGCCGCCGCCGGACGCGGCTGGCCGGTGGTCACCTTCCCGGCCAGCCGGCTCGCGGCGGTACCGGTGCCCCATCCGAGCGAGGTGGTCCGGCGCGCGGTGGGCACGCCGAGCGTGGCCGAGGCGGCCGTGCTGCTCGAGCCGGGCGCGGAGCTGCTGGCGGCCAAACGGGCCAGCGCGCACGCCACCGTGGCGGTGGCCCGGGTCCGGCCGCGGGGCCGGCTGGCGGTGATCGGGATCGGGCCGGGCGCCCGGGACCTGATGACGCCGCGCGCGGTGGCCGAGCTTCGCCGCGCCGCCGTGGTCGCCGGGCTTGACGCCTACCTGGAGCAGGTCGCCGACCTGCTCCGGCCGGGGACGCGGGTGCTGGCCAGCGGCCTGGGGGCGGAGCAGGAGCGGGCCGCCGCGGCGGTGGCGCAGGCCCGGGCCGGGCACGCGGTCGCCCTGATCGGATCCGGCGACGCGGGCGTGTACGCCATGGGCAGCCCGGCCCTGGACCTGGCGGGCGACGACATCGACGTGACCGTGGTGCCCGGGGTGACCGCCGCGCTGGCCGTGGCCGCGGTGCTGGGCGCGCCGCTCGGCCACGACCACGTCATGATCTCCCTGTCCGACCTGCACACGGCCTGGCCGGTGATCGAGCGGCGGATCGCCGCCGCGGCCGACGGCGACCTGGTGACCTGCTTCTACAACCCGGCCAGCCGCAAGCGGGACTGGCAGCTGCGCCGGGCCCTGGAACTGCTGGCCGCCCGCCGGCCGCCGGGCACGCCGGTCGGCTGGGTCCGCGACGCCAGCCGGACCGGGCAGGCCGCGGGGATCACCACGCTGGCCGGGTTCGACCCGTTGCTCATCGACATGCACACCCTGGTCGTGGTCGGCTCCTCGCGCACCCGCGTGCAGGGCGGCCGTATGGTCACGCCACGCGACTACAAGTGGTCCGATGCGATAGATGTGCCAGTGGGAGGTAGAGAATGACCGAGGTTCACCCCATTGAGGCCGAGTCGTACCGGATCCTGCGATCCCGGATCGACCTGACCGCGCTGCCCCCGCTGACCCGCGCCGTGACCGAGCGGATCATCCACGCCACCGCCGACTTCGACTACGTCACCGACCTGGTCTGCGACGAGTCGGCGCTGGCGGCCGGGGTCGAGGCGCTGCGCCGCGGCGCGCCGGTCATCGCGGACGTGGGCATGGTCGCCGCGGGCATCACCGGGTACCCGGTCATCTGCAAGATCGGCGACTCGCTGTCGGCCCGGCTGGCCCGCACGGCCAACCTCACGCTCAGCGCGGCCGCGGTCCGGCTGGCCCACGGCGAGGCCGGGCCCGGCGCGATCTGGCTGGTCGGCTGCGCGCCGACCGCGCTGGCCGAGATCATGAGCCGGCAAGTCGAGCCCGCCCTGGTCATCGGCGTCCCGGTCGGCTTCGTCGGCGCGGCCGCGGCCAAGGACGAGTTGCGCGTCAGCGGCCTGCCGTCGCTCAGCAACGTCTCCGAGAAGGGCGGATCGGCCGTCGCGGTAGCGGCCTTCAACGCCCTCCTGCGGATCGCGAAAGACCAGCCCAAGGTGCCGGCGGACGCCACGTGACGCCGCCCCTGCTCATCGCCGCGCACGGCACCCGCGACCCCGCGGGGGTGGCGGCCTTCCAGGCCCTGGCCACAAGGGTCGCCGCCCGGGCCGCACCGGACGGGATCCATGTGGCCGGCGGTTTCATCGAGCTATCGGAACCGCCCCTTCGCGACTCCGTCGCCGCGCTAGCGGCGACCGCACCGCGCATCGTGGCCGTGCCCCTGATGCTGGTCGCGGCCGGTCACGCCAAGGGCGACATCCCCGCCGCCCTCGCGCGTGAGCAGACTCGTCATCCCGGCGTGAGCTTTACCTACGGCAGGCCGATGGGACCGCACGCCGCGCTTCTCGATCTTCTCGACCAGCGCATCGGCGCCCTTGCTCACGACGAGCCTCCCGCTGTCCTGGTCGTGGCCAGGGGCTCCACCGACCCGGACGCCAACGCCGACGTCGTCAAGACCGCCCGGCTGCTGTGGGAAGGCCGGGACTACCCGCTGGCCGAGACCGCGTTCGTCTCCCTCGCCCGGCCGGATGTGACCGAAGGCCTGGAACGCTGCCGCCTGCTGGGCGCCCGGCGGATCGTGGTGGCCCGGTATTTCCTGTTTCCCGGCGTGCTGCCGGACCGGGTGGCCGAGCAGGCCGCCGGGTACGCCGCGGCCCATCCCGAGCTGGACATCGCGGTCGCCGACGTGCTCGGTGACTGCGACGAGGTCGCCGGCCTGGTCCTCGAGCGGTACCGCGAGGCGCTGGCCGGGGATATCCGGATGAACTGCGACATGTGCGTGTACCGGATCGCGCTGCCCGGGTTCGAGCACCGGGTCGGCGAGCCGCAGCATCCCCACGACCACCCGCACGACCACGTGCACGGTTACGCTTAGCCACCGTGGACCCTTACCTGCTCGGACTGCGCCTGGCGGGCCGCCGCGTCCTCGTCGTGGGCGGGGGAGGGGTCGCGTCCCGCCGGGTGCCCGCCCTGCTCGGCGCGGGCGCCGAGGTGCTGCTGGTGTCCCCGAAGATCGCCGCCTCCCTGGAGGGCCTGGCCGCGGCCGGGCGGATCCGCTGGGCGGCGCGCGGCTACCAGCCCGGTGACGGCGACGGGGCCTGGCTGATCTGCGCCTGCACCGACGACCCGGCGGTCAACGCGGCCGTCGCGGCGGCCGCCGAGGCCCAGCGGACCTGGTACGTCCGGGCCGATGACGCCAGCCAGTCGGCCGCCTGGACCCCGGCGTCCGGCCACGCAGGCGACGTCCGGATCGGCGTGCTGAGCACCGATCTGGAGCACCGCGACCCCCGGCGCACCGCCGGAATCCGCGACGCCATCGTCGCCGGGCTCCAGTCCGGCCGGCTCAGCGCCCGCCACGGCCGCCGCCGCCCGGCGGGCGTCGCGATCATCGGCGGCGGGCCCGGTGACCCCGGGCTGATCACGGTGCGCGGGCGGGAACTGCTGGCCGAAGCCGACGTGGTGCTCACCGACCGGCTGGCGCCCCGTTCGCTGCTGGACGAGCTCCGCGACGACGTCGAGATCATCGACGCGGGCAAGATCCCCTACGGCCGGGCCATGGCCCAGGAGCACATCAACGCGGCGCTGGTCCGCCACGCCCAGGCGGGCCGGTTCGTGGCCCGGCTCAAGGGCGGGGACCCGTTCGTGTTCGGCCGCGGCGCCGAGGAGGTGCTGGCCTGCCTGCGGGCGGACATCCCGGTCACCGTGGTGCCCGGCGTCACCAGCGCGGTGGCCGTACCGGCCAGTGCGTGGATCCCGGTCACCCACCGGGGCGTGGCGCAGGAGTTCCACGTCGTATCCGTGCACGTGGCCCCCGGTGACGAACGGTCCACCGTGAACTGGGAACTACTGGGTGGCAGCTCGGGCACCTTGGTGCTCCTGATGGCCGTCGAGCGGCTTGGTGCTGTGGCAGGCGAACTGTTGCGATACGGACGCAGTCCGGATACTCCCGTTTCGGTAATCGCAGACGGTACTCTGCCGACGCAGCGCACAATTAACTCAACACTGGAACAAGTGGAAAGCCGTGTCACAGAGGAAGGGGTGCGGCCGCCCGCGATCGTGGTGGTAGGCGACGTGGTGAACGTCGCGGTGGAGATCACAGAGCTCATGCGCGATGTAACCGCCTGACGGACGGGATAAACTCCGCGTGCCAGGCGGCCGGGCCGGCGGATCCTGTCCGCCCCCCGGAACCCGCGAGATCCCTGACAGGCTCGTCGGCATCGCGGGGTTTTCGAGGAGGACGTTACAACGATGGATGGTCAGGGCATGGCAGCGTTCCCGGCGCCACCCGGTGGCAGACCCCTTGGGATCGGCCATGTGACCAGTGATATTGCGGATGGGGGTGAGGTTCGGGAGCGTATTGGGGATAACGGTGACGTGATGATTGCACCGGGTCACCCAGAAGGATCCGCTCAGGGCGCCCCCGAATCGCCTCAGTCTCAGGCGCCCCACGCGGAATTGCCGTCTCGGCAGATTAAACCGGACATAGCGGATAACATTGTTGATCCCGATCGGGACGATAACACTGTCGCAAGGGATGAGAATACGGGCCATAACCAGGCCACTGGATCACCGGCCGCTGCGCCATCCGGAAACACTGCGCCATCCGGAAACACCGGGCTACCCGGAGACACGGGGCTACCCGGTACCGAGACCCCAGCCGCGGCCGGCTCCGCGCTGCCCCCCGCTCCCTGGGCCGACCGCGCCGCCCAGGCCGGCCGCGAATCCCGGTCCAGCGAGCCCGCGACGGAGCAGTTTCCCGCCATTCGGTCCGGCGAGGCCCCCGAGGAACCCGGGGACTCCGCGCCGCCCGAGCCGGCGACCGTGCAGTTTCCCGCTGTTTCTGAGGCTCAAGCCCCGGAACCACCGGCACCTGAACCACCGGCACCTGAACCACCGGCTGAACCCCCGGTCCCGGAACCCCCGGCAGCTGAACTCCCGGCCCCTGAACTCCCCGGTCAGCCCCACGTCCGCGTGGACGCGCGCCTGCTCGAGGCCGCCCTGCTCAACCTCAGGAAGCGGATCGCCGCCATCCCCCTGGTTTTCCAGATCGACGGTTCGGCCGAGGTCAAGGTCGAGCGCGGCAAGCTCCTGGCCCAGATCGACGACTACCTGCTGCCCCGGGTGCGGCGTTCCGCCGCGCCGGTCCTGGTCGCCATGGTCGGCTCGACCGGGGCAGGCAAGTCCACGCTGGTGAACAGCATCGTCGGCTCGCCCGTGAGCGCGACCGGCGTGCGCCGCCCGACCACCAACAGCCCGGTGCTGGCCTGTCACCCCGACGACATCGACTGGTTCGCCGAGAACAACTTCCTGCCGACGCTGCCCCGGGTCAGGCAGGAAGGGCTGGCCCGGCCCGGCCGCGACGGGCTGCTGGTGCTGGCGGCGAGCGAGGGCATGCCGCGCGGCATCGCGCTGCTGGACACGCCGGACATCGACTCGGTGGTGCAGGCGCACCACGAGTTCGCCTACCAGTTCCTCGACGCCTCCGACCTGTGGCTGTTCATGACCAGCGCCAGCCGGTACGCCGACGGGCCGGTCTGGGAGGTCCTGCAGCACGCCCGCGAGCGCAAGGCCGCCCTCGGCGTGGTCCTGTCCCGCGTCCCGCAGACCTACCGCAGCGAGCTCACCGGTCACTTCAACGCCATGCTGGACGCCAACGGGATCTCGGCGGCGAACCGTTTCGTCATCGAGCAGACCCCGCTCATCGACGGGATGCTCCCGGCCGACGCCTACCAGCCGGTCCGTGACTGGCTCACCGAGTTCGCCACCCGGGACGACCGCCGGGTCGCGGTGCTTTCCCAGACCATGTCCGGCGTGCTCGACACGTTCAAGACCAGGGTTCCGGCCATGGCCGCGCACGTCGAGGCGCAGGTCGTCCTGCGCGCGGGGCTGCGGCAGACGGCCGAGACCGCCTACCAGAACGCCTTCGCCGAGGCCAGCGCCGGCCTGGCGGACGGCACCCTGCTCCGCGGCGAGGTGCTCGCCCGCTGGGAGGACTGCATGGTCGGCGGCGACCTGCGGCCGCGGCGCGGGGCCAAGCCGGCCAAGAGCCCGTCCCGGAAGGGCAAGCGCGCCCGCCGCGGCCCGTCCCGGCCGGCCGCCCTGAATACCGCACTGCGCTCGGCCGTCGAATCCTTCATCGTCTCGGTCGCGGACCGGGCCGCCGAGGCCGTCGACGGCACCTGGCGGGCCGATCCGGCCGGGGCCGTGCTGCTCACCGACGCGGCCGCCGAACGCGCCCGCGACGTGCGGGCCAAGCAGGTCTTCGAGTCGGTCTTCGGGCCCGCCGGGCAGAGCGGCGCCGGCGAGCTGGCCGACGTGGACATCAAGGACGCGGACGTGATCAAGGCCGCCGACGCCGCCCAGGCCTCGGCCTTCAGCCGTTCCTCACCGGACCTGGCGCTCCGGGCTGCGCGCGCGGTCGGGGCGTGGCAGGATCATCTCGCCCGGCTCATGCAGGCCGAGGACACGCGGTCCGCGGTCCGGCGGATCTCCTTCGACGAGGAGGCGCTGAGCCTGGTGGTCCTGGTCGCGATGCTCGGTGAGCAGCTGCCCGCCAAGACCGGCCCGGGCTCGGCCCGGCCCGCGTCGTCGGCCGACTCCGAGGACGGCAGCGTCTACACCGGGCCGCGGCGGATGCTGACGTCGGTGTTCGGCGAGGCGCCGCTGACCGAGCTCCTGGCCCGGGCGCGGGCCGACCTGTCCGCCCGGGTCCAGCTGCTCCTCGACGAGGAGCTGGTCAGGTTCGTTGAGGTGATCGATGCGGCCGGGCCCTGCGACGATGTCGCGGCCGTCCGGTTGTACCAGGCGGAATTCTCGCTCGAGGCGGTTAGGTGACAGCGAACACGATCGGGGTGACCGGGCTGGCGCCCTCGCGCCTGCCCGCCAGACTCGCCTCGCTCCAGGAGCTGACCAAGATCGGGTCCGGCCGGACCGGATCCGACGGGTTCAGCGAGGAGCTCCTGACCGAGGCGGAGGCGCTGCTGCGGCGGTCGGGTGAGCGGATGCGGATGTCCGCCACGCACACCGTGGTGGCCCTGGCGGGCGGCACCGGCAGCGGCAAGTCCACCCTGTTCAACGCCCTGGCCGGGGCGAACTTCTCGCCTCCGGGCGTGACCCGGCCGACCACCAAGCACTCGCACGCGTGCGTCTGGGGGATGGAGGGGGCCGCCCCGCTGCTGGACTGGCTCGGCGTGCAGCGCCGCCACCGCTACGCCCGGGCCAGCGCGCTCGACGAGGGCGAGTCGTCGCTGACCGGCATGCTCCTGCTCGACCTGCCCGACCATGACTCGGTGGTCACCGGCTCGGCCGCCCTGGTCGACCGCCTGGTCAAGCTGGCCGACATGCTGGTCTGGGTGCTCGACCCGCTGAAGTACGCCGACGCCTCGGTACACCGGCGTTACCTGGTCCCGCTGGCCGGGCACGCCGCGGTGACCACGGTGGTTCTCAACCAGGTCGACACGCTCAGCCCCGATCAGGCCAACGACTGCGAGACCGACCTGCGCCGGCTGCTCGACGCCGAAGGGCTGTCCGAGACCCAGGTCATCGTGACCTCCGCGACCACCGGTACCGGCCTCGACGAACTGCGCCGCGTGCTGGCCAGCGCGGTCGCCGCCCGCCAGGCCGCCACCGACCGCATCGCGGCGGACATCGATGCCCTGCTCGAGCGGTTCGCGGTCTACGCCGGCGACTCGGTGCCCGGCTGGCTGCCCCCCGTGCCTTCCGGCGCGCCCCTCGAGATCGCCCCCGCCCTCGAGACCGCCCCCGCCGCCCAGTCCCCAGGAGCCCAGTCCCCAGCCGGCGAGTCCCCGGCCGAACCGTCCAAGGTGCAGGTGCCCGCCCGTCCGCCCTGGGAGCAGTCGGATACCGAGGAGCACGAAGGCGACGGACGAGCCAGCGCGGCCGACTGGCAGCCCTGGCAGACGACCGCCGCGCCGACGCACCCGTCGCCCTCCGCCCGGCCCCCCTGGGAAGACGCCACGCCGGACGGCAACGGTTCCACCCAGCGGGCCGAGGATCCCGCGATCTACGTGCCAGCCGGCCCGGCGGGCACGCTCACCGCGGCGTTCGCGCAGGCCGCGGGGGCGGCGGCGGTGACCGAGACCCTGAACGGGGTGCGCGAGCGCAGCGCCGCCGGCTTCATCGGCTGGCCGCCCGCGCGCCTGACCGCCCGCCTGCGTGGTCAGGCTCCGGTCCAGAAACTGCTGGCCAGTGACTCCGGCGCGGGCGGCCAGGCGCAGCGGTCCGACATCGACAACGCGATCAACACCTTCGCCGGCGAGGTGGGCACCGCACTGCCCGAGCCCTGGTCGCGGACCGTCCGGGCGGCCGCCCGGTCCCGCGCCGACGAGGCCCAGGCGGCGCTCGGCACCGCGGTGGCCCAGGGCCTGCCGGCCCGCGACAAGGTCACCAGCTGGTGGCGGCTGGTCGCCATCGCCCAGTGGCTGCTCATGGCCCTGACGCTGGCGGGCCTGCTCTGGATCGTGCTGATCCTGGCGCTCGGCGGGTCCGGTCCGGGGCACAAGTCGTCCCCGTTCAACGACACCTCCCTGGCCCCGTGGCTCGGTGTCATGGTGGTAGCACTCCTGCTCCTGGGCTGGCTGATCTCGTCCTGGTGCCAGAACATGGTCGTCCTGGCCGCCGACCGCGAACGCGAGCAGGCGGTCCGCGACATCCTGGCCCGCATCGGCCAGGTCGCCAACGACCTGGTCGTCGTCCCGGTCGGCCGCGAGCTCAGGGACTACGAGCGCTTCCGAACCGAGCTAGCCGCCGCCCGCGAAAGCTAACCGCTGACCGCAAGAGATTACCGAATCAACTGACGCTAGCCATTCCCTCGATCGTCCACCTGGCTAGACCGGGTGCCGGGTGGGCTCGGTGGTGTAGGACCGACCGGACGGGGTGGTCCACCGGAAGGTCCCGTTGGGAAGCTGATCTACCTTCCACCTGGGGTGCTGCTTGAGCCTATGGTCGTGCCGACACTTTGGGCCGCCGTTGCACAGGCACGTCTTTCCCCCTGCCTCATAGCGGATGTTGTGCTCGTAGTCGCAGGTGGCGGCGGGCCGCCGGCACACCGGGCTGGTGCACGTCGCGTGCCGGATCTGGGCCAGGTGCCGGAGCTTGACGCCAGGATCATGTCCCCGGGACTCGAATCGGTGGTCGCAGTTCTCCGTGTTGAGGGAGTCGATGGTGACGATCAGTTCCTTACCGGGAATCCGCAGGATCCACGTCCCGTCGCCACCAGCTGGCCCGTCGCGGCTGGCAGGGGTGAATGAAAACCCGGATCCGTCCTGATGTCCGGGTCGGCTGTGGTTCTTGGGGGCCGGCCGGGCGCAGCCGTGGGCGGTGGCGTGCCCGTCAGTGTCGGTGAATGTCACGCACCAGGTGGTCTTGGGGTTGGCGGCGGCGGCGCGGGTCAGGTCGCGGGCCAGCCAGGGGTCGACGGGCCCGAAGCCGGCCAGCTCGCCGGGCCGGTCGGCCAGGTCCTGGGTGGTGGAAAGCGGGACGGTGAGGTTGACATTCGCGGCGAACCCGGCCGGGATCAGGCCGCCTTGCGCGCCGGGGCGGGAGTCGCGGCTGAGGATCAGGTCGAGGTAGGCCCGGCCGCGGAGCTGGTCCAGGTCGCCCTCCACCCCGGCGCTGCGGAGCTGGCGGGCCCACCAGGTGATCCGCTGCCCCGCCGCGATCACGTCGGCCGGAGGGAGCTCACGGCCGGCCAGGGCGGCGTTCCCGGAGTCCTCGCCCCACTGCTCCACCCGCGCGTCACGGGCCGCCGCCTCCCGCCGCTTGCGGGCCTTGTCCGGTGCGACCTCCATCACCGCCCGACGGATCGCCTCGCGCAGGGAGCCGGGGGTGATCCGCCCGGCCCGGTCCAGCACCTGCTCCTCGGCCGCGCGGGCCTCGCCGGCGTCGAGCAGGGCGG
>JAICWX010000512.1 GCA_025934635.1 Streptosporangiaceae bacterium | reverse complement strand
GGTCAAGGAGCGGGCGATCGTCAACGAGACCATGGAGTCGATCGGAAGGTGATCTCGCGGTGACAGTGTCCGCCGAAGGTGCCCGCCTAGTCCGGCCGCGCCTGATCCGGCCGGGGCTGCTGCCCGCGGACCCGCCCCTGGAGCGGTACCGCGTTCACCCCGGTGCCGTCACCGCGGTGGAACTCGACCCGGGCGACGTGCTCACCGTGATCGACGAGGAGGGCCGCCAGCGGGGGGAACTCACCGTGCTGGCCGGCGGGGCCGAGGACTACCCGGCGCTCGGTGCCGAGGCCGACACCGCGGCCACCGTCCTGCGGACCATGGCCTCCGCTGCCGTCATCCGCCCGCTGGCCGGACGAGGTCTTGATCCCGGCCAGGCACGGGCCGTGGCGCTGTTCGGCGAGTGGTCGCCGGCGGGCACGCGGGAGGAGTTCGCTGCCCGGCGGAGCCTGACCGCCGTGGTGGCGGCGCCGGGCGGCCCGATGTCCGTGGCCGCGGACAATCCGCCCTCGGACCTGGTGCTCGAGGTCCGGCGGGTCAGCCCGCGGCGCCCGGAGCAGCGGCCGCTGCCGCCGCCGCTGGCCGATCCGCTGCTCGACCTGCGGGTGGATGCCGCCACCGCGTGCTCTTACGAGGTCAAGGCCGGCCAGTACATCCAGGTAATCGACGTCGAGGGCCGCCAGTGCTCCGACTTCCTCGCGTTCTGCGCCCGCCAGCTGGCCGAGGGGACCGAACGCGGCCTGGACGCCACCACGACCAGGAACCTGACCGGGAACGCCTACCCGCAGCCGGGGCTGTCCGGCAAGTTCTTCGACCAGGACATGCGGCCGCTGGTGGAGGTGGTACGGGACACGGTCGGCAGGCACGACACGTTCGCGCTGGCCTGCAACGCCAAGTACTACGAGGACATGGGCTACCCGGGCCACCTGAACTGCACCGACAACTTCAACGCGGAGCTCGCGCCGTACGGCGTCGCGGCCCGGCGCGGCTGGCCGGCCCTCAACTTCTTCTACAACACCTCCTTCGGCGAGGCGAACCAGCTGCTGTTCGACGAGCCCTGGTCCCTGCCGGGGGACTACGTCCTGCTGCGGGCCATGACCGACCTGGTGTGCGCCTCCTCGGCCTGCCCCGATGACATCGATCCGGCCAACGCCTGGAATCCGACCGACATCGGTGTCCGCGTGTACCCCGCCGAGCGGAGGTTCTCGATGGCGATCGCACATCGCGTCACCCCGGACAGCGAACCCAAGCTCACCAGGGAAACGGCGTTCCAGCCGCGCTGGTCCGAGCTGACCAGGCGGCTGACCGAGTACCGCGGCTACTGGCTGCCCACCAGCTTCGACGGTCACGGGGCGATCGACGAGTACTGGGCCTGCCGCGAGGGCGCGGTGGTGACGGACCTCTCCCCGCTGCGCAAGTTCGAGGTGGTGGGCCCCGACGCCGAGGCGCTGCTGCAGGCGGCCGTCACCCGCAACATCCGCAAGCTCGCCACCGGCCAGGTCGTGTACACCGCGGTCTGCAACGAGACCGGCGGGATGCTCGACGACGCGACGGTATTCCGGCTCGGCCCGGACACGTTCCGCTTCGTCGGCGGCGACGAGTACGACGGAACCTGGCTGCGCCAGCTCGCCGGACGGCTGAACCTTGACCGGGTCTGGGTCAAGCACTCCACCGACCACCTGCACAACATCGCCGTGCAGGGCCCGAAGTCGCGTGACCTGCTGCGCGAGCTGATCTGGACGCCGCCGACCCAGCCGGACTTCGGCAGCCTCGGCTGGTTCAGGTTCACGATCGGCCGGATCGGGGGACCCGAGGGCCTGCCGCTGATCGTCTCCCGAACCGGCTACACCGGCGAGCTCGGCTACGAGCTCTGGTGCCATCCCGGCGACGGGCCGGCCCTCTGGGACCTGGTCTGGGAGGCGGGCCGGCCGTACGGGCTGACCCCGCTCGGCCTCGACGCCCTGGACATCCTGCGGATCGAGGCCGGCCTGATCTTCGCCGGCTACGAGTTCTCCGATCAGGTCGACCCGTTCGAGGCCGGCATCGGGTTCACCGTCCCGCTGAAGACCAAGGAGGACGATTTCTCCGGCCGCGAGGCGCTGCTACGCCGCAAGGCGGCCCCGCAGCGGGTCCTGGTCGGGCTCGAGCTCGAGGGCAACGAGGCCGCCGGCCACGGCGACTGCGTGCACGTCGGCCGCTCGCAGGTCGGCGTGATCACCAGCGGGACGCGATCGCCGATCCTGCGCAAGAACATCGCGCTGTGCCGGATGGCCGTGGAGCACTCCGAGCTCGGTACCGCCGTCGACGTCGGCAAGCTGGACGGCCACCTCAAGCGCATCCCGGCCACCGTCGTGCGCTTCCCCTTCTACGACCCCGACAAGACCCGCCCCCGCTCCTGACCTCAGAGGGCGGCCGAGATCAGCGCGGCCCGGTCCAGCAGGAGCGCGGCGGCGCTCCGCATGGCCCGCGGACTGAACCGCACCGCCGGACCCTGCACGCCGAGGATCGCGGCCAGCGCGCCCCCGGGGCCGAGCACCGGCGCGGCGATCGCGTTGAGGCCCTCCTCGCGCTCGCCGGCCGCCTCGGCCCAGCCGCGTTCCCTGGCCCGGGCCACCTCGACCCCGAGCACGGCCAGGTCCACGATCGTGCGCCCGGTGTAGGCGGTCAAGTTCCCGGTCGGCGGCGTCCCGCCGTAGCCGAGGAAGACCTTGCCGACCGCGGTCGCGTGCGCGGCGCTGGTCCGGCCCACCTCGGCCACGCTGCGCACGGACAACGGGCTCTGCACGAAGTCCAGCGTGGTCGCCTCGTGCTCGCCGGGGACCGACAGCGTGGCCGTCTCCTTGGTCAGGCCGGCCAGTTCCGCCAGGTACGGCCGGGCGAGGATGCGGATGTCGAGGCGCTCGTGCACCGCGCTCGCCAGCCGGACGATCCCGAGGCCCAGCCGGTAGCGCCCGGTGGCGGCCACGTGCTCGACCAGCCCGCCGCTCACGAGGGTGGCGAGGATGCGCGAGATCGTGCTCACGTTGATACCGGTGCGCCGGGCGATCTCGTTGGTGCCCAGCTCGGCCCGGGCGCCCGCGAGCTCACCGAGGATGGCCACCGCTCGCTGCACCGAGGCGACCTGGCGGGTGGCTGGCTGACCAGTCCTGGCCACGTTATGATCTCTCCATAAGGGAAATAGTATTTCCTATGCGGCAATTGTAGCGGAGGAGGGCCCCGGTAATGGTCACCGCGACGGGCTCAGGCGCAACCGGCACCGGCGTGACGGTCCCGGCGCACAGCAGGTACGTGATCATCGGCGCGGGCATCCACGGGCTCTCGACCGGCTGGCAGCTGGCCCGGGAACTCCGCCGCCGCGGCCTCGGCGGCGGCGAGGACATCGTCATCCTCGACAAGACCGGCGTCGGCGCGGGCGCGTCGGGCATCGCGTGCGGCGTCATCCGCAACAACTACTTCCAGCCCGCCATGCGCGAGCTGATGGCGCACTCGGTCTCGGTCTGGGAGTCGGACCCCGAGGCGTTCGCCTATCACGGTGTCGGCTACATGCAGATCGCGCCGGAGGCGATGCACGCCGACGTCGCGAAGATCTTCGCCGAGCAGCAGGCGATCGGTTACCCGTCCGCGCTCATCGAGGGGGAACGCGACTGCCATGCCTACCTGACCGGCATGTTCGGCGACTGGCAGGCCCCCGGCATCTCGGTGATCCTGCACGAGGAGAAGGGCGGCTACGCCAACAACGTCAGGTCGCTCAGGGGCCTGGCCGCCAAGGCGGCGGCCGAGGGCGTCCGGATCGTGCCTGGGGTCCGCGTCACCGGCCTGACCGTGAGCGGCGGCGCGGTGACCGTGGTGGACACTGACCAGGGCCAGGTGCGATGCGACCAGCTCGTCGTCGCGGCCGGCCCGTGGATCCGCGACCTGTGGGCGATGCTGGACCTGCCCAGCCAGATCCCGGTCGCCGGGTCCGGCACCGCGGCCGAGGAAACCAGGCCGATGTGGACCTACTGGGCCCTGCAAGAAGGCACGCTGGCCGTGAACCCCAGCGAGTTCACCGACAACCGGGGCGGGTTCCCGCCCGTCCTGCACGTCGATTCCAGCGCGCCGCTCTACGACGACGTCACCGGCGAGCTGATCACCGACCGGATGTGGGGCATCTATTACAAGCCCGATTTCGACTTCGGCGGGGTCCAGGGCGGGACCTCGCCCTACGTCGTCGGCCGCCCGGCCGGCGAGGTGGCCGTGGACCCGTACGGCCCGGCCAGCCCCGAGTACACGGTGACCCCGGACTTCGTCCGGATGTGGACCTCCGCCCTGGCGCACTGCCACAAGCGGTTCGAGGGCAAGCGCGACCTGTACCGGCACGAGCCGACCGGCGGCATCGGCGCCTTCACCCCCGACAGCTTCCCGGTCTTCGACGTGTTCCGGCAGAACGCCTACGTCATCGCCGACTCCAACCACGGGTACAAGATGATCGGGGCCGGGGCGCTGGTGGCCAGGGAACTGCTCGGCGAGGAGCAGCACCTGCTGGCGCCGTTCCGGTTCAGCCGCTACCGCGACGGCCAGCTGCACCCGACCAGCAACTCGCCTTTCCCCTGGAGCTAACCCGCGCCGGGCCGGGCCGGCCTCGGCCCGGCCCAGTCAGCCCCGGCCCAGTCAGCCCCGGCCCAGTCAGCCCCGGCCCAGTCAGCAGAGCCAGGCCAGCTCAGTCGGCGACGACCGCCGCCTCTTCCTCCTGGCGCAGCAGCGCCATCTGCTCCGCCGACGGCATCTGCGGCACCTGCT
>JAICWX010000433.1 GCA_025934635.1 Streptosporangiaceae bacterium | reverse complement strand
CTCATGTACCTGGCCGAGGGTGAGGTGCTCCGCTACTCTCCTGACGAGTCCGACCTGCTCGCCACCGAGCGCAAGGTGGCGGCGCTGTGGCAGGCGATCGAGCGGGCCAGGGACGCCGGGGACTGGCGGCCGCGGCCGAGCAGGCTCTGCGACTGGTGCAACCACAAGGCGCTGTGCCCGGAGTTCGGCGGCACCCCGCCGCCGCTGCCCGACCAGGTCCCCGACCCCCTGACGACCGAGCCGCAGGCCTCGCACCAGGAGGCGATCCCGGAGCCCTCTCTCTCCGAGACGTAACCGCGACATTTCGAGATATTACTTGACTAGAGTGGGCCAGCCCTTCAGACTGGTCCTGACCAGTGACCCTGAGCGAGCCAAAGGGCGCGCTCCTGTCTGGACTGAGGAGCGAGGAGCTTGCGACGAGCGACGAGGGAAGACAGGAGCTGCGGGCGCCCGGAGGCGAGCGAGGGATGATGATTACAGCGCGGGGGCTGGCGCGGACGTTCAAGAGCCGCAAGCGCACGGTCGAGGCGGTGCGGGGCGTGGACCTGACCGTCGGCGACGGGGAGATCGTCGGCTTCCTCGGGCCGAACGGCGCGGGCAAGACCACCACCCTGCGCATGCTGACCACGCTGCTGCGGCCGACCGCGGGGACCGCGACGGTGGCCGGCGCCGACCTGCTCAGGGACCCGCTGCGGGTGCGCGGGAAGATCGGCTACGTGCCGCAGGCCATCGGCGAGACGATGGGCGGCACCGACCCGAACTGCCTGGTGATCGAGGAGCTGCTCGACCAGGCCGCGCTGTACCGGATCGCCGGGGCCGAGGCGCGGCAGCGCGCGGACCTGCTGACCGGCCCGCTCGAGCTGGCCGGCCTCGAGCAGCGGCTGGTCAAGACGCTGTCCGGCGGGCAGCGGCGGCGGCTGGAGATCGCGCTCGGCCTGCTGCACCGGCCGCCGCTGGTCTTCCTGGACGAGCCCACCACCGGCCTGGACCCGCAGAGCCGCAGCAACCTGTGGGAGCACATCAGCCGGCTCCGGTCCGACCTGGGCACCACCGTCTTCCTCACCACGCACTACCTCGAGGAAGCGGACGTACTGTGCGACCGGGTCTTCATCATCGACCACGGCGTGATCGCGGCGCAGGGCACGCCGGACGAGCTCAAGCGGCGGGTCTCCGGCGACGTGGTGACGCTGCGGGTGGCCGGCGACGACGACGCCGCCCGCAAGCTGCTCGCCGACCAGGCCGTGGTCCGCGAGATCAGCGCGGCCGACGGGACGCTGAAGCTGACCGTGGAGCACGGCGAGCAGGCGCTGCCCGCGCTGCTGCGGATGCTCGACGCGGCGGACATCACGCTGGAGTCGATCAACTTGTCCCGGCCCACGCTGGACGACGTGTTCCTGACCCTGACCGGGCGCTCGCTGCGCGACGACTCCCCGGTGAAGACCGAGGGCAAGGAGTAGACGCGATGGCCTTCATCCGCGACACGCTGCTGGTATTCCGCCGCCAGGAGCGGCTGGCGCTGCGCCAGCCGGTCTGGGTCATCATCGGCCTGATGCAGCCGATCTTGTACCTGGCGCTGTTCGGCCCGCTGCTGAAGGGGCTGCCGGGCACCTCGCTGGGCGCGGGCGGCAACGCGTACCGGTTCTTCGTGCCCGGCCTGCTGATCCAGCTCGGGCTGTTCGGCTCCACGTTCGTCGGCTTCGCCATCATCTCGGACTGGCGGGCGGGCGTGATCGAGCGGTTCCGGGTCACTCCGGTGAGCCGGCTCGCGATCATGGCCGGCCGCGTCCTGCGGGACGTGATCACGCTCGTGGTGCAGGCGGCCGTGCTGGTGCTGGTCGGGGTGGCGTTCGGGCTGCGGGCACCGGTGGCGGCGGTATTCATCGGCTTCGGCTTCATCGCGCTCGTCGCCATCGGCCTGGCGTCCGTGTCGTACGCCACCGGCCTGCTGGTCAAGAGCGAGGACGCGTTCGCGCCGCTCATCAACACGATCGTCGTGCCGCTGCTGCTGCTGTCCGGGATCTTCCTGCCGCTGACGCTGGGTCCGGGCTGGCTGCAGGGCATCGCCCGGATCAGCCCGTTCCGTTACATCATCGACGCCATGCGCGAGGCCTATCTCGGCCACTACTTCAACACGATCATGGTCGAGGGGATCGCGGTGGCCGTGGGCATGGCGGCGCTGTTCCTGTGGCTGGGCTCCCGGGTGTTCGTCCAGGAGAACGCCTAGCCCGCGGCCGGCCTAGCCGGCTGACTGCGGCTGCGGGCTGATCTCCTCGGGCTGCTGCACCGTGTTCTCCGGGAAATGGCAGGCGACCCGGTGGCCGGGGATGAGCTCGGCCAGCGGCGGCTCCTGCGTCCGGCAGATCGGCTGCGCCTTCCAGCACCGGGTATGGAACCGGCAGGCAGGCGGCGGGGCCAGCGGGCTCGGCACGTCGCCTTCCAGCCGGATCCGCTCGCGCCGTTCCCGCTGCCCGGTCGAGCTGGTAAGCGGCTCGGGCACCGGCACCGCGGACAGCAGGGCCACCGTGTACGGATGGCGCGGCTTGACGTAGAGCTGGTCCCGGCTGGCCACCTCGACGATCTTGCCGAGGTACATGACCGCGACCCGGTCAGCGATGTGCCGGACCACGGACAGGTCGTGCGCGATCACCACGTAGGTCAGGCCCAGCTCGTCTTGCAGGTCCTCGAGCAGGTTGATGACCTGGGCCTGGATCGACACGTCGAGCGCCGAAACCGGCTCGTCGGCGACGATCAGCTTGGGCCGCAGGGCCAGCGTGCGGGCGATCCCGATGCGCTGCCGCTGGCCGCCGGAGAACTCGTGCGGGTAGCGGTTGTAGTGCTCCGGGTTGAGGCCGACCAACTCGAGCAGCTCCTGGACGGTGCGCCGGACCCCGCCGGGCGGCTTGATCTTCTGCAGCCGGAACGGGGCGCCGACGATGGCCCCGACCGTATGCCGCGGGTTGAGCGAGGAGTAGGGATCCTGGAAGATCATCTGGATCTCGCGGCGCAGCGGGCGCATCTGGCCCGGCCGCAGGTGGGTGACGTCGTGGCCGTCGATCACGATCTGGCCGCTGGTCGGCTCGTCCAGCCGGGTCAGCAGCCGGCCGGTGGTCGTCTTGCCGCATCCCGACTCGCCGACCAGGCCCAGGGTCTGGCCCTTGACCACCGACATGTCGATGCCGTCGACGGCCCGGACCGCCCCGACCTTCTGCCTGACCACCACGCCCCGGGTCACCGGGAAGTGCCTGACCAGGTTGGTCACCTGCAGCAGGACGTCGCCGTCCTGGCCCGCGGTGTCCCCGTCGGTGGCGGCCGGCGTCTGGGTCTGCTCGCTCATGAGGAGTCTCCCGCGTGCGCTTCGGCGCTGGCCCTGGCATCCTCCGGGACCTCGCCCGCCGCCAGCTCGCCCCACTTCTGGGTCATCTGCGCCGCGGTCAGGTGGCAGGCCGCCTCGTGTCCCGGCGTCGCCAGCTCGCGCAGCGGCGGCACCTCGGTGGGGCAGCGGCCCTCGGTCAGGTCGGTGTAACGGCAGCGCGGGTGGAACGGGCAGCCGGACGGGACCTTGATCAGGCTGGGCGGCGTGCCCGGGATCGGGATCAGCCGGGTGGTCCGGTCCCGGTCCAGGCGCGGCATCGAGGCGAGCAGGCCCCAGGTGTACGGATGGCCCGGGCGGCCGAAGATGTCCGCGGCCGGTCCGTACTCGGCCACCCGGCCCGCGTACATGACCAGGATGTCGTCGGACAGCTCGGCGACCACGCCGAGGTCGTGGGTGATGACGATGACCGCCGAGCCGAACTCGGACTGCAGGCTGGAGATCAGGTCGAGGATCTGCGCCTGGACGGTGACGTCGAGGGCGGTGGTGGGCTCGTCCGCGATCAGCAGCCCGGGGTCGCAGGACAGCGCCATCGCGATCATGGCCCGCTGCCGCATGCCGCCGGAGAACTGGTGCGGGTAGTCGTCGACCCGGGTCTGGGGGGTCGGGATGCCGACCCGGCCGAGCAGGTCGATGGCGTGCTGGCGGGCGGCCTTCTTGCTGACGTCGTTGTGGATCCGGTAGGCCTCGATGATCTGGTTGCCCACCGTGTAGTAGGGGTGCAGCGACGACAGCGGGTCCTGGAAGATCATGGCCATCTTGAGGCCGCGCAGCTCGCGCACCCGGCCCGGACTCGCGGTGACCAGGTCCTCGCCGTCCAGCCGGATGTGCCCGCTGATCTGCGCGCGGCTGCCGTGATGCAGGCCCATGATGCCGAGGCTGGTGACGCTCTTCCCCGAACCCGACTCGCCGACGATACCCAGGGTGCGCCCCCGCTCGAGGCGGAACGAGACACCGTCCACCGCCTGGACGACCCCGTCCTGGCTCGGGAAGCGGATGTGCAGGTCCTCGACCTCTAGCAGGGCCTCCGGCATCAGAACCTCACCCTCGGGTCGACCACGGCATAGAGGATATCTACCACGAGGTTGGCGACGACGATGAAGAAGGCGGCCAGCATGGTGACCCCGAGGATCTCGGGCAGGTCCTGGTTGTTGACGGCCTGGACGGTGAACAGGCCCAGGCCGTGCAGGGAGAACGTCACCTCGGTGATGATGGCCCCGCCGAGCAGCAGGCCGAGGTCCATGCCGAAGATGGTCACGATCGGGGTGAGCGCGGCGCGGAGCCCGTGCTTGACGATCACCTTGCGCTCGGGCAGGCCCTTAGCCCGGGCGGTGCGGATGTAGTCCTCGCTCATCGTCTCCAGCATGCCCGCCCGGGTCAGCCGGGCATAGAGGGCGGCATACAGGAAGGCCAGGACGATCCAGGGCAGCACCAGGTTCCGCGCCCACTGGACCGGGTTGGCGGTGATGGCGACGTACTGGACGTTCGGGAACAGGGGCCACTTGTAGCTGAACAGCTCCAGGGAGATCAGCCCGGTGAAGAAGACCGGCAGCGACACCCCGGCCAGCGCGATGCCCATCGAGAACCGGTCGAACAGCGTGCCCTTGCGCAGCGCCGAGAGCACCCCGATCGACACGCCGCCGATCAGCCACAGGATCGACGCGCCGATGGCCAGCGACAGCGTCACGGGGACATCGCTGATCATCTGCGGCCACACCGGCAGCTGGCTGCGGAACGAGTAGCCGAAGCACGGCGGCGGGCAGTAGGTGACGTCCGGGCCGCTGCGGTAGTGCGCGCCGACGAAGATGCCCCGCAGGAAGCGGCCGTACTGCAGGTAGAGCGGATCGGCCAGGCCGAGCTGCCGCTCGACCGCCAGCACGGCCGGCCGGGTGGGGTTGCGTCCCACGTACTGGGCGGCGAGCTGGTAGGTGTTCTGCCCGGCCAGCCGCGGGATCAGGAAGAAGATGGCGAAAGTGATCATGCTGACCACGATCAGCAGGAAGAGCGTGCCGATCAGCCGCCGGATGATGAATATAACCACGGCGTGCGCCGGTGCCCGGCCGGGGCGTTACTCCCGCCGGGCACCGGCACCCTCACCCGCTTTCCTCACTCGCTAACGGACCGGGGTGGTGCTACTGACCAGCAGGCCAGTTAGCCCGTTACGCCTTCCACGGCGTAGTTATTGAGCTGGTAGGCCTGGTTGAAATAGACGTTGGTCAGCGACGGCGGCCGGTAGATGAGCGCCTTGGCGTTCACGATCGGCACGATCACCGCGTCCTTCATGACCTGCTTGTCGATCTGGCCCCAGATCGCGTTCCGCTGGCCTTCGTCGGTGATGCCCGCGGCCTTGGTGAACAGGTTGTTGACCACCGGGTCGTTGAGCATCCCGATGTTGGTGTTACCGGCCGGGACGATGGACGGCCCGCTGACCAGCTGGCTCAGGAAGCCGTACCCGTCCGGCCAGTCGGCACCCCAGCCGCCCATGGCGAGCCCGATGCCGTGCGAGCTCATGTACTTGGGCACGCCCGCGAAGTTGGAGAAGTACGTGGAGCTCGGGTAGCCGTGCAGGGTGAGCTTGATGCCGACCGCCGACAGCGCCTGCTGCAGGGCCTGGGCGCCCTGGGTCTCGGTGGGCCGGTCGCTGCGGTAGGCCAGACCGGTGGAGAAGCCGTTCGGCTTGCCGCAGGCCGACAGCATCTGCTTGGCCTTGGCCGGGTCGCCCTGGGTCTTGGTGGTCGCCTCGTACAGGTCGAACTTCTGGTAGCCGGCCACCGTCGGCGGCATGACCGTGCTGCCGATGTCACCGCCG
>JAICWX010000467.1 GCA_025934635.1 Streptosporangiaceae bacterium | reverse complement strand
GCGCCCGCCTCGTTCGGCAAGAAGCACGTCAAGGTGGGCTTCGACGCGTTCGAGTGGGGCATCATCAAGCGCCGGGTGGTCGAGGGCGCGTCGGAGGAGGACGACGACTGGAAGATCGGCCACCCGCTGGTGTTCCCGTACAACATGCGGGTCGGCGGGGCGAACATCGAGCAGATGCAGATCCGGGTGCCGATCGACCGGACCACCACCCGGTTCATGCTCTACACGACGCACGCGCCGGAGGGGGTGGAGTACCCGTCGCAGCCCGTGGTGCCGGACTACCAGATTCCGATCTGGGGTCCGGACGGGCGGCACCGGGTGGACTACGTCGAGGGCCAGGACATCATGGCCTGGGTGACGCAAGGGCCGATCACCGACCGGACGGTGGAGCACCTGGGACGTTCGGATGTCGGGGTGACGCTGCTGCGGCGGATGTTCAAGGAGAACATGTCTTTGGTGGCCCAGGGGAAAGACCCGCTGGGCGTGTACCGGGACTACCGTTCGCGCATCGACCTGCCGTGCGAGAAGAACAAGTTCGACGCGGGCGGGTCGTTCGCCATCCAGTTCATCGACCGGGCGTCTTCCCGGTTCAGCCCGCAGGCGGATGCGCTGAAGAAGCTGCATATCAAGGCGCACGAGAACAAGAAGGCCGCGGCCGGGTGACGGCTTCTTCTGGGGCCGGGGCCGGGAACGGGGCGTCTGCCCCGGTTGGCGGCGACGTTCACCGGGGCTGGTTTCCGGTGGATGCGGAGCGGCACCGGCGGGATGCGCCCCGGTACTGCCCGGGGTGCGCGGCGGCGCTGGCGCTGACCGACGGGGGTGCTGGGCTCGTTACGGAGTACTGGACCGGGCCGGATCGCGTGTTCGTGTGCTACTGCGGCGCGTGCGGCTGGAGTGGCGACATCGTGCTGGCCGCGCGCGTCGTCGGGCATGAGGCGCAGGACTGAGAATCTGGCTTTGTCTGCAGTTTCGGGTGCTCCAGCGCCCGAAACTGCAGACAAATCGGTTCAGGGGTCGGGTCCTTGGTGGCGATCGTTCGTCAGTTTCCTCGGCGGTACTGGTGATGGTCAATGTCCAGGACGCGGTGGCGCCGTTCGCCTCGCTCGCTGGCATGGGCGGGTGTTCTCCCGGCTTTGCTGTCGCTGACCGTGATCGTCGTCGTCGTGGCGAACCTGAGTAACGCGATACACCCGGCGCCCGGACTCCTGGCCTTCTTCGCCGGCGGAGCAGGCGGCCTGCAGGCTCGCCGGAGCGCCGCCTCCGCATGCTCGCTACTATGGTTCATAGTAAATGATGTGATTCAGGTCGCACTCTGACTAGGGAAGCGCTCTTCCGTGTATGCCGTTCTACTAACTGTCTTAGTAGATAGATCCGGCTACCGAAGGGGAAGAACATCCATGACGAAACCACGTCGCCGGCTCCTTGTCGCTGGCGCGCTGGCTCTCGGAACGGTGATGACGGCCGGCCCGGCGCTCGGGGCTCCCGCGCAGGCGGCCACGGCAGGCGGGATCGCCACCGCCTACAAGCTCACTCTGATCAAGGCGGGCACGATCACCGGCGCGCAGACCGCCGTCTTCGGCATCAACAACAACGGCGAGGTCTTCGGCACCGGCGACCTGGCCGGGCAGGAGGCGGGCTTCGTGCTGCCTGCCGGGGCCGGCACCGCGACGTTCCTCGGCCAGCCGGGCAACGCCATGACCGGCTCGATCCCGTTCCCCGAGACGATCAACAACAACGGTGACGTAGTCGGCGATTTCACCTCGAACTCGACCGACAACCTTACGCACGCCGTCGAATGGCCGGGCGGCAGGACGCCGACCGATCTTGAGCCGGTGATCGACCGCGCCCTCGGTTTCCAGGGCGCCGACACGGTCGCGAACGGGATCAACGATCACGGCCTGACCGTGGTGGCGGCTACCGTCGGGAGCTTCGCCGACGGCTTGACCGTCCAGGGCGGCACCGCCACCAAGCTTCCCGGGCTGCCGGGCGGCGGCGGCGCGGCAGGCAGCACGAACACCAACCCGATCGCGGTCAACAACAACAACCTGATCGTCGGCAGCGCGGTGAACAGCGCCGACAACGAGGTCGCCGTGCAATGGCAGAACGGAAAGATCACCCAGCTCGGCGGGCTGCCGGGTAGCTTCCAGACCCGGGCGCTCGCGGTCAACTCGGCCGGCCTGGCCGTGGGCGCCTCGATCAGCGCGGCGGACTTCAACGAGCACGCGGTCGAGTTCGTCAACGGCAAGGTGATCGACCTCAAGGTGCCGGGCGAAACCAACAACGACGCCAAGGCCAAGGCGGTCAACGATGCCGGCGTGATCGTCGGCGGGGACGGCAACGGCAACGCGTTCGCCTTCGCCGGCGGGCACTCGGTCGACCTGAACACGCTGATCCCGGCCGGCTCCGGTGTGACGCTGAAGCTCGCCAACGGGATCAACAACAGCGGCGTGATCGTCGGCAACGCCACCATCAACAGCTCGGGGCAGAATGTCGGCTTCGAGCTCACCCCAGTCGGCTGACCCGGCCGGCTCACGGATCACCGCGTAGCCACCGATGATGCGTCACGCTCCGGCCCGGTCGCCCGGGCCGGAGCGTGGCGCGTCCCGGATCGGCTCGCTGACCTGGTCAGTCAGTCAGGCGGCCTGCCAGCCGCCTTCGGCGCGGAACTCGATGTTCAGCGCGCCGAGGTCCCGCCGCCCGAAGTCGTCCAGCGGCGCGAGCTCGTTCCCGCGCCGGCAACCTGTCAGCTCAGGTGACGGCGAGGCGGCGGCTCAATTCGTCTGCCCGTCCCGGCCGGCGAGCAGAACGGTCCCATGACCGGAGGCTGTGTCTGCTGCGATCACGACCGGCTGCGCGAGGCGGACCCGTACTTCGAGGACGACTTGCGCGTCTACGGCGGCATCGCCCCGAAGGCACAGTCGGCCGGCACCGTGAGTTAATGCCTGGCCAGCGGCGGAGCGGCGGCTCTAGGCTCGGCTCGTGGACCTATCCCGCGGTGGAGTGCTGCTGTCGGTCAACCTCGCAGCCCGGACGCTGCCCACGCCGCATGACACCGGCCGGACCGGCATCGGCAAGCATCCGGTCACCTGGCCGGTACCGGTCTCCGGCCCGGGCCCCAAGCGGCGGGGTCACCCGCGGCCGAACGGCCTGGCGGGTGACATCGCCTGTACCACCGAGCACCACGGCGGCACGGACCAGGCCGTGTACGCTGCCGCCTTACGGCAGACGGCCGGATTGGTCCGGGCCCGCTTCCCGGCTTCGCAGGGCCGCCACGAAGGCGCGCCACGACGCCGGGGTGAATCGGTGAACGTGGCCGTGACCGTGGTCCTTGGTGTCTCGCACCAGGATCATGCCGTCGCGGCCGGCGACCTCGACGCAGTTGCCGCCTTGGCCACCTGAGTAACTGGACTTGCGCCAGCGCGGACTATCGCTCATTGATCTCTCTCCGTATCTGACGAATCAGCTCATGGGACTCGCGTGGCGGCAGTGCGGAAGCACGGAGCAAGCTCATCACAGTCGTAAGTTCGACTACCTCCGCGTGCGCCTCGACGATCCTCCCGCCGCTGTAGCACTCCGTATAACAAACGGAAGGAGTATTCGCGAACTCATATATCGAGATTGGACCGTCCGTCCCAGCGTGATCAGCCGTGAACGGCAGCACCTGGATCACGATACCTGGCGTACTCGCGGCTTCGATCACCCGATCGATTTGGACATCCATCACAGCCCGGCCGCCGACTAGGCGGCGCAAGACCCCCTCATCGAGGACGTACCACAAGACCGGCGGATCTTCCCGGCTCAGGATGACCTGTCGTGCCATCCGCGCGGTAACCAGCCGGTCGATCGCTGCGTCACTGTCCATCGGCCTGCTGACCCTGATGAGATCCCGTGCGTAGTCCTCGGTCTGGAGCAGCCCGGGGATGGCACCCAGCTCCCACCCGTGAATACGGGCAGCCTCCTGCTCAAACGGGACGACCGGCGCGAAGAAAGCGGGATATGCCTCCCGGGCCACGAGCTCTTGCAGTGCGATGAAAGTATCGGGAGTACCGAAGACGCTGTCACACGCCTTGGCGAAATCTGACGCGGGCGGTTTATCCATGGTTTCAACACCGCTAACCAGCGACGCGGAGTAACCGAGCTTGTCCCCAAGCTCCACTTGAGTCCAGTTCATCTTCTTACGCCACGCGCGCAGCTGCACGGCAAACGTCGCCAAGGACGTGGTTTTCACTTCGGACATGGCCTCTCCACTCGGGTAGCCCAAGCTGCACGTACGCGTCTCGGACGGCACCGTCTCACAGTGCGTCGCTAGTTACTTTCCCACCGTATGCGCGGTCTGGCACGTTAGACCTCGAGATCATGTCGCCAAAAACATTAGGAACACGCCGATGCCCGCTATCGCAGCAAAGCCCGGAACTTCGATTGCAGAGGCAATCCCCGCCGTCGACAAGCCCAAGCACAAGCTGTCCGAGCTGACGACCTACGAACTACGCGACTACCGCCGTGAACTGGAGAATGCCATCGCGTTCTTCGACAAACAGTGCCCTGTCCCCCCGGCACGCATTGGCCTGCAATCCAGGCTGGCCGCCGTGATAGCCGAGCAGGATGACCGAACCAGGCTGGCCGCCCGTGCCTGATCAGGACATCCCCGCGGCATGCCAGCCGGACACTGTCGTGGCTGTGGCGGCCCAGGGATACCGCCGCTCAGTAAGTCAGCTCAGTGTCCACGAGCTGGACCTTTACGGCAACCAGCTAGAGCGGTGCCTCAAGGCCCTGGGCACTGACGCCCCCATCCGCGACGACGTCCAGCGCGAGCTGGCCGCGGTGCACGCCGTCCGGCAATCACGCATTCAAGCCGGACCGCCCCGGAAACCAGGCCGCCCGCGCGATGTCAGCGGGCTGACCGCCGGCGAGCTGGAGCGCACCCGGCGCGAGCTGGCGGCGAACCTGGCCCTGATCCGGCCCGACTCCCCGGCCCGCGCGCCGATCCTGGCGCATATCGGTGCCATCGACACCGAACTGGCCAGGCGAACCGGTCAGCATCCATGACATGCCCGCCGCGAGACGATGCCCGGAGCGGCTTTCAGCCGGCCTGGAGGCGGTGGGCCAGGGCCGTGTGGCGGCGGCCGGCGCCCGCCGTGCGGACCGCCGCGGCGAGCGCGCGGCGTGAGCCGGCGAGGACGACGAGCTTCTTGGCGCGGGTGATGCCGGTGCAGAGCGGGTTGCGCTGCAGCATCATCCACGCGCTGGTGGTCAGCGGGATCACGACGGCCGGGTACTCCGATCCCTGTGACCGGTGGATCGTGACCGCGTACGCGTGCGCGAGCTCGTCCAGTTCGTCGAAGTCGTAGGCGAGTTCTTCGTCCTCGTCCGTCCGGACGGTGAGCGAGTGGTCCTCGGGCGACAGGCCGGTCACCACCCCGGTCGTGCCGTTGAAGACGCCGGCCGCGCCCTTGTCGTAGTTGTTCCGCAGCTGGGTGACCTTGTCGCCGACCCGGAACACGCGCCCGCCGTACCGCCGTTCGGGGGCCCCCTCCCGGT
>JAICWX010000111.1 GCA_025934635.1 Streptosporangiaceae bacterium | reverse complement strand
GGCGCTGGCGTACCTGCGGCAGGCGGTGGTGAACCGGTCCCGGTCGGTGCTGCGGCACCGCACCGTGGTCGACAAGAACCTGCAGAAGGCCCCGCCGGACATGCCCAGCGCCGAGCACGGCGCCCTGGTCCTGCTCGAACGCCATGCCGTCGTCGCCGCCCTGCGGCACCTGCCCGACCGTCAGCGCGAGGCCATCGTGCTGCGCTACTACGCCGACCTGTCCGAGGCCGAGATCGCCGCCGCCATGGGGATCAGCCGGGGCGCGGTCAAGAGCCATACCGCGCGCGGCATGTCCGCCCTGCGCGCGGCCCTGGAGCACGAGTAATGACCAGATCTGGATTCGACGGCATGCCGCCGCAAGGACCCGATCCCATGGAATTCGGGGAATACCTGCGCCGGGCGCTGCATGCTGCCGCGGATCAGGTCGAGCCGCGTCCGGACGGGCTGGAGCGCATCCGCGCGCGGGTGCGGTCCGGGCCTGCTCACGTCAGCAGGCGTGCGGCCGCCCGGGGGGGTTTCCTGGCCGGCCTGTGGAACGGCGGGCGAGGCGGAGACGATTCCGCCCGCGGCGGTCGCGGCCAGGGCCGGCCGCGAGACTGGCGGGACGGGCTGCTCAGGCCGATCCTGGCGGGGGCCTGCGCGGTGTTCGCCATCGGTGTCGTCCTCGCGCTGCCCCCGCTGCGCGAGGCCGTCGTCTCGCTCAGTTCGGCGGTGGGGATTACCTCTTCCTCGAGCCCCAGCCAGGGCACGCCGAGCCTGAACGGGGCGGGTAGTGCCGCGGGATCGGCGAGCAGCGGCGGGGCTGGTCCCGCTAGTTCGTCGGCCAGCCAGAGCAGCGCGCGGGCGACCGCCTGCCTGTCGCCGACCTCGTCGGCCAGCGCGTCCAAGTCCGCCAAGTCGGCCAAGGCGGAGCCGACCGTGCCGCCGACCGGTTCGGGCACCGTCCCGGCCAGCGGCAGTGCGAGCGTCAGCACCGGCAGCGGCGGCACGAGCGTGAGTCCCGGCGACAGCGCCTCCGCGACCGGGACTGCCACCGGAACCGCCACCGCGACCGCGACGGCCACGGCGAGCAGCAGCGCCAGCAGCACCGCCAGCGGGACGGCCACCGCCACCGCGACGGGAAGCAAGAAGCCCGGCCGGGCGGCCAGTTCCCCGTCTTGCCCGGCTAGCTCCACGCCGGCTAAGACGGCCAGGCCCGCGGTCTCCACGTCGGCGCCCGCGTCAGGCAGTTCCAGCGTCGCCACGCCGCCCTCGTCGGTGTCCTCCGCCCCGACGTCGAGCCTGCCTTCGTCCGGGAGCACGGACGTCAGCCCGACCGGCAGCGGCTCACCCGGTGCCGGAGGCCAGGGCGACACCACGGCCACCACCGGGCCCACGACGTCCTCATTAGGACCGGCCGGACGGCGGTCAGGACCACCGTCCAGACCGGGTCAGCACGATCGCGGCCGCCACCGTCCCGGCGGTGGAAGTCCGTAGCACGGTCGGCCCGAGCCGGCAGCCGGTGGCTCCGGCCGCCTGGAAGGCCGCGCCCTCCCCGTCCGTGATGCCGCCCTCCGGGCCCACCACGATCAGCAGGTCTCCCGATTCCGGGAGGCTGAGGCGGCCGAGGCTGACGGCCGCGCCGGGCTCGAGGACGATCGCGCAGGCGGCCTCCGCGGCCAGCTTGGCCACGTCCGCGGTCGCGGCGAGCCCCGTCACCTCGGGTAGCCAGGCGCGGCGGGACTGCTTAGCGGCCTCGCGGGCGGTCAGCCGCCACTTGCCCAGCGAGCGCTCCCCGCGGGCGCCCTGCCACACCGGGACGGAGCGGGCCGCGGCCCACGGCACGATGCGGTCCACCCCCACCTCGGTCATCTCCTCGACGGCCAGTTCCCCCCGGTCGCCCTTCGGCAGCGCCTGGACGACGGTGATCGCCGGGTCCGGGCGGGGCTCCTGCCGCCGGGCCAGCACGGTGAGCTCGAGGCCGCCGGCCCCGCCGCGGGCAGGCCCGGCCACGACGCATTCCGCCACCAGGCCGGCGCCGTCGGCCACATCGGCGCGCTCACCGGGGCGGAGCCTGCGCACGGTGGCCGCGTGCCGGCCCTCGGCGCCGGACAGGACGACGACGCCGGATTCCAGCGCCGCGCGATCGGCCAGGAAGACAGGCGGCTGCACCTTTTATGCCTCGCTGCCTTGGGTCAGGCCCGCCCGTTGAACGCGTCGCGCAGCCGGGAGAAGAATCCTTGCGAGCCGGGCGCGAACCGGCCGGGCGGCGCTTCCTCGCCGCGCAGCTTGGCCAGGTCGCGCAGCAGCTTCTCCTGCTCCGCGTCCAGCTTGCTGGGCGTCTCGACGGTCACGTGGATGACGAGGTCGCCGCGCCCGTTGCCGTTCAGGTGCTTGACACCCTGGCCGTAGAGCGGGATGACCTGGCCGGACTGGGTGCCGGGGCGGATGTCGATGTCGGCCGGGCCGTCCAGGCTCTCCACCGACAGGGTGGCTCCCAGCGCGGCGGCCACCATCGGGATCGTCACCGTGCAGTGCAGGTCGTCGCCCTGCCGCTCGAAGATGGCATGGGGACGCTGGACGATCTCCAGGAACAGGTCGCCGGGCGGGCCGCCGCCCGGGCCGATCTCGCCCTCGCCGGCCAGCTGGATGTGCGTGCCGTCCTCGACGCCGGCCGGGATCCGTACCTTGATCGTCCGCCTGGTCCGCACCCGGCCGTCGCCGTCGCATTCCGGGCAGGGCCGGACCAGCACGGTGCCGTACCCGCCGCAGCCGGGGCAGACCCGGGCCATCATGACCTGGCCGATGAAGGAGCGGGTCACCTGGCTGACTTCGCCCCGCCCGCCGCAGATGTCGCAGGTCTGCGGGTGCGTGCCCGGCGCGGTGCCCTCACCGGAACAGGTGGGGCAGACCACGGCCGTGTCGACGGTGAGCTCGCGGGTGGCGCCGAACGAGCACTCGGCCAGCTCCAGCTCGATCCTGATCGTGGCATTGCGGCCGCGCTGAGCCCGGCTGCGCGGCCCGCGGGACGCGGCGCCGCCGCCGCCCGCCGCGCCGAAGAACTGGTCGAGCAGGTCGTTGAGCGGGTTAAAGCCCGCGCCGAACCCGCCGGCCCCGGCGCCCGCGGTGCTGGGGGCGAAGGGATCCATGCCCATGTCGTACATCCGGCGCTTGTCGGTATCCGACAGCACCTCGTACGCCTGGGTGATCTCCTTGAACCGCTCCTGGGTCTCCGGGTCGGGGTTCACGTCCGGGTGCAGTTCCCGGGCCAGCCGCCGGTAGGCCCGCTTCACTTCGTCTTGCGTCGCGTCCCGGCGGATCTTGAGCAACGCGTAGTAGTCGGCCGCCACTAGGACTCCGCCAGGATCTGGCCGACGTACCGGGCCACCGCGCGGACCGCGCCCATGGTGCCCGGGTAGTCCATCCGGGTCGGGCCGAGCACGCCGAGCTTGGCCAGCGGCTGATCCGCGTTCCCGTACCAGGTGGACACCACGGACGTGGACTGCAGGCCGGCCACCTCGTTCTCGGTGCCGATCCTGACCGTCAGGATGGCAGGCTCGGTCGTCTCCCCGAGGAGCCGCATCAGCACCACCTGTTCTTCCAGGGCCTCGAGCACTTCCCGCAGCCCCTTGCTGAAGTCGTGCGCGGCCAGGTTCGCGGCTCCACCGAAGACGATCTTCTCCTCGTTCCGCTCGACCAGGCTGGCCAGCAGCACTGCGAGCACGGCGTTGGCGTTGACGCGCTCGCCGGCCGGGATCCGCTCGGCCAGGTCGGAGACCATCGCGGCGGCGTCCGATAGCTTATGCCCGCCCAGGCAGGTGTTCACGACGGCCCGGACGTGGGACACCGAATCGTCATCCCAGGGCTCGGGCAGCTCGACGGTGCACTGCTCGACCCGCCCGGTGTCGGTGATGAGCACCAGCAGCAGCCGCTGCGGGGCGAGCGGGACCAGCTCGATGTGCCGGATCGCGGACCGGGTGAGCGACGGGTACTGCACCACCGCCACCTGGCGGGTCAGCTGGACCAGCAGCCTGACCGTCCGCGTGACCACGTCGTCGAGGCTGTACGCGCCGGCCAGGAACGTCTCGATCGCGCGCCGCTCGGCGACCGACAGCGGCTTGACGCTGGACAGCCGGTCGACGAAGAGCCGGTAGCCCTTGTCCGTCGGTACCCGGCCGGCGCTGGTGTGCGGCTGCGCGATGAAGCCCTGCTCCTCGAGCACGGCCATGTCGTTCCTGATCGTGGCCGGCGACACGTCGAAGTGGTGCCGGTCGACGAGCGACTTCGATCCCACCGGTTCAGTGGTGGACACGTAGTCTTCGACGATCGCACGGAGCACGGTCAGCTTCCGCTCGTCGAGCACGCGTTCACCTCCTTGGCACTCGTAGATCCCGAGTGCTAAGTCTAGTGCGTCTAGCAAGTTCCCGGCGCGCGACAGCGAGGCGAACGGCCGCCCGGCCATGCCCGGGCCCGGCTGTCCGCGAGGCCGCCCTGGGTATGACCCGTATTCCGATGGTAACCCGGCCGGCGCGAGCCGCGATAGCGCGTGTCGGCGGCGGCCCGGCCGGCGTCTCCTCCGCTACGCTGACGCGCAGGTACGGCTACGTTCGCGGCCCGGCAGGGTCAGGCCGGCCGGCCGGGCAGGGCCGGTCGGTACGCATCCGAGCGGAGGAGATACCGGTGCGGAGCAGGCAATACGGCGCCGACGTGCTCGCTGCGGACAATGAGACCAGGCGGCGGCGACCCGGCCAGCGGGAGGTGCCGAAGGTCGAGGCGGAGCGCGGCCTGGTGGTCGAGGACTCCGAAGGCCGGTTCTGCGGCGCGGTGGTCGGCTACGAGAAGGGCGCCGTCACGCTGGAGGACCGGCACGGCAAGCGGCGCGTCTTCCCGCTGACCCCGGCGGCGTTCCTGATCGACGGCAAACCGGTCACGCTCGTCCCGCCGCCCCCCGCGGGCCAGCCCGCCGGGCCGGCCAGGACGGCCTCCGGCTCCGTGGCCGCGCCCGCGGCCGAGCGGGCGCGGGCCAAGGTCGCCCGGGCCAGCCGGATCTACGTCGAGGGCAAGCACGACGCCGAGCTGGTGGAGAAGATCTGGGGCGACGACCTGCGCGACGTCGGCGTCGTGGTCGAGTACCTGGAGGGCATCGACGACCTGCCCGCCATCGTCAGGAGCTTTTCCCCCACCCCGGACCGGCGTCTCGGCGTGCTCGTCGACCACCTGGTGACGGGCTCCAAGGAGACGAAGATCGCGGCCAGCGTGCGCTCCCCCGACGTCCTGATCGTCGGGCACCCGTTCATCGACATCTGGGCCGCGGTGCGGCCCGCGGCGGTCGGCATCGCCGCCTGGCCGGACGTGCCGCGCGGCGAGTCCTGGAAGGACGGCGTGCTGCGCCGCATCGGCTGGCCGGCCGACGTGCCGGCCGCCTGGAAGCGCATCCTGCGCTCGGTGAACACCTTCGCCGACCTCGAGCCGGTGCTCCTCGGCCGGGTCGAGGAGCTGATCGATTTCGTCACCATGCCGGGGAGCGCGTAGTGGTGATAGCACCGGACTCCGATCGCGAGATCAGCTCGGCGACGTTCGGCTACCTGGGGGCGATCGTCCTCGGCCCGGTCATCCCGCTGGCCGTCTACGCGCTGCGGGCCCGCCGCTCGCCGTTCCTGCGGTACCACGCGGCCGCGGCGGTGAACCTCTCGCTGACCGGGGCGCTGTACGCGGTGTGCTGCCTGATCCTCGGCGGCCTGCTGACGCTGGACAGCGTCACGGTCGCGGTGGGCGTGGCGCTCCCGGTCGCCGTCGGGTCTGGGCGTCGATGCTGCGGTACCTCATCCGCGGGGTCGGCGCGGCCAGCCGCGGCGAGGAGTACCAGGCGCCCGGCTGGATCTGCGCCCGCATCGTGAGCTCAGCCCGGCCGGCCAGGCCCGCTCAGTAAGGCCTGGTCAGTAAGGTTCGGTCAGCTTGCGGGTCACGGCGTCGGCTAGCAGGCGGCCGCGGCGGGTGAGCACGATCCGGCCGTCCGCCAGGGCAGCGGGCTCGGCGAGGCCGTCGGCCACCACCGACTCCGCGTTCGCCTGGCCCGCCGGGCCGAGCACCCCGACCGGGCATCCCTCGGCGAGGCGGACGAGCAGCATGACGCGCTCCAGCTGCCGCTCGTTTTCGGACAGGATCTCCCGGGCCTGGCCGGGGCTGACCCCGGCCGCGATCCGGCCGGCGAAGCGGTGAGGATGCCGCACGTTCCACCACCGGGTCCCGCCGACGTGGCTGTGCGCTCCCGGCCCGATGCCCCACCAGTCGCCGTCCGTCCAGTACAGCAGGTTGTGCGCGCATCGCGCGGAGGCGCCGGCGGCCCAGTTGGAGATCTCGTACCAGCGGTAGCCGGCCGCGCTGAGGGTCTCGTCCGCCACCAGGTAGCGGTCGGCGAGGACGTCATCGTCGGGCGCGGCGAGCTCGCCGCGCCGGACCCGGGCCGCCAGCCGGGTGCCCGTCTCGACGGTGAGCGCGTACGCGGACACGTGGTCCGGCCCGGCCGCGACGGCCGCGTCCAGCGAGCGCTGCCAGTCCGCGGCGGATTCCCCCGGCGTCCCGTAGATCAGGTCCAGGCTCACGTGCTCGAAGCCGGCCGCGCGGGCCCAGGCGGCGCACTGCGCCGGGCGGCCGGGCCGGTGCACCCGGTCCAGGACGGCCAGCACGCCGGGCACCGCGCTCTGCATGCCGAACGAGATTCGGGTCACGCCCTGCGAACGCAGCTCGTGCAGGCTGGCCGCGTCCACGCTCTCCGGATTCGCCTCGGTGGTGACCTCCGCCCCCGGGGCCAGGCCGAACTCGGTGTCGATGGCCCGCAGGATGCGCCCCAGCGCGGACGGCGGGAGCAGGGTGGGCGTGCCGCCGCCGAAAAACACCGTGCTGACGGGAACGTCAGCGCCGGCCAGGACCTCGCGGGCGAACCTGAGCTCGGCGATCGCCAGGTCCGGGTAGTTGCCGGGCGATACCGTGGCGGGCCCGGAGCCGAGCTCGGCGGCCGTGTAGGTGTTGAAATCGCAGTACCCGCAGCGGGTGCTGCAGAACGGTACGTGCACGTAGAGGCCGAACGGGCGCTGGCCGAGTCCGGCCCGCGCGCCCCCCGGCAGCGTCCCCGCGGCGGGGACCGGCTCACCGTCGGGCAGGGTGCCAGGCATGCCGTCACGCTACCTGGGTAACAATCTGGTCAGTGCCGGAGCGGTCAGAATGCCGTTTCGGGTGCTTAGACTGAAAGGGCCAGGTTTTCGGGAGGCACGAGGCACCAGGGTCGCGTCTACGGGAGGCATCGTTGGCAGGTAATGAGTCGCAATGGCCGGGCCAGGACCCGAGGGACGGCTGGCACGCCGACCCGCAGGGGCCGGCCGTGGCTGACGACGTCCCGCCGACGGCCGCCCAGGAGCCGCCTGCTGCCGCACCGGCTCCCCCGGCTGCCGGGCAGGCGGCCACGGAGCCGCCGGCATCTCCTTACACGTCGCCGGCCGTCCCGTACGGCCCGCCGGGCAGCCCCTACAGCCCGCCCGCTCCTGCTTCCCCCCCACCCGCCGCGCCCTACGGGTACCCGGGGCCGCCCGCGGCTTCGTACGCCTGGCCGCCGGCCCCGCACATCCCGCCGGGCGGGTATCAGGTCCCGCCGGCCGCCTACCACGCCCCGATGGGCGGCTATCCGTTCCCGCAGGGCGGCTACCAGGTCCAGGCCCGGATGAACCCCGGCATGATGAACCCCGGCATGAACGCCGGCATGCGGGCGGCGACGCCGGACCGGGAACGAGCGGTCGACGTGCTGAAGGCCGGCTTCACCGAGGGTCGCCTGACCCAGGAGGAATACAACCACCGGATGGGCCAGGCGTACTCCGCCAAGACCTACGGCGAGCTGGCGGCGCTGACCGCCGACCTGCCCGCCGGGGCGATGCCGACGGCCTGGCCGGTACCCATGTACCAGCCGCCCGCCTCCACCAACTCGCTGGCCCGGGCATCGCTGGTGCTGGGCGTGGCGGAGTTCTTCACCATGGGCCTGACCGCGATCCCGGCGATCATCTGCGGGCACATGGCCAAGAAGGAGATGCGGCAGACCGGTCAGCGCGGCGACGGCCTGGCGACCAGCGGCCTGGTGCTCGGCTACATGGCCGTGATCTTCTGGGGCATCCTCATCGCCTTGTCCATCGTGAGCGTCGTGATCACGTCGACGGGCACCGGCCCCTAGTCCCGGTAACGCCTTCGCATCCCCGGGACGGCGAGCCCCGTTCGCGGGCCCGGTCCCGCAGTCCCGGGTGACCGTCCTGTTCCGGCTGCTGATGGCCATCCCGCAGCTCATCGTCTTGTGGGTGCCCGGGTCGCGGCCTTCGTGGTCACGGTGATCGGCTGGTTCGGCGCCCTGTTCACCGGGCGGCTGCCGGTCTTCGCGGCTGACTTCCTCACCGGCTACCTGCGCTGGCTCGCTCGCGTGTACGCCTACCTCTACCTGCTGACCGACGTGTACCCGCCGTTCGCGCTCGACGACGCGGACTACCCGGTCCGGCTCATCGGGTACGGCGCGCTCACCATCTTCCAGTTCGTGAGCTGGCGGGCTGCCTCCCTACGGCGGCCACCGTCCCGGTGCGCGCCACGCTGAACGACTACTCGTCCCAGCTGACGGCGGGCCACGGCGAACTGACGTGCGTCACGAGCCTGGACCGCACGATGGCCAACGCGCTCACCACGTACGGGGACGTGCTCCAGACCATCTCGGTGCCGTCGCCGGCGGCCGCGGCCAGGGCCAGGCTGATCACGACGGCGTCGAGCACGGCGGCCACCTTCGCCGAACTGGGCGCGGCTACCTCGGCCGGCCAGTACGACAGCACCCTGCGGTCGTCCGGCGTCGTCCAGGAAATGGCCCAGTTCGGCACGGCCTACGACAACCTCATCAGCGCGCTCGCCTCGTAGCCGCGCGAGATGCCTTACCGCTCTTTGGCACTCCAGGCGCCCCTCGCACGTCTACACTCGTAAGAGGCATCCGCAGGAGGCTCAGGTGGCATACGGTCCAGGTCAGGCATATCTGCCTTATCCCGGGATGAATCCAGCCTGGCTGGCGGGCAGCGCGGATCGCGAGCGGGCGGTCGGCGTGCTCCGGGCGGGCTTCACCGAGGGCCGCCTCAGCCAGGACGAACTCGACGACCGGATCGCCCGGGCCTACGCGGCCCGCACGTACGCCGACCTGTGGCGGCTGACCGCCGACCTGCCGGCCGGCCCGCTCCCCTGCTCCGCAGGCCTTCCGGCCGTGCCGTGGGAGCCGGGGAACCCGGCCGTGCCGCCCGGCGCGGAGCCGGCCGCCAGCTGGCAGTCGGCCGCGGCCCTGGTCATCACCGCGCTGGTGATTTTCACGCTGGCCGCGCTGGTCACCGCGATCGCGACCGCGCATGCCGGGCCGATACCGTTCCAGCAGGTGCAGATTCAGCAGGCCCCCGGGTTCCAGCCGGCTCAGCTGCACCCCTTCCAGCAAGCCGAGCTGGCCCCGTTCATTACCAGAGCGGGCGGAAAGGCGTAGGACGCGCCTGCCTCGTTCGGTATAAATCTTTTGGGGTTTAGCGTGGCTTCTTGTCGCCGGGGCCGGTGGACAGGGCCGCGACGAAGGCCTCTTGCGGAACGTCGACGCGCCCGATCGTCTTCATCCGCTTCTTGCCTTCCTTCTGCTTCTCCAGCAGCTTGCGCTTCCGAGTGATGTCGCCGCCGTAGCACTTGGCCAGCACGTCCTTGCGCAGCGCGCGGATGTTCTCGCGGGCGATGATGCGCGCGCCGACGGCCGCCTGGATCGGCACCTCGAACTGCTGGCGCGGGATCAGCTCCTTGAGCTTCGCGGTCATCGACAGGCCGTACTCGCGGGCGTTGTCGGCGTGGACGATCTGGCTGAACGCGTCCACCGGCTGGCCCTGCAGCAAGATGTCCACCTTGACCAGGTCGGACTGCTGCTCGCCGTCGGGCTCGTAATCGAGTGAGGCGTAGCCGCGAGTGCGCGACTTGAGCTGGTCGAAGAAGTCGAAGATGATCTCGGCCAGCGGCAGCGTGTAGCGGATCTCCACCCGGTCCGCGGACAGGTAATCCATGCCAAGCAGGATGCCGCGCCGGCTCTGGCACAGCTCCATGATCGCGCCGATGTAGTCGGACGGGGAGATGACCGTCGCGCGCACCACCGGTTCGTAGACCCGGTCGACCTTGCCCTTGCCCGGCTCGCTGCCGCCCGGGAAGTCGCTCGGGTTGGTCACCCGGAGCTCCTGGCCGGTGTCCATGACGACGCGGTACACGGCGTTCGGCGCGGTGGAGATCAGGGACAGGTCGAACTCCCGCTCCAGGCGCTCGCGGACGATCTCCATGTGCAGCAGGCCGAGGAAGCCGCAGCGGAAGCCGAACCCGAGCGCGAGGCTGGTCTCCGGCTCATAGACCAGCGCGGCATCGTTCAACCGGAGCTTGTCCAGCGCGTCCCGCAGGTCCGGGTAGTCGTCGCCGTCGACCGGGTACAGGCCGGAGAAGACCATCGGCTTGGGGTGGGAGTAGCCCGCCAGTGCCTCCTTCGCGGGGTGCGCGGAGCTGGTCACCGTGTCGCCGACGCGGGCCTGCCGGACGTCCTTGACGCCGGTGATGAGGTAGCCGACCTCGCCCGCGGCCAGGCCCTCGCTCGGCGTGGGCTCCGGCGCGATCACGCCCACCTCGAGGGTCTCGTGGGCACCGCCGGTGGACATCATCAGGCTGCGCTCGCGCCGGGTCAGCCGGCCGTCGACGACCCGCACGTAGGTGACGACGCCGCGGTAGGTGTCGTAGACCGAGTCGAAGATCAGCGCCCGGGCCGGGGCGTCCGGATCGCCGGCCGGCGGCGGGATCAGCCGGACGATCTCGTGCAGCAGGTGCTCCACGCCTTCGCCGGTCTTGGCGCTCACGCGGAGGACCTCGCCGGGGTCGCAGCCGATGATGCCGGCGATCTCGGCGGCGTAGCGATCGGGCTGGGCGGCCGGGAGGTCGATCTTGTTCAGCACCGGGATGATCTTCAGGTCGGCGTCGAGCGCCAGGTACAGGTTGGCCAGCGTCTGCGCCTCGATGCCCTGGGCCGCGTCGACCAGCAGCACGGCGCCCTCGCAGGCGGCCAGGCTGCGGGAGACCTCATAGGTGAAGTCCACGTGGCCGGGGGTGTCGATGAGGTTGAGCACGTACTGCTCGTTACCGCTCGTCCAGGGGAGCCGCACGGCCTGGCTCTTGATCGTGATGCCGCGCTCGCGCTCGATGTCCATCCGGTCCAGGTACTGCGCCCGCATCTGGCGGCCTTCCACCACGCCGGTGTACTGCAGCATCCGGTCGGCCAGCGTCGACTTGCCGTGATCGATGTGCGCGATGATGCAGAAGTTCCTGATCACGGCCTGATCGGTGTGGGCCGGGGTGTTGCGGACCGCCTGGCCAGGCCGGTTCTTCTGGGCCGGCTGGCTGGTGGGGGTAGGTGGTGACACGCGCATCCGTTCGGGTTTCTCGCCGGCTAGCGGCCTTGCGGTCCCGGGCCGGCTAGCGGCCCGGAGGTCCCAGGCCGGCTAGCGGCCCGGACGTTCCATGATCCCACGTCCGGCCCATTGCCCTCGCCGGACTCGTCGGTTTGAGTCCTTCGGTTGGTTCTGGGGTCGCGGCTCGGATAAGCTATTTCGTCGCGGCACTTCCAGCCAACCCTGAAGGACTCTCACGCGTGGCGAACATAAAGTCTCAGATTAAGCGCAACAAGCAAAACGAAAAGGCGCACCAGCGGAACAAGGCCGCGAAGTCGACGCTGCGCTCCTCGGTCCGCAAGTTCCGCGAGGCCGCGGACGCGGGGAACCTCGACGACGCCGGCACCGCGCTGCGGGTCGCCTGCCGCCAGCTCGACAAGGCGGCCAGCAAGGGTGTCATCCACAAGAACCAGGCGGCGAACCGCAAGTCGGCCATCGCCAAGCGCTTCGCCGAGCTGCAGGCCAGCTAGCCGCGGTTCGAACGGCACGATCGTTCGTCGGTTCTGGCCGCTCTCAGCGGCACGGACTGACGAACGATCGTTTTGTCGTTCCCTGATGTCTGGTGATGCCCGCTGGGGCTGGGTCGTGATGCCCGGCCGGCCGGGGTCGTGGCCAGGCTGGAGGGTCGCCTCCGTTTAACGCGGTGGATCCGGGTTACGCGGTGGATCCGGTACCCCAGGGTTGCCAAAATCCACCGGATAAGCCGGATCCACCGTGTTATTTCCGGGGAGCGCATCGGCATCGTGCAGGGCACGGGTAGCTTGGGCGATTCGGGGCTGGTGCTCGTCGCGGGCAGGGGGGTGGCGTTCGGTCGCCGCGGGCAGCGTTCACGCGAATGACGTTCACGCGGATGGCTCGGGCGGCATTCAGTCCTCGCGGGTGGCGGGGGCGGAGGTTCAGTCGTTGCGGGTGGTGCGGGCGGCGGCGATGCGGCGGATGGCCCGTTCCAGGGCGTAGGCGGCGCTGACCGCTTCGCCCTTGACCTGGGCGTCGGCCTCGGCGACGGCGTGCAGGGCGCGGGCGATGCCGTCCGGGTGCCAGCCGCGGAGCTGCTGGCGGACCCGGTCGATCTTCCACGGCGGCGCGCCGACCTCGGCCGCGAGCGACGCGCTGCTGGCGCCGCGGGGCGCGGATCCGACCCGGCCGAGCAGCCGGACTCCCTGCGCCAGCGCGCTGCAGATCAGGACCGGGGACACGCCCGTGGCCAGCGCCCAGCGCAGCTGCTCGAGCGACTGCGCGAGGTTACCCTCCACCGCCCGGTCGGCAACCGTGAACCCGGTCGCCTCGGCCCGGCCGCGGTAGTAGCGGGCCACGACCGTCTCGTCGATGCCGGCCCCCGCGTCCTGCGCATCGGTGGCCAGCTGGTCGCAGGCGGCGGCGAGCTCCCGCAGGTCCGAACCCACCGCGTCGAGCAGCGCCCGGGCCGCGCCGTCGTCGGCCCGGGCACCCGCGCGGCGGAATTCGGACCGGATGAAGTCGAGCCGCTCGGCGAACCGGGTGACCTTCGGGCACTCGATCACCCGCGCGCCGGAGCCCCTGGTCGCGGCCAGCAGTTCCTTGCCCTTGGCCCCGCCTGCGTGCGTCAGCACCAGGACCACGTCGGGCGCCGGGTTCCGCACGTACCTGGCCAGTTCGGCGGCCACGTCCTTGCCGGCGTTCTGGGCGGCCCTGACCACGACGACGAGGCTGCCGCCGAACAGCGACGGCGAGGTGAGCGACGCCAGCTCACCGGGCCCGAGCGCGGCCCCCTCGGTGTCGTGGACATCCTCGCCGGAGGCGGCATCACGGGCCGCCGCGACCAGGTCGCGCACGGCCCGGTCGACGAGGAACTCCTCCTCGCCCACGATGAGCGTGACGGGGGCGGTTTCCCGGGTTACCGCAGTGCGCGCAGCCATAGACCGCAGCATGCCATGCCGGCGGCGCGCGCGCCGAACGGACGCGGCAGGCTAGGCCGGGATCGGCTCGCCGCCGAGCCAGACGCGGCGCGGGGTCAGGCCGTAGGACCAGACGAAGGCGCCCTCGTGGTCGGCGTCCCACAGGACCATGTCGGCGAGCCGGCCGCGGACCATGGCGCCGCGGTCGGTGGCGCGCAGCGCGTGGGCGCCGCCGATGGTGGCTGCCCGCAGCGCCTCCTCGACGCTCATCCCGAGGTAAGACACGGCCAGCGAGATGACCAGGGCCATCGAGGTGATGCCGGTGCCGCCCGGGGTGTGGTCGGAGCCGAGGGCGACGGCGACGCCCCGGTCCAGCAGGGCGCGCACCGGCGGCCGGGCGCTGGTCTGCAGGGCCGTGCCGGGGCAGACCACGGCGGCCACGCCGGCCTGGGCCAGCGCGGCGACGTCGTCGTCGTCGGCGTGATGCAGCAGGTCGGCGGACGCGCAGCCGAGCTCGGCGGCCAGCCGGGCCGCCCCGGTACGCGAGTCGCCGCAGGCGTGCAGCCGCGGCAGCAGGCCCGAGCGGCGGCCGGCGTTGAGGATCCAGCGCGCCTCGTCCTCGGAGAACTGGCCCTTCTCGCACAGCACGTCGACGCTGTCGGCGCCCACCGCGCCGGCGTCGGCGCACCAGGAGCTGACCGCGTCGATGTAGTCGGAGCGGCGGCCGAAGAACTCCGGCGGTACCGCGTGCGCGGCCATGAACGTGACGTGGATCCGCGGCATGCCCGGCTCGCCTTCGAGCCCGCGCAGCATCCGGACGTCAGCTAGTTCGCCGTCCCTGGTCAGGTGATACCCGGTCTTGGCCTCGAGGGTGGTCGTCCCGGACCGGAGCCAGCGGCTGAGCCGCAGGCGCACGCCGTTGCAGAGCGTCCAGGGATCGGTGCCCCGGGTCACGGTGACGGTCGAGTTCACGCCGCCGCCGGCGGCGTTGATCTCCGCGGGCGACGAGCCGTTGGACCGCATGGCGAGCTCGGCCCAGCGGTTGCCCGCGTAGACCGGATGGCTGTGCGCGTCGATCAGCCCGGGCGTGACCAGGCCGCCGCCCAGGTTCTCGACGTGGTCCACGTCGACGATGTCATCGATGATCCCGGGGATGCGCTGCGGCAGTTCAGCCGAGGGACCGACCCAGGCGATGCGGTCGTCGCCGGTCACGATGGCGGCGTTGCTCAGGATCTCCGAGCCAGTCCACAGCCGACCGATATTGGTCAGCAGCCGAACAGTCACCGGCGGTCCCCCCCGGGACTGGTGACCCCATGAGCCATGAGCGTTCACCTGCCATGAAATGTGTACCCCGGGTAACCGGGCGAACACTTAACGAGCACTGCTGCGCACCACGCGATGATGTCGGTACCGATCTTGGTACTGGCCGAACAGGTACGGCAGCCAACATATCGATTCAGATACGCTATTGCACCGCAACCACCGCAGACAAGCCTTTCGGCAAAATGCAGAACGTTGACCGCTGGCGCGGTTTTGGCTCCCTTAGTCAGCGATAAAAAACCCGCCAAACGTGACGACTATCACGCCTGGACCAGGACACTTTTGTCCGCGGCCGCCTAGAGCTGTACCGCTTCAGCCGGGGCTGCCTCGAGCTGGGCTGCTTCAAGCTGGGCGGCCAGGCCCGGCGGGACCCGCGCCTCCAGAAGGGTACCGCTCTCGACGTGCTCGGCGGCCAGCACCTCGCCCTCGGCGTGGGCCCGCGCGACCAGGTCGCCGCGGCTGTACGGCACGGTGACCCGGACCTGGACGTCGAGCCGCGGCAGGGCCGACTCGACGGCGTCAAGCAGCGCGGTCAGGCCGGCCCCGGTCCGGGCGGAGACGCTGAGGCTGCCCGGCTCCCGCGCGCGCAGGCCCTGCAGGATCACCGGGTCGGCGGCGTCGATCTTGTTGACCACCACGAGTTCCGGCACGTGCGCCGCGCCGATCTCGGCCAGCACGGTGCGGACCGCGGCGAGCTGCGCCTCCGGCTCGGCGTCGGACCCGTCCACCACGTGGATGATGAGGTCGGCCTCGGCCGTCTCCTCCAGCGTGGAGCGGAACGCCTCGACCAGCTGGTGCGGCAGGTGCCGGACGAACCCGACGGTGTCGGTCAGCGTGAACGCCCGCCCCGATGGCGTCTCGGCCCGGCGCACAGCCGGGTCCAGCGTCGCGAACAGCGCGTCCTCGACCAGCACGCCGGCGCCGGTAAGCCGGTTCAGCAGGCTCGACTTGCCCGCGTTGGTATAACCGGCGATGACCACGGACGGCACGTCATGGCGAATCCGCTGGCTGCGCTGGACCTTGCGGCCCGTCGACATGCCGGTGATGTCCTTCTGCAGGCGGGAGATGCGCGCCCGCAGCCGCCGCCGGTCCGTCTCCAGCTTGGTCTCGCCGGGACCGCGGGTACCGATGCCGCCGCCGCCGGCCACCCGGCCGCCCGCCTGCCGGGACAGCGACTCGCCCCAGCCGCGCAGCCGGGGCAGCATGTACTGCAGCTGAGCCAGCTCCACCTGGGCCTTGCCCTCGCGGCTGCGTGCGTGCTGGGCGAAGATGTCCAGGATCAGCGCGGTCCGGTCGACGACCTTGACCTGCACGATGCTTTCCAGGCGGCGCAGCTGGCTCGGGGTGAGCTCACCGTCGCAGATGACGGTGTCAGCCCCGGTCGCGGCCACGATGTCCGCCAGCTCGCGGGCCTTGCCCGACCCCACGTAGGTAGCGGCGTCGATCCGGCTGCGGCGCTGGATGAGGCCGTCGAGCACCTCGGAGCCGGCCGTCTCGGCCAGCCTGCTCAGCTCCTTCAGCGAGTTCTCCGCGCTGGCCAGGCTGCCCTCGGCCCACACCCCGATCAGCACGACCCGCTCGAGCCGAAGCGCCCGGTACTCGACCTCGCTGATGTCCTGCAGCTCGGTGGAGAGCCCGGCGACCCGCCGCAGCGCGTGCCGTTCCTCCAGGTCGAGATCTGGCTGCTCGTCAAAGACCGTGCTCATTGTCCTCCGACATCGTGGTGGCGCGTACCTCCCCGATGGTGCCACGCCCGCTGTTACATCGCACATGAATAACAACCGGGCCGCGCCATATGTGCCCGGGCCGTGCCCGGTTCCGCCGCGACGCCGGCCGAACGAGCCAGGTTTCCCGTCCCGGTCAACCTTTCCGCAGTTTCGGGTGTACAAGGAACATGGCGAATCCGGAAGCCTGGAGCCGCACCATGCCGGATCCGGGTATGTCTTCCGCGCAACCTTCGGCGCGCATTGGTGTCTCCTTGGCATGGCGAATCTGCGGGCCGGTCCTGACGCCGGCGACGACACGGTGGGGGATGTCAGCGGGCTCTTCCGGGCCAGGTACCCGGAAATGGTCCGGCTGGCCGACCTGCTCGGGGCCGACGACCCCGAGGACATCGCGCAGGAGGCGTTCGCCCGGCTGATCAGGAAGCACGGCTCGCTGCGGGACCCGGACGCCGCCGTGGCCTACGTGCGCTCCACCGTCTGCAACCTGACCCGCAACCGGCACCGCCACCTGCGCGTCGTCCGGCTGCGGACGCCGGCCGCGCGGCCCGAGGAATCCTCCGAGCAGGTCGCCATCCACAACGAGGATCACCGGGAGGTACTGGCCGCGCTGACGGCGCTGCCGGTGCGACGACGCGAGGCCATCGTCTTGCGGTACTGGCTCGACCTGTCCGAACGCGAGATCGCCGCGGCCATGGGGATCTCGCCGGGCACCGTGAAATCGAACGTGAGCCGGGGTATGGCCGCGCTCGCCGCCGCGCTGGGAGAACACGCATGAACACGCTCGAGGACCGGCTGCGCGAAGCGCTGCGTGAACGCGCCGGGCAGTCACCAGTCAGCCCGGATGCCTGGTCACGGACCCTGGCCAGGACACGGCGGCCCGTCTGGGGGCCGGCCTGGACCCGGTTCATGATCCCGGTCGCGGCGGCCGCCGCCATCGTCGTGATCATCGCCGGGGCGGCCCTGCTGACCGGAAACCGGGCCCAGCATGACGGGTCCGGCCACCCCGGGCCGACGACGGCGCCGGCCAGCGCCACGCCGCCGGCGCCGCCGGGGCCTAACAACTACCTGATGCGGGGGACGCCGCCGGTGACCGCGGTGGTACCGATCAAGCTGACCGCCGGCGGGAAGACCACGTGGACGTTCGTGTGGTTCGGCTACATGAAGAGCGCCCGGGACCAGGGGATCGCGCTGTGCACGGTGACGGACGGCCCCGGTTACTACGGGAGCGGCAGTTGCGGATCCGCGTCGGTACCGGCAGGCAAGGTCGCGTTGTCAACGGGCGGCCCCAACGCGATCAGGCTGGGTACAGCTGTGAAGCAGGTCACGTCGGCCGCGGCGCTGCTGCCGGGCGGCCGCCGCGTTCCCGCCGCGCTCGTCTCGGGACGCGGTTTCCCCTACAAGGTCTGGGCGGTGACCTATCCGCAGCCCGGCAACGCCCAGATCGTCTTCGCCGGCGCCAGTGGCCGCAGGCTCGGCCAGCTGTCCATCCGCGGGGATTTCCCGGTGCCACACCAGCCGCGGACGGGCGGGATACGCGTGTTCGAGTACCCGGCCGGCACGGTGGAGCCGTCGGCGGGCACGATGACGGCCTACTTGCTCGACGGACGGGCCGAAGGAGTCGGCGGCCACGTGGTCGGCTTCTGGGACTCGAGTTCGAGCTCGGCGGTATCCGTCGTCCCAGCCGGCGGGCCGCCAGCGGTGCAAATGTTCGGCGGCGGGTTCGGCCCGCGCACCACGCAGGCGTATTTCTACGGGTACGCCCATGAGAACGTGCGCCGCGTCGTGCTGCGACTGGCCGACGGCAAGCAGTACGGTGCGCGGACCTTCGCCGCCTGGCCGGGCAGCGGCCTCCGGCTGTGGGACTTCTCCGTGCCAGCCAGCCTGCGGTCGTCCTTGGCCCGCGCCGACCTGCGCGGGTATGACGCGGCTGGCCAGCTGGTCTGGCAGAAGGCCTTCCCGGCAGCGGCCTCCTAGCCGGGAAGGGGTGCGCGGCCGGCCAGCGCGGCGAAGGCGGCTTCGGTGGCGGAGCCGGGGGCGGCGCAGTAGGCGATGATGCGCTGGCCGGTCTCGGCGATGTGCAGCACCTGGCACTCGAACTCCAGCGGGCCGGCCAGCGGGTGGTCGACGTGCTTGAGCATCGGCCCGCGCACTTCGACCTCCTGCTCGGCCCACATCGCGGCGAACCGCGGCGACAGCGCCAGCAGCTCGGTGACCAGGCTGTCGATCCCCGGGTCGCCCGGGTACCGGGCGTAACTGGCGCGCAGGTCGGCGACCGTGGACCGGGTGAAGCGGACGAAGTCCGCGTCGCTCCAGACGACGTGCTGCGGCGCCCGCAGGAACGTCCAGCGGATCATGTTCCGGTCCTCGTAACTGGACAGGTCGCCGATGAAGTGGGTCGCGAGCTGGTTCCAGGCCAGCACGTTGTAGGCCGCGTCCACCACGTAGGCCGGGACGCCCGGCATGCTGTCGAGCAGACCCCTGATGCCCGGCGTGATCTCCCGGCCCGGCCGGGGCGGCGCGGGCGGCGCCTGGCCGGCCAGCCGGAACAGGTAGTCGCGTTCGTCGGCGGTCAGCATCAGCGCCCGGGCCAGCGCTGCGAGCACCTGGCGGGACGGGTGCGGGCCGCGGGCCTGCTCCAGCCGGATGTAGTAGTCCACCGACAGCCCGGCCAGCTGAGCCACCTCCTGGCGGCGCAGCCCGGGGGTGCGCCGCGATCCCGGCGGGCCCGCCGCGGGCAGGCCGGCCTGGCGCGGGCTGAGCCGGGCGCGCCGGGCGCGCAGGAACGCTGCCAGCTCGGTGCGGCGGTTGGCTTCCATGGCCTCCATTGTCCCTCCGGCTGGCCGCCGGAAGGTGGTACCGCTGGTCCCAGGCACGGGCGGTCTCTCCCCGGCGGCCCCGGCCGGTTACTAGCGTCGAGGCCATGGCTACGACAATCGCCCTGATCACCGGGGCCAACAAGGGGATCGGCTTCGAGACCGCGCGGCAGCTGGGCGCCCGCGGCGTCACCGTGCTGGCGGGCGCGCGGGACGAGGTCCTGGGCCGGCAGGCCGAGCGGGCCCTTCGCGCGGCGGTCGGGGACGGCGCCGAGGTCCGGTTCGTGCCGCTCGACGTGACCGACGCCAAGTCGGCGCAGGAAGCTGCCGACTGGATCGACCGCGAGTACGGCCGCCTGGACATCCTGGTCAACAACGCGGGTATCGCGGTCGGCGGCGGTGCGCCCAGCCAGACGGACCTCGACGCGATGCGCGCGGTCTACGAGACCAACGTGTTCGGCGTGATCATGGTGACCAACGCGATGCTGCCGCTGCTGCGCCGGGCGCCGGCGGCGCGGATCGTCAACGTGTCCAGCGAGGTCGGCTCGATCACCGCGACGACCGACCCGGCCAGCCCGCTGGGGCAGATGCCCGCCAGCCTGGCCTACCCGTCGTCCAAGAGCGCGCTCAACATGGTCACCGCGATGTACGCGAAGGAACTGAGGGACACCGCGGTCAAGGTCAACGCGGCCAACCCCGGGTACACCGCCACGGACCTCAACCGGCATAGCGGGTTCCGCTCGGTCGCCGAGGGCGCGGTGGCCAGCGTGCACCTGGCCACCCTGGGTCCCGATGGCCCCAGCGGCATCTTGTGGGGCCACCTGTGGACCGCCGACGGCCCGGCCGACGCCTACGGCCCCCTCCCCTGGTAGGCCCGGCCGAGGGAGTCGGGGGCCCACAGGGTACGTAAGAAGGTACCCAGGGGGCCACCGAGTCCGCTGCTGCGGACAGCCGACGGGGCACAGGGGACTAACGGGGCGAATGTGGCGTTGGTGGCGGCGCGGCCGGACTCGAAGGCCGCGCGGAGCAGGCGGCCGTCGGTGGCGAGGCGGCTTACCGGGGGCGAGCCGGCCGGCGGGCGGATCGAGTACACCGCCCCCGGGGCTCCTGCTCCGGACGTGACGGGCGGGGCGGGGAGGGCGGCTTGGTAGTCGGCTAGGCGCTGGTCGTCGGCGGCTCGGCGGGTGTCGCGAGCCAGGAAGATGGCGCGCAGGGCCGGGCTTTCGCGGCGCAGGGTAGTGCGGGCGAGCAGCCGGACCGAACGGGCCGGGGCGCGGCCGTCCGGCACGATCACCGGGTCGCGGCGGGAGCGCAGGACCAGGACGTGGGTGGCGCCCTGGTCCAGGGCGGTGCGGTAGGGGACCGACTCGGACAGGCCGGCGTCGTAGAAGCGGCGGCCGGCCAGTTCCACCGGCGGCCCCGCGAGGAGCGGCAGGGCGGCGCTGGCCCGCAGGGCCAGCCGCAGCCCGGCGGGGGTGGCGGTCACCGGGCGCAGGTCGGTGGACTGGCCGGTAGCGGCGTCGGTGGCCAGCGGGTGGAACTCGACCGGGCTGGCCAGCACCGCGGCGAAGTCCATCGGGAACGTGGTCTGGTACAGCTCCTCGATCAGCGAGCGGACGTCGGCGACCGGGCGGCCGCGGAGCGGGCCGGAACGGCGGATGAAGGCGCGGGCGTAGGCGGGCTCGGTCCAGCCGCGCAGCCCGGCCGGACGGCTGAGCAGCCAGGCGCCGGTGATGGCCCCGGCCGAGGCGCCGTACACGGCGTCGAAGGCCGGGACCAGGCCGAGCTCGTCGAGGGCGAGCGCCATGCCGGCCGAGACCGTCCCGCGCATCCCGCCGCCCTCGATGGCCAGCGCGACCCGGTGCCCGTCGTCGCGCTGGCCCGGCTGGCTTCCCGCCCGGGCCCGGTCGCGCAGGACCCGCAGCACGTCGTGCATCGGCGGGGGTGGCGGGGAGGGGGAAGGGGAGCCGTCGTGCATCAGGAGGCGAGGCGGCTCAGGGCGGGCGGCAGGTCGCCGTCATGGATGACGGTGAGGCGATGAGTGGCCCGGGTGATGGCCACGTACAGGTCATGGCCGCCGGCCGGCGACTGGGACCAGATCCCGGCCGGGTCGACCAGGACCACCCGGTCGAACTCCAGGCCCTTGGACTGGCCCACGGTCAGCAGCGCGACCGGCGAGTCCAGCACCTCGGCCTGGTCGCCGGGAACCGCGCCGGGCAGGGCCCGGGCCAGCTCGGCCATCCGGGCCCCGGGTGCGATCACCGCCAGGCGGCCGCCTTCCTCCAGGCCGGCCAGCTCGGCCGCCACGACGGCGGCGACCTGGCCGAGGCCGCGGACGGCCCGCGGCGCGACGTCCTCCTCGCGCACGGACTCCGGCGGCTTCTCGCCGGGGGCGACGGCGGACAGCACGTCGGCGGCGACCGCCATGATCTCGGCCGGGGTGCGGTAGTTGACGGTCAGGAGTTCCTCCCGCCAGCGTCCCTTCACGTACGGGTCGAGCATCTGCGCCCAGGACCGGGCGCCGGCCGCGCTGCCCCGCTGGGCCACGTCGCCGACCACGGTCATCGACCGGGTCGGGATGCGGCGCATCACCATCCGCCAGGCCATCGCGGACAGCTCCTGCGCCTCGTCCACGATCACGTGACCGTAGGCCCAGGACGGATCGGCCCAGGCCCGTTCGGCCGTGGTGAGCTGCTGACCCGAGTCGCGGTTCCAGTCGGCCAGGGTGCTGGCGTCCACGAGATCGGAGAGCCTGGTCGAGGCGCCGAAGGCCTCGTTCCCCACCGTGGTGATCTCGAGCACCTCCCGGGCGTACTTCTCCTCCAGCCGCCGCTCCCGGGCGGCGGCCCGGCGGCGCCGCCGGTCCGCGCTGTCGTCGGTGCCGATCAGCTGCTGGGCCTCGTCGAGCAGCGGCACGTCCGCCACGGTCCACGCGTCGGGGTGAGCGGGACGGTGCAAGGCCGCTCGTTCGGCCGGAGTGAAGCCGGAAGCGGCGCGGCGGATGGCACCTTCCTCGGCCAGCAGGCCGGCGACCAGCCGCTGGGGAGTCAGGAACGGCCACAGGCCGTCGAGCGCGGCCCGGACCGGGGCCTCGTCCCAGAGCCGGGCCCGGGCGTACGCTACGTCCTCGGGGTCGAGCTGGCGGTCCAGCGCCCGCGCCTCGGCCTGCGCGAGCGCGCCGAGCAGGTCGGTGATGTACACCTTGCGAGCCACGTTGTGCGGCTTGCGCAGGCCGCGGGCGCGGTCCCGGAGGCGCAGCACGGTCTCCCGCGGCACCGTCATCGTCACGCCGTCCACGGTGACCTCGAGGTCCCCGGCCGGCGCCTGCTGCCGGTCGCGGACGTGACGGCGGAGCACGTTCACCATCCGGGCGTCGCCCTTGACCACGGCGGCTTCCGGGTCGTCGTCGGGGCTTGCCTTGACCCCGGGGAACAGCTCGGCCATCGAGCTGAGCACCACGTCGGTCTCGCCCAGCGACGGCAGGACCTGGCTGATGTAACGCAGGAAGGTGGCATTCGGGCCGATGACCAGCACGCCGCGGCGCTCGAGGGTGCGGCGGTGGGTGTAGAGCAGGTAGGCGGCGCGGTGCAGCGCCGCGACCGTCTTGCCGGTGCCCGGGCCGCCCTGCACCACCAGGACGCCTGGCAGCGCGGAGCGGATGACCCGGTCCTGCTCAGACTGGATGGTGGCCACCACGTCGCTCATCCGGCCGGTGCGCCCGGCGGTGATGCTGGCGATCAGCATGGCCTCGCCGGACAGGGTCTTGCGGTCCGGCTCGGACAGCCGGTCGAGGTCGAAGACCTCGTCGTCGACGCCGGTGACGGCGCGGTGCCGGGTGTAGATGTGCCGGCGGCGGACCAGGCCGGCCGGGTCCTTGGGGGTGGCGGCGTAGAAGGGCTGGGCCGCGGGCGCGCGCCAGTCGATGAGCCTGGGCTCGTGCTCGTCGTCGCGCAGGCCGATCCGCCCGATGTACAAGGTGGGGCCGAACTCCCCGTTGGCCTTGGCGTCGGGGTCGGCGACTCTGCTGGCTCCGGGGGGGACGACCCCCCCGAGCCCCCCCGGGGCCTCGTCGGCCATGTCGGTGCGGCCGAAGCACAGGCCGTGCTCGACCGCGTTCAGCTGGGCCAGCCGCCGCGCCTGCTCCGCGGCCGTGATGTCACGCTCGACCCGGGCCTGGAAGGTGCCGCCGGAACCGCCGCTGCCCTGCGTCTGGGTGAGCGCGCGCTCGGCCCGGTCCCGCGCTTCGTCGAGCAGCCGGTAAAGCACATCAAGATACGACTGTTCCTGACCTATAGCCGTGCTGGTAGCGGAATTGGATTGACTGATCGTCATATTTCTTGGTAAACTTTCCTTGCGGCTTAGATCTGGCACATCTTTAAAATTGGCGCGTATCAACGTTATTCGGGATATGAGAGCCTATCATCTCGGCCAGGGTCCCGGTAGCCGCGATCTCCGGCCAGCGAGCCCTGCTGGCCTGCACTGCCAGCCAGCGCAGCCCGGACGGACCGCCGCTTCGGCGGCGTCCAGGCAGGCCCGCGGCGGGTGACCTTCTAATATCAGCCTGAATGGCCGGGACGGCCAGCCGCAATTCTCCACCGCAATTATCGCGGCTGGGCGCAGTGGATTCTGCCGGGGCTTATCGCAGTTGCATAGCATGCCGATGCGGACTTCCCCGCTGGCCCCGCCCTGCCTCTCCCCCGGCCCCGCCCTGCTTCTCCCCCGGACCCACCCTGCCTCTTCCCCGGGCCCGCCCTAGGATGAAAGCCAGACTTGAGGGAGGCGCTCAGACATGCCGGGAACCGAACGCGTGGAGATCACGGGCCCGTACGGCGATCGTTACGACGAGATCCTGACGCCGCAGGCCATCGACCTCATCGCCGCGCTGCACGCCGAGCTCGGCCCGCGCCGGTCCGAGCTGCTCGCCGCGCGCCGCCGCCGCCAGGCCGAGCTGTCCGGCGGCGCCATGCTCGACTTCCTGCCGGAGACCGCCGCCGTCCGCGAGGACCCGGACTGGCGGGTGGCGGCGCCCGCGCCCGGGCTGGCCGACCGCCGGGTGGAGATCACCGGCCCGACCGACAAGAAGATGACCATCAACGCCCTCAACTCCGGGGCGAACGTCTGGCTGGCCGACTTCGAGGACGCGAACACCCCGCTGTGGGACAACATGATCACCGGCCAGCTCAACCTCAAGGACGCGCTGGACCGGACGATCGACTACACCCGCGACGAGG
>JAICWX010000091.1 GCA_025934635.1 Streptosporangiaceae bacterium | reverse complement strand
TCCGGGTCGTCGCCGTTGACGTGGAAGATCGGCGCCTGGATCATCCGGGCCACGTCGGTGGAGTACACGCTCGACCGCGACGACTCCGGCGCGGTGGTGAAGCCGACCTGGTTGTTGACGATGATGTGCACGGTGCCGCCGGTGCGGTAGCCGCGCAGCAGCGACAGGTTCAGCGTCTCGGCCACCACGCCCTGCCCGGCGAAGGCGGCGTCGCCGTGGATGAGCACGGGCAGCACGGTGAAGCCGGGCTCGCCCTTGTCGATGACGTCCTGCTTGGCCCGGACCACGCCCTCCAGCACCGGGTCCACCGCCTCCAGGTGGCTCGGGTTGGCCACCAGCGAGGTCGGGATCGTGGAGCCGTCCGGGGCGCGGAAGGTGCCGTCCGCGCCGAGGTGGTACTTGACGTCACCGGAGCCCTGCGCGCTGCTCGGGTCCAGGTTGCCCTCGAACTCCTTGAAGATCTGCCCGTAGGACTTGCCCACGATGTTGGCCAGCACGTTCAGCCGGCCCCGGTGGGCCATCCCGATCACGGCCTCGTCCAGGTGCGCCTGGGCCGCCTCGGTCAGCACCGCGTCCACCAGCGGGATCAGCGACTCCGCGCCCTCCAGCGAGAACCGGCGCTGGCCGACGAACTTGGTCTGCAGGAACATCTCGAACGCCTCGGCCACGTTGAGCCGGGACAGGATGCGGATCTGCTCGTCGTGTTCGGCGCGGGGATGCGGGATCTCGATCCGGTCCTGCAGCCAGTGGCGCTCCTCCGGGTCCTGGATGTGCATGTACTCGGTGCCGACCGTGCGGCAGTACGCGTCGCGCAGCTTGCCCAGGATGTCCCGCAGCTTCATCCGCGGCTTCCCGCCGAAGCCGCCGGTCGGGAAGTCCCGCTCCAGGTCCCACAGGGTCAGGCCGTGCAGGTTGATGTCCAGGTCGGGGTGCTTGCGCTGGGTGACTTCGAGCGGGTTGGTGTCGGCCATCAGGTGCCCGCGCACCCGGTAGGCGTGGATCAGCTCCTGCACCCGGGCGGACCGGGTGACGTCGTCCTCGTGCCCGTAGGGGAAGTCCTTGACCCAGCGGACCGGCTCGTACGGGATGCGCAGCGCGGCGAAGATCTCGTCGTAGAAGCCGTCCTCGCCCAGCAGCAGCTGGTGGATCTTGCGCAGGAAGTCGCCGGACTGGGCGCCCTGGATGATCCGGTGGTCGTAGGTCGAGGTGAGCGCGACCGACTTGCTGACCGCCAGCCTGGACAGCGTCTCCTCGGACGCCCCCTGGTAGGCCGCCGGGTACTCCATCGCCCCGACGCCCACGATGACGCCCTGGCCCGGCATCAGCCGCGGCACCGAGTGGACGGTCCCGATCGTGCCCGGGTTGGTGATCGTCGCGGTGGTGCCCTGGAAGTCGGCCACCGCGAGCTTGCCCGAGCGGGCCCGGCGCACCACGTCCTCGTAGGTCGTCCAGAACTGGCGGAAGTCCATCTCCTCGGCCGCCTTGAGGTTCGGCACCAGCAGCTGCCGTCCGCCGTCGGCCGCCCGCACGTCGATGGCCAGGCCCAGGTTGACATGTTCCGGCCGGGCGATGGCCGGCTTGCCGTTCTCCTCGGTGAAGGACTCGTTCATCTCCGGCAGCGCCTTGAGCGCCGCGACCACCGCGTAGCCGATCAGGTGGGTGAACGACACCTTGCCGCCGCGACCGCGGCGCAGGTGGTTGTTGATGACGATCCGGTTGTCGATCAGCAGCTTGGCCGGGATCTCACGGACGCTGGTCGCGGTCGGCACCGCCAGGCTGGCCGTCATGTTGATCACGGTCCGGGCGGCAGCCCCGCGCAGCCTGCTGACCTCGGTGCCCTCGGGAAGAGGAGGCGGGGGAGCGGCCGGCGCCGGCGCAGCGGCGGCGGGGGCCGCGGACGGCGCCGGCGGTGCGGGCGGGGCCTGCTGGGCCGGCGCGGCCCGGCCTGCGTCCGCGGACTCAGGCGCGGGGGCAGACGGCGGCGGCGCGGCCGCCGGGGCCGGTGCGGCCTTGGCCGCGGCGGTGCGGGGGAGGGCCGGCTGGGGACCCGTCCCGTTCGGGAGGGTCGGCTGGTAGTCGGCGAAGAAGCTCCACCACGCCCGGTCCACCGAACCCGGGTCCGCTAGATAGCGCTGGTAGAGCTCCTCGACCAGCCATTCGTTGGCGCCGAAGTCGGCTTGTCCCGCGGCGGGATCCGGTCCGGATCCGTGCTGCGATGCGCTGGCTGGCTGGTGTGTTGACCCGGGCTCTCGAGACGCTACGGGTTCGCGGACTTCCGCGCTCCCCTGCGGTGACCCAGAAGACACGGCGGACATCTACCGTCAAACCTTCTTCCGGAGGTGTGAAATCGTTGGTTTACCTCTGGCCCTTAAGGCTACCCGGCGTCGTCCGGGCCAGCGCCTGAAGCACTTCAGGCACTCGGGGATACCACTGTGGCCTGAGTCACGCGCCTTCCGGACCGGCCTGTGAGCTTCAGCACTGCTTACAGCGTGCGGAAAGTCCCTGTCCCGGCCGGTGCCGACCGGTACCATCAGCGGCAATGGCATCCGGTTTCCGGGCTTAAGCCCAGCTTGCCGGGCTTTCTCCCGGGAGCCATCCTTTCGACGGCAAGGCACAGGTGACCAGGGAACCGAACGGCCATCCCGCGGCTGACGGCGGCTGGGACCCACCGGGTCCCCCGCGTTCGCGGTCGTCGCGTGCCCCTTCCGGCTCCCCGCCCCGCGGCGGCTCCCCGCCCCGCGGCGGCACCGTCCCCCGCGCCGCCACCGGTCCCCTCCCGCGCATCCCCGCCCGCGGCCCCGACCCGTCCCGCGGCCCCGACCCGCGCGATACCGGCCCGCTGCCGCGTATCCCGTCCCGGCCGGACCCGCGCGATACCGGCCCGCTGCCGCGCGTTCCCTCTCGCGGCCCCGATCCGCGCAGCACCGGCCCGCTCCCGCGCATCCCGTCCGGCCCGGATCCGGCCGGTACCGGCCCGCTGTCCCGGATCCCGGCCGGCCCTCACCCGTCCGGTCCGCACCCGGTCAACCCCCATCAGTCCGGCCCTTACCCGGTCACACCCCGCCCGTCCGGCCCCCAGCCGGTCAGCCCTGATCAGTGGCGCGGGTCCGCGCCCGGGTTCGAATTCGAGGGTCGGCGGGTCCGGCCTGGCCAGCTTCCGCAGCGACCGCCAGCCGCCCGGCCCGGCCGCCCGGCCTGGACCGACGATCCCCGCCCGCGTCCCGTCCGGCCGCCGGACCCGCGCGACACCGGCCCCCAGCCGGTCCTGCGGGACCCCGCGCCCCGGGCTGCCCGGCACGGCACCGGCCCCCGCGACGTCCCGAGCGACCCCGGCCCCCGGGATGCCCGGCGCGACACCGGCCCCCGCGACGTCCTGCGCGATAGCGGTCCCCGTGACGTCCTGCGGGATACCGGCTCGCCCGAGCCGCCGCGCGAGCCGCGGCGGTTCCGGTACACGCCGACGGTGAGCCAGCCGCTGCCCGTGCCGCCGCAAGCCTGGCCCGGCGAGGGCCCGCCCGCCCCGCCCCATCCCGGGTTCGCCGGGCCGGTACCGGGCGCCCCGGCCAGCACCCACCCGTCCGGCCCGCGCCCGACGAGCCCCCCGCCGGTGAGCGGCCTGCCGGTGAGCGGCCCGCCGGCCGGAGCAGCCCCCTTCGGAGCAGCCCCCTTCGGGGCAGCGCCCTTCAGGACGGGGCCCGCCCGCACGGGCCCGCAGCCGGCCTTCGACCCCGGCTCCGGCCCGCATCCCCCGCGCCCTCCCCGCCAGGTCGTCACCGACCGCGGCCGGGAACACCCGTCCCGGCGACGCGAGCATTCGCCCTGGGGACGCGAGCATCCGGCCGGAGGCCGGGACCGGGCCCGGCCCGACCTGAAGGCGGCCGGCGCCGAGTGGTCCAGGCTCGTCCGTTCCCTCGTGCCCGAGCCGGTCAAGCGCCGCTGGTCCCGGGAGTTCATGGCCGGCCTGCAGTTCCGGGGCTGGGGCTTCCGGGTGGCGGTCCCCATCCTCGCCATGGTCGTCTTCGGCGTCGCCGTCGTGGTGCTGACCGGCGTGAACAGCGGCAACGCGGGACCCGCGCCGTCCGCGGCCGCTCTCGGCTTCCCGCCCGCGACGCTGGCGGGCCACGACTTCACGGTGGCCGCGAGCGCCCGCGGCATCACCCAGACGCTGGGCCAGGTGACGAACGCCGGCAACGAGGTCGTGGCGGTCGGGTCGCAGGCCGGCGCCCGCATCGCGCGCGCCCAGTTCTATGTGTCGGCCGACGGCGGCCGCAGCTGGACGCTGGGGGCGGTCAAGGCCGCCGGCGGCGGCGTGCCGGCCCCCGGGCACGCGGCCACCTTCGTGGCCGGCGGCCAGGGCGCGTGGGTCGCGCTCGGCCCGGGCTCGATCTGGACCAGCCCGGACGGCCGGACCTGGACGCTGGCCCCCGGCAACGGGATGCCGCTGGCCCCCGGCGACCAGATCAACGCGGTGCAGCGGACCGCGGCGGGCTTCATCGCCGTGGGGGCCAACGTGCCCGGCGGCGACCAGGCCACTTCCACCCCGGTGATCTTCCTGTCGGCCAGCGGGACCAGCTGGCAGCGGCTGGACGCGGCGCGGCTGCACCTGGGCGCGGGGAACGCGCTGGATGTCAGGTACGCGGCCGCGTCCGGCAAGCTGATCCTGATCGCCGGCGACGTCCGTACCAGCAATCCGAAGGTCCAGGCGGGCGCCGCCTGGCTGAGCCGCGACGGCGGCTCGACCTGGACTCCCGTCACCGGCTCGGCGGCCGGTCCGGGCGCGCGGGCGCAGGTGGCCGGGGTGGCGGCCGTCAACGGCGGGTTCGTCCTGCTCCGGCCGGCCACCGTAGCCAAGCGTCCCGCCGTCGACGCCTTCTATTCACCGAACGGCCTTGCTTACACGTTCCAGGCCACCCTCTCCACCTCAGTGGGCTTTACCGCCGGGATGGCGAACGGCGGCCTGGCCGGCGCCGCGGTCACCGGGCAGACCGGGACCCCCGGGTCGCCGGGCGGGTCGCTGACCGCGTTCGTCACCGCCGACGGCAAGACCTGGCGGCAGGCCAGCCCGTTCGGCGGCATCGGGTCGGAAACGGTCTCAGGCGTGACCCTGGCCCCGGACGGCACCGTGGTCACCACGGGCAGCAGTTCCGCTCCGGACAGCCGCCAGCCGGTCCTCGTGCTGACCAGTACCAGCGGCGTCCCCGAGCGGGTGGACCTGGCGAAGATCCCGGGCGCCGCCCAGCCGCAGGAGGCGGTCAACGCCGTCGCCGCCCAGGGCAGCACCCAGGTCGCGGTGGGCAGCGCCAACGGCTTCCCCGCCGTGTGGACCTCAGCCAACGGCGGCAGCTCGTGGAACCGCGGCACCGGCGCCAGCCCCATGGTGCTCGACCGCCCGGGGACCCAGCAGCTGACGAGCGTGACGCGTGGTCCGATGGGCTGGCTCGCCGTCGGCGGCGTCACCGCGAGCGCCGCCGAGCACCCGGTCGTCGTGGTCTCGGCCGACGCCGCCAGCTGGCAGGCGGCCGACAGCGAGCGGACCTTCGCCGGATCCGGGTTGTTCACCCAGGCGGCGGCGGCCAACCAGCGCGGCCTGGTCATCGTCGGCTACCAGCGGATCAAGCAGACCCAAGGCGGTCGGGTCACGTCGGTCCGGACCGTCGCCGCCGCCTGGTGGTCGGCCGGCCTGACCGGCTGGCAGCGGGCCGGGGACGGCTCGCCGGGTGCGCTGGACGGCGCCGGCACCCGGCAGATGCTGGCCGTCACGGCCGGCCCGGCCGGCTTCGTGGCGGTGGGCGCGCACGGCAGCCGGCCCGCCGCCTGGACCTCGGCCAACGGCCAGAGCTGGCGGCAGGTGGACCTGCCGCTCCCGGCGGGCGCGACCCAGGCCGTGCTCGGGCACGTCGCGAGCCTCGGCCGGACCGTGACCGCGGTGGGTACCGCGGTCACCGCCGCCGGCCGGACGGTCCCGTTCGCGGCCACCTCGGCCAACGGCGGTGTCACCTGGACCGTGTCGGTGCTCCCGGGCCCGGCCGGCCTGACCGCGGTCACCGCGCTGACCGCGGCCGGCCGCACGTTCACCGCCGCCGGCACCTTCGGCCGCACGGCCGGCCACCAGAACGTCGTCGTGTGGACATCGGTGAACGGCGCCGCCTGGCACGCGGCCGAACCCGCCGGACAGGGCCTGACCGGCCCGGGCATCCAGGCCATCACCAGCCTCACCGCCACCGCCAACACGCTGACCGGCGTCGGCTTCGCCGCCACTCCCACCAGCGAGCAACCCGTCTTCTGGCAAGCCCCCGTCCGCTGACCCCGTGGCGCCGATACCCCATCCGCCTCCGCCACCACACCCGCGCCGCGTCACGAGGATGCGTCCATGATCACGAAGGATTTACTACGTTTTTCGATAGAGAACTCTTCGTGATCATGAAAATACGTACGTTTGTGTGAAGCGGCTACGCTTCGCGGACGGGGGCGGGCGGGCCGAAGACGTCGTCGCGGCGGTTGGCCAGGCTGGGCAGGGTGGCGCGGACCGTGGCGATCAGGCCGGTGTCGACCTCGGCGACCGTGACGCCGGCCGCCGGCCCGAGGTCGGCCCGGACCACGCCGAGCGGGTCCACCAGCAGGCTGCGCCCCACGCCGGTCGCGGCCCGCGTCGGCCGCTCGTCCGGGTCGGGGACCTGCCCCACGGCGGCGACCCACACGGTGTTCTCGATGGCGCGCGCCCGCACCAGCGTGACCCAGTGCTCCTCCTTGAACAGCCCGGCCGCCCACGCGGCGGGGATCACGATCAGCTCGGCCCCGCCGGCCGCCAGCGACCGGGACAGCTCGCCGAATCGCACGTCGTAGCAGATCTCCAGGCCGGCCCGCACCCCTCCCAGCGTGCAGACGACGGGGGAGGAACCCGGCGCGACCTCCTCGGACTCGCGGTGCCCGAACGCGTCGAACAGGTGCAGCTTGCGGTACGAGGCGACCAGTTCGCCGGCCGAGTCGTAGGCCACCGCGGTGTTGTAGACCCGGCCGTCCGCCGCGGGCTCGAACACCCCGGCCACCAGCGCCACCCCGGCCTGCTTGGCCTCGGCGGCCAGCCCGGAGCAGAACGGCCCGTCCAGCGGCTCGGCCGCGGCGCGCAGGTCCGAGCCGAACCTGACCTGGGTGGCCTCCGGGAACACGGCCAGGTCGGCGCCTTGGGCCGACGCCGAACCCAGGGCGTCCCTGACCCGCTTGGCGTTGACCTCGGGCCGTGAGCTGACCGGTATCTGGCACAGTGCGATGCGCATGCTCTCCATGATGTCATTGGCTGGTGAACCGACCCCAGCCAAACCGACCATTGCTGAACCGGCGCCTCGAGGGCCTGGGCACGACGATCTTCGCCGAGATGTCGGCCCGCGCGGTCGCGACCGGGTCCATCAACCTGGGCCAGGGCTTCCCCGACCGGGACGGGCCGGCCGAGATCGCCCAGGCGGCGGCCGACGCCATCCTGGCCGGCCGCGGCAACCAGTACCCGCCCGGGCCGGGCATACCGGAGCTGCGCCACGCCATCGCCGCCCACGACCAGCGGTTCTACCAGCAAAGCTACGACCCGGACACCGAGATCCTGGTCACCGCGGGCGCCACCGAGGCGATCGCCGCGGCGATGCTCGCCCTGGTCGAGCCGGGTGACGAGGTGATCGCGTTCGAGCCCTACTACGACTCCTACGCGGCCAACATCGCCATGGCGGGCGGCGTCCGCGTCCCGGTCACGCTGCGCGCCCCCAGCTTCCGCCCGGACCTGGACGAGCTAAGAAAAGCGATCACCGCTAAGACCAGGCTCATCCTGCTGAACAGCCCGCACAACCCGACCGGCACGGTCTTCGACCGCGACGAGCTGGCCGCGATCGCCCGCCTGGCCGTCGAGCGCGACCTGCTCGTGGTCACCGACGAGGTCTACGAGCACCTCGCCTTCGACGTCGAGCACGTGCCCATCGCCCAGTTCCCGGGCATGCGGGAGCGGACGGTGTCGGTCAGCTCGGCGGGCAAGACGTTCGCCTTCACCGGCTGGAAGATCGGCTGGGTCACGGCCACCCCCGAACTGGTCACCGCGGTGAAGACGGCCAAGCAGTTCCTCACCTTCGTCAGCGGCGGCCCGTTCCAGTACGCGGTGGCGCAGGCGCTCGCGCTGCCCGATGCGTACTACGAAAAGCTCAAGGACGACCTGAAAACCCAGCGCGACCTGCTCACCGAAGGCCTGGACGAGATCGGCTTCACCGTCTACCCGCCGCAGGGCACCTACTTCGTCACCGCCGACGTCAGGCCGCTGGGCTACGACGACGGCGTGGAGTTCTGCCGGACGCTGCCGGACCGGGCCGGCGTGGTCGCCATCCCCACCGCGATCTTCTACGACCACCCAGAAGCGGCCCGCAGCCACGTCCGGTTCGCCTTCTGCAAGCAGCCCGAAGTGCTCACCGAAGCCCTGAAGCGGCTGTCCCAGCTGAGCCGATAGGGGGCCTAGGCCTACCCCGAAGGTAGGCGCGGGCCCATGGCGCGGCCCCGGCGCGGCCGCCAGGATGGAATCACAGGTCGCGGAAGACGGCCCGGCGAAGGGAGCAGGCGGCGATGTTGGTGATCTTGCTCTTGCTGCTCGGATGTATCGCGTTCACCGTCGTCCGCGAGCGGGGCCAGGGCTGGCCGCGTCCGGCTGACCTGCGGGGGCACATCCGGGCGCGCGGCTGGGGCCTGCTCCTGCTGCCGGCCGCGCTCACCGCCGCCGTGATGACCGGCAGTGCACACGCGCTGGCCGTGATCGAGATCGCCATCGCGGGAGCCCTGGTGGTCCGGGCTCCCCGGCTGGCCGCCAAGATCGTCCCGTACGCCGTGCTCGCCCTGGCCGGCTACGGGATCCTGCTGGCCTGGGGGTATCACGACGGCGGCGAACGCCCGGTCCTGTACGGGCTGGTACTGGCCGGGTCCTACTCCTGGCGCACCCGCTTCATCTTGCCGGAAGCCCTCGCGTTCGGAGTCCTCGGCCTGTGGCTGCTGCTCAAGGTGGGCTCGCCCGGCGCCGGCCTACTCAGGAAAGCGCTCGCCCGGTGGCGCGACCCGGGCCGCGGCGGGATTGCGCCGGTCCAGGGCCTGCTGCTGATCCCCGTCACCGTGTTGACGCTGCTACTGCTCGGCCCCAGTCACTGGCTCGGCCTCCCGGCGCCTGCCGGGGAAGGAGTGGCCGTCCTCGACGCGGCCATCTTCGCGGCCAGCCTGGTCCTGGTGTTCCGCTCCCGGGTCTGGGCCGCGACCCTGGCCGAGGCGGGCCTGCTGGTGCTGGGCGGCTATGGCCTGCTGCTCGCCTCGTTCTGGCCGTCGGTGCCGGGGTTCGTGTACGGCTTCGCCAGCGCGCAGGACCCGCGCGGCGCCGCCCTGGGCGGCGCGCTGCAGGGCGCCGCCCTGCTCGGCCTGGGCCTGTGGCTCGCGCCGCGGGTGACCCGGGAGCACTTGTCCCCGATGACCGATCCCGAGCTCGCGGCCCGCGCCCAGCAGCTGACCAAACGGGTGGAGACGCTGACCCAGACCCGCAGCGTCGCCGTGGACACCGCGGCCGCCGAACTCCGCCGCATCGAGCGGGACCTGCACGACGGCGCCCAGGCGCGCATGGTCGCGGTCGGGATGAGCCTGCAGGCGGCCGAACGGCTCTTCGCCAGCAATCCGCAGGCGGCGCTGGCGCTGGTCGCCGAGGCCAAGGAAAGCTCCTCCCGGGCCCTGACCGAGCTGCGTGACCTGGTGCGCGGCATCTACCCGCCGGTGCTGGCCGACCGCGGCCTCGGCGACGCCGTCCGGGCGCTGGCCCTGGACACGCCGCTGCCGGTCGTCCTCGACGTCGACCTGCCCGGCCCGGTCGAGCTTCCGGTGGCGTCCGCGGTCTACTTCTCGGTCGCCGAGGCGCTGGCCAATGTGACGAAGCACGCGGGCGCCCGTTCGGTCCGTATCGGCCTCAGCCACACGCGAGGGGTGCTCCGCGCGGAGGTCACCGACGACGGCGCGGGGGGCGCCGGCCTGGCCGGCGGGACCGGCCTGGCCGGCGTGGAGCGCAGGCTGGCGACGTTTGATGGCATCCTGGCGGTGAGCAGCCCGCCGGGCGGGCCGACCATCGTCGTCATCGAGGTACCGTGCGCATCGTCATCGGCGAAGACCTCTTCCTGCTGAGGGACGGCCTGGTCCGGCTGCTCACCGCGCACGGGTTCGAGATCGCCGCCGCCGTGGGCAGCGCGCCCGAGCTCCTCCAAGCCCTCACCACCGAGCGCCCCGACGTGGGGATCGTGGACGTCAGGCTGCCGCCCACCTACACCGACGACGGTCTCCGGGCCGCCCTGGCCGCCCGCAAGCAGGTGCCGGGGCTGCCGGTCCTGGTCCTGTCCCAGTACGTGGAGCAGCTGTACGCCCGCGAGCTGCTGGCCGACCAGGCCGGCGGGGTCGGTTACCTGCTGAAGGACCGGGTGTTCAACGACGACGCGTTCGCCGCGGCGATCCGCGGCGTGGCGGCCGGCGGCACCGTGCTGGACCCCGAGGTGGTGCAGAAGCTGATGGTCCGCCGGGCGGCCAGCGAGCCGGTGTCGCGGCTGTCGCCGCGGGAGCGCGAGGTGCTCGCGCTGATGGCCGAGGGACGTTCCAACGCGGCGATCGCGCAGCGCCTTTTCATCACGGAGAAGGCGGTCAGCAAGCACGCGGCCGGCATTTTCGGCAAGCTTGACCTGGCGCCCTCGGACGACGACAACCGCCGGGTCCTCGCGGTGCTGGCCTACCTCGGATCATAAGGACCGTAAGAAGGAGCGACCCACGTGGATCCTGAGCTGCTCAAGGCGGCCGAGGCGGCCACCGGCTTCATGCCCCCCGCGGAGGGCCTGGCCCTGTACGCCGCGGCCGCGCGTTACGCGAGCCGGGGGCCGGTGCTCGAAGTCGGCACCTACTGCGGCAAGTCCACGATCTACCTGGCCGCCGCCGCGCGCGAAAAAGGCCAGCCGGTGATCACCGTCGACCACCACCACGGCTCGGAGGAGAACCAGCCGGGCTGGGAGTACCACGACACGAGCCTGGTGGATCCCAGGACCGGCCGGCTCGACACCTTGCCGCACGCCCGGGCCACGCTGGCCGCGGCCGGCGTCGAGGACGACGTGGTGGTCGTGGTGGGCCGCTCCGCCGTCGTGGCCCGGCTGTGGCGGACGCCGCTCGGCCTGCTGTTCATCGACGGCGGCCACACCGACGCCGCCGCCGGCACCGACTACGAGAGCTGGGCCCCGTGGGTCGCGCCCGGCGGCGTGCTGGCCATCCACGACGTGTTCCCCGACCCGGCCGACGGCGGCCAGGCCCCGTACCGGATCTACCTGCGAGCGGTGCAGTCCGGCGCGTTCACCGAGGTCGAGGGACAGGGATCGCTGCGCCTGCTCGAGCGGACCGGCGACGGCATCGGCTGACGGACCCCGTCCCGAAGGCCCCGTCCCGAAGGCCCCGCCCCGAAAGCCCCGGCCCTACGGCCCGTCCCCGGCATCGGGCGCCGCCCCGGCGTCGCGGAAGATCCCGGCGCCGCCGGTGTAGCCCGCCAGCGCGTCGGCCGCCAGCACCACCGCGGCCGAGGTCCAGGTCGACCGCTCCCGCGGGAACGGTGCCTGGTTGGCGAACTGCCAGCCGGTCCAGTAGGAGCCGTCCGGCTGGCGCATGTGCTGCACGCTGGCGAACACCTCCCGGGCCCGCGCCCGCATCCCGCAGGCGTCCAGCGCCATGACCAGCTCGCAGGTCTCGGCCGCCGTCACCCAGTCCGAGCCGCTCACGCAGCGGACCCCGAGCCCCGGCACGACGAACTCCGCCCAGCCCGCCAGCAGCCGGCGCTCCGCGTCCGGCCCGCGCAGCGCGCCGCCGAGCACCGGGTAGTACCAGTCCATCGAGAACCGGCTCTTGTCCTCGAACGCCTCCGGGCACTGCGCCACCACCTGGCCCAGCCGGTCCGCCGCGAGTTCCCAGTCGGGCCGCGGGTCGTCGGCCAGCTTGGCCAGCGCGACCGCGCAGCGCAGGCTCTGGTGGATGCTCGAGCAGCCGGTCAGCAGCGCGTACGCCCCCGGCTGCCCGGCCGCGTCGCGCTCCCAGCGGATCTCGCCCCGCGGCGTCCGCAGCGCCAGCGTCCATTCCACCGCGTGGCGGACCACCGGCCACATGTCCAGCGCGAAGCTCTCGTCCCCGGTGACCAGGTACTCGTGCCAGACGCCGACGGCCACGTACGCGGCGTGGTGGCTCTCCGCCGCCGGGTCGGTCACCTGGCCCGCGACGGTGGACCGCGGCCAGGAGCCGTCGGCCCGCTGGTTCTCGCGCAGCCACTGGTACGCCCGCCGGGCCGGGCCGGCCAGCCCGCAGACCCGCATCGCCATCGCGCACTCGACGTGGTCCCACGCCTCGACGTGCCCGTCCGGCCACGCGATCCCCCCGGCGGGTTCCTGCATCCGGGCGATGTACTCACCGGTGGCGACCACGGCGGCCCGGTCCAGGGCCAGGCCGGAGCCGGAAGCCGAGTGCTCCTCAGCCATCCACCCGCCCCGCCGGAGTCTTGACCGCGTACACCACCAGGCTCTTCCCGATGAGCGGGTTCAGCACCTGCTCAGCCACCCTCGTCAGAGCCGGCTTGCTCATGATGTCCCAGACCAGCAGCTTGTGGTACGCGCTGGCCAGCCGGTGCTTGTCGTTGTGCACCCCGACCGCGCACTTGAGCCACCAGTACGGCGAGTGCAGCCCGTGCGCGTGGTGGTGCCACAGCGCGGTCAGCCCGGCCCGGGCCAGCTTGGCTTCCAGCTCGACCCGGGTGTAGATGCGCACGTGGCCGCCGGGGGTGTCGTGGTACTCCGAGGACAGCGCCCAGCAGATCCGCTCGGGCAGGAAGGCGGGCACCGTGATGGCGGCCAGCCCGCCCGGCCGCAGCACCCGGGCCAGCTCGTTCATGGCCCGCTGATCGTCCAGGATGTGCTCGAGGACCTCGGCGGCGATCACCCGGTCGAACGCGCCGTCACCGAACGGCATCGCGGTAGCGTCCCCGGAGATCGCCCCCGCCCCGGTCTGCGAGCTGACCTCGCCCGCCGCCCGCATCCCGCCGAACATGGACGTCACCGGAGTCAGCTCACCCGGGTCCAGGTCGAACGCCACCACGTCGGCGCCGCGCCGGTAGACCTCGAACGCGTGCCGGCCGCCGCCGCAGCCCAGGTCGAGCACCTTGTGCCCGGCCCGGACCGGGAACCGGCCGAAATCAACGGTCAGCACGACGGCCGCTCCTGTCCCTCGGCGGCCCCCCGGGCCGCGGCTCCCGGAGCCGCGTCGATGGCCTGCCGGTACTGCTCCGCGGTGGCCTGGGCCACCGCGGGCCAGGCGAACCGCTCGCTGACCCGGCGCAGCGCCCGCTCGGACAGCGCGGCCCGCTCAGCCGGGGCGCCGAGCAGCCGCCGCAGCACGGCGGCGAGGTGCTCGTCGTCCCCCGGGTTGAACAGGACGGCGGCGTCCCCGGCCACCTCGGGCAGCGACCCGGAGTCGCTGGCCACCAGCGGGGTGCCCGAGCCCATGTGCTCCACCGCGGGCAGCGAGAACCCTTCGTAGAGCGAGGCCACCACGGCGATCTCCGCGCTGGCCAGCAATTCGGCCAGCGCCTCGTCGGACAGGCCGGAGGTGAACCGGGCCCGGTCGCCCAGCGACAGCTGGGCGTGCAGCTTCTCGTTGGCCGGGCCGGGCTTGCCCACCACGATCAGCTGCGCGTCGGTGTCGGTGACCAGCTTGGCCATCGCCCGCAGCAGCGTGGCCACCCCCTTCAGCGGCGAGTCCGAGCTGGCCACCGCGACGATCCGGCCCGGCACGCGGGCCGCCGACCGCGGGTGGAACACCCGGGTGTCCACGCCCAGCGGGATGATCCGCACGTTCTGCGGCCGGACCCCGAAGTCGCGGCAGATGTCGTCCCGGGCCGAGGAGGACACGGTGAGGATCGGCGCCTGCTCCGAGACCCGCCGGGCCACCCGGGCTTGCATCCGGACGAACCCGTACCAGCGCCGCTTGGACAGCCGGGCCATCCCGCGGGCCTCGCGCAGCTCGATCCGCCGGTCCACGCTGATCGGGTGGTGCACGCTGGTCACCAGCGGCAGCCCCAGCCGGCCGATACCGAGCATCCCGTAGCCGAGCACCTGGTTGTCGTGCACCACATCGAAGTCCGCCGCCCGCGCCCGCAGCGCCTTCAGCGCCCGGATGCTATACGTCAGCGGCTCGGGGAAACCCGCCGTCCACATCGTCGCGGTTTCCAGCACGTCGATCCAGTCCCGGTACTCACGCCAGCCCGGCGTGCGGAACGGGTCCTCGTCGCGGTAGAGGTCCAGGCTGGGCACCTCGTGCAGCACCGGGCCGTCGTCGAGCTCGGGGTAGGGCTGGCCCGAGAACACCTCGACGTGGTGCCCAAGCGCGTGAAGTTCCCTGGTCAGGTGGCGTACGTAGATGCCCTGGCCGCCGCAGTGCGGCTTGCTGCGATACGACAGCAGCGCAATGCGAAGCGGGCGGTTCAAGATAACCACGGGGCACCTTACCACTCAGTAGCTCTCAACTTCCGGAGTGCCCCACCCCGAACCGGCCCCGCCTGGTCAGTTACAACTGTGACGTAAGCGAACAGCGGAAAGGCGGTATCACGTGGCACACAGGTTCCCGGCCCTCATCGCGGCCCCGGCCCCGGCGCGGGGACGGCTCTGGCTGACCGGAGCCCGGCTGTTCGATGGCAGCGGGGGCTCGCTGCGCGAGGACACCGCGGTCCTGATCGAGGACGGCGTCATCCGAAGGGTAGCGGACGACCGGGAGCAATGCCCGGACGGCGCCCGGCCGCTCGACCTGGGCGGGCGGACCCTGATGCCGGGGCTGACCGACGCGCACACGCACGCCTCCGGCCACGTCCCGCACACCGCCAAGGGCGCCGAGGCCCCGCTGTCCGGGGTGGCGGCGCACTTCCTCCAGGCCGAGCTGCGCGAGTACCTGCGGCTCGGCGTCACCACCATCCGGGTCTGCGGCTCGCAGGGCCTGCTCCCGCAGCAGGCCCGGCAGGCCATGCGCTACGGCGCGTTCCGCGGTCCCCGGCTGCTGACCTGCGGGAAGATCATCTCGGCGACGGCTCCGGGCGGCCGGTTCTACGGCGACATGTACCGCGAGGCCGACGGCCCCGACGACATCAGGCGGGCGGTGCGGGAACAGATCAGGGAGGGCGCGGACTTCGTCAAGATGATGACGACCGGCGCCCGCTCCAACGAGCTCGAGGACCCCGACCCGCTCCAGCTCACCGAGCCGGAGCTGGCCGCCGTCACCGACGAGGCCCACCGGCTCGGCTACCGGGTGGCGGCGCACGCCGAGGGCCTGGACGGCTGCGCGGCCGCGATCCGGCACGGCGTGGACACCATCGAGCACGGCATGTACCTGCACCACCGGCCGGACCTGCTCGCCGCGATGGCGGCCGCGGGCCAGGTCCTGGTGCCCACGCTGTCGGGCTACTACTGGATGGCCGGCCTGGGCGAGGCCGTCGGCCAGGACGCCGGGGCCGCGGCCGTGCCCGCCGATCCCGACGCCCCGCACGCCGACCCCGGCCTGCCGGCCGTGCTGACCGAGCTGGCCCAGCACAACCTGGCCGAGGGCGCGGCCAGCATGCGGGCGGCGCGGCAGGCCGGGGTGAAGATCGCGCTGGGCAGCGACGTGAGCCTGGCCACCGGGCTGGAGATCCAGCGGATGGTGCACCACGGGCTCACCCCCGGCCAGGCCCTGGCCGCCGCCACCGGCACCGCGGCCGAAGCGCTCGGCCTGGACGGGCACGTGGGCACCGTGACCGCGGGCAAGCTCGCCGACCTGATCGTCGTAGACGGAGACCCGCTGGCCGAGCCCGCGCTGCTGGCCGACCCCGGCCGGATCTGGCTGGTCTTCCAGCAAGGAGTGCCCGCCGCCGGCCAGGCCCTCGAAAACCTAGCTCCCTAACGAGCCCGATGTCACCACCTCGCACCCCCGTTACCCGGTACGCGTTCGCCGGCGCCTTCGGAGCCTGCTTCGTCCTGGTCCAGCTCGTCTACAGCCAGCTCGACCCGGCCGCCCAGGCCCGCCTGGTCGCCTGGGCCAGCACGAACGTGGCCAACCTGGAGCACGAGCCGGTGCTGCCGCTGTTGGTGTCGGCGTTCGTCGCGCCCGGCTACGCCGCGGCCTGGCCGGTGCTGATCGCCCCGGCCCTGTTCGGCGCGAACCGGGCTCTCGGCAACGGCCGGACGGCCCTGGTCTGCCTGGCCGGCCAGGTGATCGGGACGCTGGTCAGCGAGGGTATCGTCGCCTGCCGGGTGGACGCGGGCCAGCTCCCAGAAGCGAGCAGGCACCTGTCCGACGTGGGGCCGTCCTACGTAGTGGTGTCGGCCGTCGTGGTGGCGCTCGCCGTGCGGCGGCAGCCGCCAAGTCATGCCCCGCGGCGGCAGCCGCCAAGCCAGGCCCCGCGGCGGCAGCCGCCAAGCCAGGCCCCGCGGCGGCAGCCGCCAAGCCAGCAGAGCGGTGGCTGGCTCGTCCGCGCCCTGGCCGCCGTGGACCTGGTGATCCTGGTGTTTCCCGGGAACATCTTCGGCGGCCTGAGCCAGCTCGACGTGGCCGCCGTCGGGCACCTGACCGCGATGCTCACCGGGGCCGTCGCCAGCGCGCTCATCCTCCGCCGCCGACACCGGAGTCTTCCCTCACTCCCGGCCGACGCCGAGGCTCCCCGCACCCTCCCCGCCGGAATCTCCCCTCACCCTCCGCCCCCAGGGGATCAGGCCGCGACGTGACCGACGGCAGCGCCGATGCCGAAGGTGATCGCGGCGGCGGCGGCGCCGAGGATCAGCTGCCGGGCCGCGCCGCGCCAGAACGGCCGGCTGGTCAGCCGGGCCACGATCCCCCCGCCGGCCACGGCCGCGACGGCGGCGAGCCCGAGCGTGACGGCCAGCAGGTTCAGGCCGATCAGGTACGGGAACAGCGGGATGGCCGCGCCGAGGGCGAACGATGCCAGCGATGCCCCGGCCGCCACGACCGGCGAGGGCAGTTCGCCCGGGTCTATCCCTAGTTCCTCCAGCGCGTGCACCGCCAGTGCCTTGTCCGGGTGGGCGGAGATCTCCGCGGCCGCCTGCTTCGCGGTGGCGGCGCTGACGCCGCGGGCCCGGAGCATGCCGGCCAGCTCGGCCTGCTCGGCCCGGGGGTGGTGCTTGAGCTCCAGCCGTTCCTTGTCGACCTCGGCCAGGATGAGCTCGTTCTGCGAGGAGACCGAGACGTACTCCCCGGCCGCCATCGAGCCGGCCCCGGCGGCCAGCCCGGCCAGGCCGGTGAGCACGATCGTGTGCGCGCTCCCGCCGCCGCCGCCCACCCCGGCGATCAGCGACACGTTGGTGACCAGGCCGTCCATGGCGCCGAACACGGCCGGCCGCAGCCAGCCGCCGGACACGTCGCGGTGGTGATGGCCGTGCTCGTGGGCCCGGGCGTACGCGTCGGGCCCTAGCTTGCCGGGCTGGTCCTTGCCGGGCCGGGCCGGGTTCTCGGTCGCCATGCCGGCTGCCTTCCCTCTCCGCGTCGCCGTACTCCAGGTGGCGACGCGGAGAGGGACAGGCCCTAGCTCTTGGCCGCGTTGTACAGGAACAGGTGCCCGATCGCGGTCGGGTAGACACCGGTCACGTTCTTCGCCGTCGCCGTCAGGTAATTGTAGAAGTACCCGAAGATGATCGGCGTCTGGGCCAGCAGCAGCGTCTCGATCTGCCCGGCGATGGTCTTCTGCGCGCCCACGTCGGAGGCCGCGATGTACTGCCCCACCAGCTTGTCATACTGGGCGTTCTTGAAGTGGGCCGCGTTCCACGGCCCGGTGCCCTTGGCGGCGTTGGTCGTCTCGAGCGGGGCGGTCAGGAACACGTTCGGCACGCTGCGGTGCCCGTAGTCGACCAGGCTCATGGTGGCGTCCAGCCAGTCGGAGTTCCCGAACGTGGCCTTGCCGTAGTACGCCGACGAGCTCTCCACCTTCAGGTTGATCTTCACCCCGATCTGCTGGGCTGCCTGCGCCACGATCTGGGCGTACTGGGGGATCTCGACGAACTGCTCGGTGATCAGCTGGGTGCTGAACCCCGCGCTGTGCCCGGCCGCGGCCAGCAGCGACTTGGCCTTGGCGACGTTCGCCGTCCGCTGCGCGATGCTGGTGTCGGTGGACGGGAACACCGGCGCGAACGGGCTGTCGTTGCCCACGTCGGCGTAGCCCTTGAACAGCGCCTGGACGATCTGCGGCCGGTTCAGCGTGAGCGCGACCGCCTGCCGCACCCGCGCGTCGGCGAACGGCCCCGTGTCGCAGCGCATCGACAGCTCGCGGTGGGCGCTGGACTTCAGCTTGATGATGTTGTAGGTGTCGCCGGCCAGCAGCTGCTCCGCGCCGGAGACGGCGAACTGCCCGACGACGTCGATCTGGCCGCCGGTCAGCGCCAGGATGGACGGGTTCTGGGTGTCGTAGAAGGTGAACATGGTCTGCGACGGCAGCGCCTTCTTGCCCCAGTAGCTCTCGTTACGGGTGAACGTGGCCCCGGACTTCGGTGTGTACGAGCCGAGCTTGAACGGCCCGGTGCCGAGGAAGGTTTTCTCCCACTTGGCGGGGTCGTAGCCCTTCGGGATGATGATCATGTTGTAGTTGTCGGACGACGTCAGGTACGGGAAGTTCCCGTTCGGCGCGATGAGGTGGAACGCGACGGTGAAGTCGTCGACCTTCTTCACGCCCGACGGGATGAGCACGCCGCCGAAGGCGGACAGCGCGTTCGCGTTGCCCTTGGGGTTGGTGTGCAGCTGGTAGGTGTACACCACGTCGTCGGCGGTCAGCGGCTGGCCGTTGTGGAACTTGACCCCCTGGCGGATCTTGAACGTCCACACGTCCGCGTTGCCGTTCGGCGTCCAGCTGGTGGCGAGCACCGGCTCCAGCTGCAGCGTCTGGCTGGACAGGCACAGGTACTCGCCGCACTGCGCGAGCATGTCCAGGCCGCCCTGGTCGGCCACGGTGACCGGGTTGATCGTCGCGGTGGGGGTGACGATGCCGGCCTTGATCACCGCGCCCGGCGCGCCGGTGGCCGTGGCCGTCGAGCCCGACGTGCCCGTGCTGGTCGAGCTGCTGCCGCAGGCCGCCAGGATCGAGCCGAGCAGCGGCACCGAGATGCCGACGACGGTGCCGCGGCGGATGAAGTCACGCCGCGAGAGCCGCCCGGCGGCGAACTCGTCGATGATGTGGTTAGCGATCTCGCCCTGGTCCTGGCGTAGCTGCCCGAGGCGCTTGCGGTCGATATTCCTGGTCAATGGGTCCCTCCCTGGGATGGGGCGGATTCACTCAGCTGGATGGTTCGCAGTTCGGTGAGCGGGATGTGACAGCGGATCAGGTGACCCGGCTCGCCTTCGAGCAGGGGGGGTTCGGTCGATTCGCAGACTCCGGTGGACAGCCTGCGGGGACAGCGGGTGTGGAACACGCAGCCACCGGGCGGATGAGCCGCGGACGGGATCTCGCCCTCCAGCTTGATCCGGTCGGGACGCTGGCCGTCCAGGGACGGCACGGCGGAGAACAAGGCCTCGGTGTACGGGTGGTGCGGCCCGGTGAAGACGGTCTCGGCCGGCCCGACCTCCATCACCCGCCCGAGGTAGAGCACGACGATCCGGTCCGACAGGTACCGGACCAGACCGAGGTCGTGCGAGATGAACAGGTAGGTGGCGTGCTCCTGCTGCTGCAGGTCGGCCAGCAGGTTGAGGATGGCGGCCTGCACCGACACGTCGAGCGCCGAGGTGGGCTCGTCGCAGACCACCACTTCGGGCCGGGCGCCGAAGGCGCGCGCGATCGCCACCCGCTGCTTCAGCCCGCCGGACAGCTGGCCCGGCCGCAGTGCCAGGTGGCGCTCCTCCAGCCGGACCGAGGAGATCAGCTCGGCCAGCCGGTCCCGCAGTCCCGTCCCGGACAGCCCGGCCAGCCGGGTCAGCGGGCGACTGATCAGGCTGCGCACGGTGTGCCGCCTGTTCAGCGCCGAGTCGGGGTTCTGGAACACGATCTGCAGCGCGCGCAGGACATCCCGGGGCCGCCGCCGCGCGTCCGGGCTGAGCTGCTGGCCGTCCAGCGTGAGGACCGAGCCCTGGTCGGCCGCGGTCAGCCCGAGCAGCGCCCGGGCCAGCGTGGTCTTGCCGCTGCCGGACTCGCCGACCAGGCCGAGCGTCTCGCCCCGGTGCACGGTCAGGTCTACTCCGGCCAGCGCCTGGACGCCGCCCGGGAAGGTCTTGGACAGCTTCTCCATCACCACCAGCGGACCGCCGATCCCGTCGGTGGCGAGGGAGGCCACCGAGGACGGGGTGGCCCGCGGCAGCTCCGGCGCCTGCTCGTGGAAGAAGCAGCGCGAGGTCCGCAGGTCGCCGACATCGAAGAACGGCGGCGGCTCGGTCCGGCAGCGGTCCTGGGCGAGCGCGCAGCGCGGCGCGAACACGCAGCCCGCCAGGCTGTGGCCGGGGCCGGGCAGGAAGCCGGGGATGGTGTCCAGCCGGTCGCGGTCCTTACGCTGCCCGCGCCGCGGGATGCAGCGCAGCAGCCCCACCGTGTACGGGTGCCGCGGGTTGTCGAACACCTGGCGGGCGGGGCCCTCCTCGACCAGCTCGCCCGCGTACAGCACCCCGACCCGGTCGCACATCTTGGCGATCACCGCGAGGTTATGGCTGATGAACAGCACCGAGGTGTCGAACTCCTGGCGCAGGGCCGCGACCAGGTCGAGCACCTCGGCCTCGACGGTGGCGTCCAGCGCCGTGGTCGGCTCGTCCAGGATCAGCAGCGACGGCGAGACGCCCAGCGCCATCGCGATCACCACCCGCTGGGCCATCCCGCCGGACAGTTCGTGCGGATACCGCCGCATGACCCGGCCGGGGTCCGATATCTGCACCTTGCGCAGCATGTTCTCGGCCGCGGCCATGGCCTCGTCGGACTTCTCGCCGGCGATCTCGAAGACCTCGGCGATCTGCTCGCCCACCCGCAGCGACGGGTTCAGCGCCCGCCCGGGCTCCTGGTAGACCATCGAGATGGTCTTGGCCCGCAGCTCGCGCAGCTCCGCCTTGCCCATGGCCAGCGGATCCTGACCGTTGATGCTGACCGTCCCGGCGCTCACCCGGCCGTTGCGGGGGAGGTACCTGACCAGCGCGAGCGCTGCCGTGGACTTACCGGATCCCGACTCGCCCACCAGCCCGTACGACTCGCCGCGGGCGACGGTGAACGACACGTCCTTCAGCGCGCGGCGGTCCTGCCCCCGTACCTTGTACGACACGTCCATGTGCGAGACAACCAGGGCCGGCCCCGAGTCAGTCGTCATGAATTCAGCACCTGCTCGATCGAGTCGGTGATCAGGTTGACCGCGGTCACCAGCGAGGCGATGGCGAGCGCCGGGAACAGCACCTGCCACCAGTACCCGGCCAGCAGGCCGCTGTAGTCGGCCGCGATATCCGAGCCCCAGTCGGGCGTGGGCGGCTGCACGCCGAAGCCGAGGAAGGACAGCGTGGCCACGGCGAACACCGCGTAGCCGAGCCGGACGGTGAACTCGACCAAGATGGCGGGCATGACGTTCGGCAAGATCTCGCGGAACATGATGCGGAGCGGTCGCTCGCCCAGCAGCCGGGCCGACGACAGGTAGTCCAGGTTCCGCTCGGTCAGCACGGCCGCCCGGACCGTGCGCGCGATCAGCGGCGTGAAGATCAGGCCGATGACCACGATCAGCGTCGTCGTGGACGCGCCGAGGGCGACGATGAACAGGAACGCGATGATGACCGCGGGCAGCGCCAGCACGGCCTCCACGAACCGCCCGACGATCAGGTCGAACGCGCCGCCCAGGTACCCCATGGCCAGGCCGAGGGCGGTACCCAGGATGGTGCCGAGAATGGTCGCGAGCGGGGTGACGACCAGGATGTCCCGGGATCCGACCAGGACCCGGGACAGCACGTCCCGGCCGAGGGTGTCGGTGCCGAACCAGTGCGCGCCCGACGGGCCGGTGTTGTTGAACAGCAGCTGCTGCTCGAGCGGGTTGAACGGCGCGATCGAGCGCCCGATGATCGCGCAGACCACCCAGAACAAGATGATGACCGCGCCGATGAGGAAGGTCGGCCGGCGCAGCAGCAGCCGCCAGGCGGCCCGGGGCACGGCGGTCGTGGGCGCCGCCACCGCGACCGCGCCGCCGGGCGGTCCCAGCGGCCCGAGCGAGCCGAGCGCTCCGCCCGGCTCGAGCTGCGAGGCGCCCCCGGCGATGTCACTCACTGCTGCCCCCTATCCGAAGCCGCGGATTCAGTGCGATCAGCAGCATGTCCGCCGCCAGCGTGGCCAGCACGTAGACCACGCCGATGGTGAGCACCCCCGCTTCCAGCATCGCGAAGTCCTTGGCCTGGGCGGCCTTGAAGATCAGCAGGCCGATGCCCTGGTAGTTGAAGAGCTGCTCGACCACGACCAGGCCGCCGATCAGGTAGCCGGTCTGGGTGGCGATGACCGTGATGGTGGGGAGCAGCGAGTTGCGCAGGATGTGCCGCCGGATCATGGTTGCCCGCGGCAGCCCCTTGAGGGTCGCCGTCCGGGCGTAGTCCGAGTTCAGCGCCTCAATAGTCCCCGCCCTGGCCATTCGCGCGATATACCCGAAGAGCACGAAGACCAGCGGTATGGCGGGCAGGATCAGATGCTGGAACTGGGTGAGGTCCCCGGCGCCTGCTCCCGCCGACGCGGTCACGGGCAGCACCTTCAGCGTCACGCCGAATATCACGATGAGTACGATTCCGGACACGAACTCCGGCACGGTGGCCAAAGATAGTCCGGTGACAGAAATAATCCGGTCCACCGCGCGGCCCTCGTAAAGCGCGGCGATGACACCGCCGATGATGCCCAGCGGAACAACGACCACGAACGCCAGCGCGGCCAGCTTGACCGAATTGAGGAGCGCCGCCCGGACGAAAGGCCCGACCGCGGTCTGGAAGGTGTACGAGATGCCGAAATTCCCGTGCAGCAGCCCGCCGAGCCAGTCCAGATACCTGGTCAGCAGCGGCTGGTCCACCCCGAGCTTGTGATCGAGAGCCGCCACGGCGCTCTGCGCGGCGAGGTTGCCGAGAATGGCCCGGCCGGGATCACCCGGGAGAATCTGGCCCGCGAAGAATACGATCAGGCTGAGAATCCACAACGTAAGCATCATCAACCCGAGGCGCCTCAGAAGGAACATAGCCATCTCTGGCCTCCTTGATGCCGGACCACCCCACGTGAATCGCTCTCGGGCGGCAAAGCCTAGCTCAGTTATAGATGGGTGAGCAATTAATGACGATCAGGCTCAATGGAAGTGATCTGACTGTTACGCAGGTCATGGCGGTGGCCCGGCACGGCGAGGCGGTGGCGCTGGCGCCGGAGGCGATCGCCGCCATGCGCGGATCGCGGGCCGTAGTCGAGGGCGTTCTGGCTGCTGGTGAGCCGGTTTACGGGCTGACCACGGGGGTGGGGGAGCGCAAGTCGTTCCTGCTCGACCCGGCCGAGCGGCAGCGGTTCAACCTCCGCCTGGTGCTCAACCACCGGATCGCCCAGGGCGACGCGGCCCCGGCTGACGTGGTCCGCGGCGCGATGCTCTGCCTGGCCAACAGCTACGCCAAGGGCGTCACCGGCGTCCGTCCCGAGCTGGCCGAGATGATCGTGACCCTGCTGAACGAGGGCTTCGCGCCGCCGGTGCGCCGTCTCGGCTCCATCGGCCAGGGTGACCTGGGGCCGATGGCCGACCTGGCGCACGGAATGATCACCCGCAGCGGCTTCGAGGTGGCCGAGAACGAGGGGCTCGCCCTGGTCAGCAGCAACGCCTTCACCACGGCCTGGGCGTGCATCGCCACCGCCGACGCCGACGCCCTGCTGTCGGTGTTCGACGTGGCGGGCGCGCTGGACCTGGAGGCGTTCGGCGCCAACCTGAACTGCCTGCACCCGATCATCGAGCAGACCAGGCCCTTCCCCGGCCTGGGCAGCACGCTGCACCAGCTCCGGCTGCTGCTGGCGGGCAGCTACCTGTGGCAGCCGGGCGCGGCCCGCTTCCTGCAGGATCCGCTGACCTTCCGCTGTATCCCGCACATTCACGGCGCCGCCCGGGACGCGCTGGCCTACACCCGGACCATCCTGGAGCTCGAGCTCAACTCCTCGCAGTCCAACCCGGTCGTGGTGCTGCCCGCCGCCGGTGAGCCGGGCCGCATCGTCTCGGTCGGCAACTTCGACATCGGCCCGCTCGCGGCCGCCCTCGATTTCGTTCGCATCGCCCTCGCCCCGGTCGTGACCAGCGCGAACGAGCGCCTGGTCAAGCTCCTGCAGGCGCCCTTCTCGGGGCTGGCGGCCGGGTTGGCCGCCCGGGTCGGCTCGCCCGACGACGCGCTGTCCGAGCTGGCCGTGGCCGGTCAGGCCATCACCGTGGAGGCCCGCACGCTGGCGCACCCGGTCTCCTACGAGCTGGCCAGCTCGGTGAAGGGCGAGGGTATCGAGGACCGGGCCACGATGGCGCCGCTGTCCGCGCGCCGCCTGGCCGACATGACCAGCCTGTGCTCCCGGGTCGCCGCGATCGAGTTCGTCGTCGCGGCCCAGGCCATCGACCTGCGCGCGCTCGGCGGCAACGGGCCGGGCGGCAACGGGCCGGGCGGCAACGGGTTCGGTGAGCTCGGTCTCGGCACCGGCCGCGCCTACCGGATGATCCGCGAACTCGTCCCGTTCACCCAGGCCGACGGCACGTTCCCGGCCGACCTGGAACCCGTAGTCGACCTGGTCACGCGTGGTGACCTCACCCCAGCCGCTTGACCGGCCGCGAGCCGCGGTTACGATGACCGCGTGCAGCCCGTGCAAATCGGCGGATACCGGTCGAGCCCCCCGCGCAGGAGCCCCTCTCATGTCCCAGATTGACGGGTTTGTCATCACCGCGAAGCCCGCCGTGTACTTCGGCCCCGGCACCATCGGCGAACTGCCCGGGATCGTCCGGGCCACCGGTGCGGACCAGGTGGTGGTGGTAACCGACGCCGCCCTCGCGTCGGACCCGGTGGTCGAGACGGTGCTGACCGTGCTGGCCGACGCGGGCCTGCCCGTCCGCCTGTTCGCCGGCGTGCCTGTCCATCCCACTCCCGGTGACCTGGCCGCCGGCGCCGACACCGTGGTCCAGGCGGCGGCCGACGCCGCCATCACCGCGGCCGCCTCCGCCTCCGCGGCGGCCGTCGCCGCCATGCTCACGCCCTCCGCGCCGCTGGTCGCGCCGCCCGCGCCCGCCGCGCCGCCCCCGCCCCCCGGATCGGCCGGCCCGCGGATCGCGCTGGTGGCGGTCGGCGGCGGGGCCGCCATCGACGCGGCCAAGGGCATCGCGATCGCCGCGGTCAACCCGCAGCGCGGCCGCGACCTGGACGGCCGCCCCGACTTCGCGGTGCCTGCGCTGCCAATCGTGGCCGTGCCGACCACGGCCGGGACGGGGGCCGAGACCAGCGCCCTCGGCCTGGTCACCGATCCGGCCGGCGGCCGTGCGTTCTACGTGGGTCACGCCAGCGCGATGCCGGCCGCGGCCATCCTCGACCCGGACCTGACCGTCGGCCTGCCGCCCGCCGTGACGGCCGGCTGCGGCCTGGACGCGCTGACCCACGCGCTGGAGTCATACCTGTCGCTGCGGCCCAACCCGTGGTCGGACGGGATCGCGCTGCAGGTGATCCGGATGGTCGCGGACAGCCTGCCGCGGGCCGTCATGGACGGCCAGGACCTGGCCGCCCGGTCGCAGATGCTGCTGGCCGCGCATATGGCCGGCGTCGCGATGGCCAGCACCGGCCTCGGCCTGTGCCACGCGATCGGCTACTCGCTCGGCGCCCGCTGGGACATCGCGCACGGCACGGCCCTGGCCATGCTGCTGCCCGAGGTGCTCCGCTTCAACCTGCCGGCCCGCATCGAGCGGATGGCCGACGTCGCCTTCGCCCTCGGCGTCGGCGACACCCACGCGGACACCTGGCTCAACGCGGAAGCCGCCATCGGCGCCGTCACCGCGCTGCGCGACGATGTCGGCCTCAACCGCCTGATGAGCGACTTCGGCATCACCGAAGCCGACTTCCCCCAGATCGCCGCCGACACCCTCGCCGACGAGGCCCTGGCCAGCACCCCCCGCCCCCCCACCACCGACGACATCCGCGCCATCCTCCAAGCCACCGCCACCCACCCCCGCTAACGCCACCCCGCTAACGTCCTGCGCCCGCCAACGCCCTGCGCCCGCCAACGCCCTGCGCCCGCCAACGCCCCACCCCACCTCTTACTCGCATATCCTATAAATTGCTCGACCATAGTCGACCAATCCTCTCCGGCCCCGCTTCCGTGACAGCCAGTCCCGCCGCCTGGGTGTGCCTCTTCTGCGGTGACTGCCCGGCTTCACGAGGCGAGTGGTGCCCATGGTGTGCCTGACATCAGGCCGCCCCGTCCTGGATGGTCCGGCTGACGCTGCGATCACGACTGGACAGCTGCCGGGACGACATCGATGGAGCATCCATGTCGTTGCAGGCGACCCGTCGAGGACATGGCGGGTGACGGGCGCGGACTGTGGTGCGGATGTGGATGCCGAGACGGGAACCCGGGCCGCGTGCCAGCCGACGAACTCCCCACTCGACCATAGTCGACTAAATACCTCGGTCCCCTCGGCCAGGGCGGCGGTCTCCATGGCAAGCTGGTCCCCGTGTCTGATCCGGAGAGCATGCTGATCACCGGGATCGGTGAGCTGGTTACCAATGACGGGGGCGCCTTCGCCGCCC
>JAICWX010000274.1 GCA_025934635.1 Streptosporangiaceae bacterium | reverse complement strand
GGGGGCGGCGCGGGCCCGCCCCCCGCCCCCGGCGGCGGCGGGGGCGCCGGCGGCGGGGCGGGCGGCCCGGGGCCGCCGCCGGGGCCGGCCGCCCCCCCCCGCCGGGATGTCCGCGGCGCTGGTGGCGGACACGTAGAGGGTGTTCACCTTCCCGGTCAGCTTGCCGCTCGCGCTGGCCTGGCCGATGGCCTGCGCCCGGGCCAGCGGGATGTAGGCGTCCGGCGGGTTGCCGCTCTGCGGAACGCGGGCGATGCCGGTGATGGTGAAGCTGGTGCCCCCGATGACCAGCTTGCCGCCGACGCCCAGCTTGTTCGCGGTGGCGTAGCTCGAGTTGACCAGCACGTCGTTCGCGTGCGCGTCGGCCGCGGTCAGGGCCCGGCCCGCGGTGAGCTTGGCCGCGCTGAGCGGGCCGAGCGAGGTATGCCCCAGGTCTACCCCGTCGACGGTGAAGGTGTTCGTGGTGAAGCTCGAGCTGAAGCTGCCGCTGCCCGCCGACAGCGACGGCACCGTCCCGGTCACCGTGACGTCGGTGAGGGACAGGCCCCCGGCCACGGCCGAGACGCCGTCCAGCCCGGCCGCGCGGCTCAGCGAGCTCGCGCTCATGGCCCCGTACTGGCTGCTGACCAGCTGGTTGATGTCGATTTTGGTGCCGGCCGCGAGCTGCCCGCCGCGGACGTTCTTGATGTCCTGCCGGAACCCGAACGAGGTCCCGCCGCCCGAGCCCTTGGCCGGCGGCTGTGTCACGGTGAGGTCGGTGCCCACCCCGTACAGCGTGTGCAGCACCGTGGCCTGCGAGGCCTTGACGCCGGCCGAGGCCGCGGTCACGGTGATCACCAGGCCGACGCCGAGCGCCAGGCCCAGTGCGATGAGAACCGCCTGGCGCAGCCGCCGCCGCAGCTCGCGCCAGAGGTAGGTGAAGAACATGGGTCGCCTCCTAGATCCGCGTCCCATGCTGGCTCGCGGCCCGGAGGCTGTCGTCAGCCCGCAGAACCCGCCTTGCCTGCGGCCGGGGCGTTAGCGGCAGCGGGCGGGTACGACCCGGGATGTACCCGGCCCGCCCGCAGGCCGGCCAGGAGCAGCACCGCTGACGCGGCGACGAGGACCGGCTCGACGGTGAAGGCGACGGTCAGCCCGAGGTGGTCGGCGAGGCTTCCGAGCAGGTACGGGGCGGTGACCACGAAGACGCCGCCGAGGAGTTGGACGCGGGCGTTGACAGCGTCGCCATGCTCGGGGGCGGCGGCCAGCGCGAGCGCGAGCGACAGGGGGTAGAGGTTGGCGACGCCGAGCCCGCAGACGAACAACCCGGCCACCGCGGGCACCGGGGCCCCCGCGAGCCAGAAGAGCGCGAAGCCGGCCGCGGCGTCACCCAGGGACAGCCACACCAGCGGGACGGTCCGCCCGGCGGAGCGGGTCAGCACCGCGGCTCCGATCCGGCCGAGGAGGATGCCCAGGTAGAACGCGCTCATCGCGGTGGCCGCGGCGGTGGCGGACAGCCCGGTCGTGGCCAGCAGCTCGGCCCCGAAGTAGATCACGCAGAACTCGACGGCGATGCCGACCGCCACCAGCGCGGCCAGGTACCAGCAGGCGGCCGGGAGCCGCGAGCGGCCGGCGGCGCGGACGGCGGCCCTGGCCGGCAGCGGCACGCGGCGGTAGCGCAGGTAGAGCCAGGCCAGGGCGAGGGCCGGCAGCGCCATCGCGGCCCGCCAGCCCACCGCGGTGGCCTGCAGGCCGCCGAGGATCACCGGGGTGAGCACGGCGCAGGCGGCCGCGCCGGCGTTCGCCTCGACCAGGGCACGGTCCCGGCGCGGCCCGTGCTGGTCGGACAGGATCGCCTGGCTGACGGACAGGAGTATGGTGCCGGCCAGGCCGCCGGCGAAGGCGCCGAGCAGGGTCCAGGTGGTGGAGCGGGCCGCGACGAACAGGCTCACTCCGGCGACGCCGCCGACGGCCGAGGACCATACCAGCGCGGTTCGTGACAGCCGGCCCGTCACCGGGCCGAACACCAGGCCCGCGACGGCGGCGCCGCCGGACCAGAGCGCGGAGTAGACGCCGAGCATGGTGTACGAGAAGTGCAGCTCGGTGCGGAGCAGGGCCAGCGCGGGCCCGAACGCGTAGATCCAGAAGGCGTAGGCGGAGATCGTGCCGTAGCACAGCCTGGTGGTCGCGTCCCGGACGATCGGCTCATGCTGAGCGTGCTCACGGGGTACGCGCGCAGGCCTTGTGTATCGATACACATCTATAGTGTAGCGATGGCTCACCACGGGGTCCGGCCGACCATGCGGCAAGTAGCGGCGGCGGCCGGCGTATCGCCGATGACCGTGTCGTACGTGTACTCGCAGCCCGAACGCGTCTCGGCGGCGGCCCGGGCCAGCGTGCGGGCCGCCGCGGACCGGCTGGGCTACCCGGGCCCGCACCCGGGGGCGCGGTCGCTGCGCCGCGGCCGGGCCGGCAGCGTGGGCGTGGTGCTGGGCGAGCGGCTCACCTACGCCTTCGACGATCCGCAGGCCGCCCGTTTCCTGGCCGGCGTCGCGGAGATCTGCGCGGTCGACGGCGTCGGGCTCACCCTGGTTCCGACCGCCGGCGCCGGCAGTGACGTACAGCGGGTCGCCGACGCGGTGGTCGACGGGTTCATCGTGTGGACCACCAGCGAAGATGACCCGGTCCTGGAGGCGGTCGCGGCGCGCGGGCTGCCCGCGGTGGTGCACGCCGGCCCGCGCCGGCCGGGCCTGCCGCTCGTCGGCATCGACGACCGGGCCGCCGCCGCCGCGATCGGCGCGGTCGTCTTCGCCGGCGCCCGGCGGCCGGCCATCCTCAGCTTTCCGCTCGACCGCGGCCGCGCCCGGCAGCTGGTCACCGGGCCGCCCGCCGGGGCGGTCACCTTCCCGGTGAGCCGGCACCGGTGGCAGGGGTTCGATGACGCCTGGCGGCGGGCCGGCGGCGCTTCCGCGGAGCTGCGCGTCGCCGTGTGCCCGGTCAACAGCGCCGCCGAGGGCGAGGCGTTCGCCGCCGAGCTGCTCGGCGCGGCCGAGCCGCCCGACGCGATCGCCGCGATGAGCGACGAACTCGCCCTCGGCGCGCTGCGGGCCGCGGCCCGCGCGGGCCTGGCCGTGCCCGGGACCGTCGCCGTCAGCGGCTGGGACGACAGCGACGCGGCCCGGCCCGCCGGGCTCACCACCCTGGCCCAGTCGCTGCGGGACCAGGGCAGCCGCTGCGCCCGCTTGGTCCTCGGCCACCGCGAGCCGCCCGGGCAGGACCAGCCGCGCTGGGAAGTCATCCCCCGTTCCACCACGCGCCCGCCGCCGGCCTGAGGTGTATCAGGCGGCTGGCCCGGGCGCTCCTCACTGATAGGTGAGGTTCGCCGTTGGGGGGTGGTGACTCATGCAGGCTTCTCCGCACGCACGTGAAATGGCCGAGCTGCTGGTGCCGGTGCCCGAAAGCACCGGGACGTCAATTCAGGACCCGGCTCGCGCCAGGGCGTAGCGAGCCTGCCGCACGGCTGGGCCAACATCTGCACGAATGCGATCGTCATGCTGGCGGTCCTGATCGCGTGGGCCCTGGCCTGGCCGCCGCTGCAGGTCCGGCCGCAGGCCGGCGTGCTCTGCCTCGAGGTCTTCGCGGTCTGGTCGCTGTCTTTCCTGCCCGGCTGGCTGTACATCAGGTTCCTGGGCCAGCGAGCGGGCGCCTTGTGGGATGAGTACGTCCTGAACCTGCACCGCCTGAGCTGGGACAGCCCTCGCCACCTGCCGATGCCGCCGGCGAACTCGGACTTCCACGCCGAGTGGCTCGACGACGGCGGGGCCCGGTTCCTGCACCACTCGAACATTTACCGGCAGAAATTCGATGCCTATTACGGCAAATCCGTCTCGCGCAGTGTCCACGGCGATGATCCGGCCGTGAAGATCGAGACCCTGTTCCCCGTCTTCCTGACCACCGCGGCATTGGCGGTGTCCTGGACGGCTGTCCTGTGGAATCCTCATTTCGCCAGTGATCCGGCCGGTTTCTGGGATGTGCTGAAGTTCGGCTTTCTCGGCGCGTACTCATTCATCTTGCAGATGCTCGTCCGGCGTTTCTTCCAAAGCGACCTGCGACCCTCGGCGTACGCCAATGCGCTGCTGCGGCTCATCGTCGTCCTCATCCTGGTCACCGCGCTGTACCAGGTCATGCCGCAGGGCAATGCCCGGACCGCGGCCGTCATCGCCTTCGTGATCGGTTTCTTCCCCCTGGTGGGCATGCAGGCCATCCAGCGATTCGCCGCCACCGCGCTGCGCGTGGCCGTGCCCTCGCTGAGCCCACCGTACCCGCTCAACCAGATCGACGGCCTGAGCGTGTGGTACGAAGCCCGCCTGCTCGAAGAGGGAATCGAGGACATGCAGAGCCTGGCCACCGCGAACTTCGTCGACGTGATCCTGCATACCCGGGTGCCGGTGGGGCGGCGAGCCGGGCCGGAAGCAAGACCCGCACCGTGTTGCGGCAGTTCGGGATCAGGAAGGCGACCGACCTGATCAAGGCGTTCCCGCCGGACCGGGTCGACCCCGGACGCACGCTGGCGCCCGGATCGCCATGGGGCAGGCACCTGGAACTGGCCGCCCAGGCGGGCCTGGACGAAGCCCAGCTGCGGACGATCGTGCGGGTGCTGGACTCCGAGCCGTCGCTCGCGCCGGTCTGGAACTGGCAGCGTCGCGGTATCCGCTCACGGGACCTGCGGCCGGACCAGTCCTGACTGGAAGGCGAGGACCACGAGCTGAGCGCGGTCCCGGGCGCCGAGCTTGGCCAGGATCCGGCTGACGTGGGTCTTGGCGGTGGGGACGCTCATGAAGAGCCGGGCGGCGATCTCGGCGTTGGACAGGCCGGTGGCGATGAGCGCCAGCACCTCGCGCTCCCGCGCGGTGAGCTGCTCAAGCGCCCCGGCCGGCGGCCGCAGCGGGTCGGGCTGCCGGGCGAAGTGCTCGATCAGCCGCCGGGTGACGTTCGGCGCCAGCAGGGCCTCGCCCGCGGCGATGACCCGGATGGCGGCGAGCAGTTCCTCGGGCGGGCGCTCCTTGAGCATGAACCCGCTGGCGCCGACCCGCAGCGCGCCGAAGACGTACTCGTCGAGGTCGAAGGTAGTGAGGATCAGCACCCGGGGCAGCGGCCCGGCCGCGGTGATCTGCCGGGTGGCCTCGATGCCGTCCAGCAGCGGCATCCGGATGTCCATCAGCACCACGTCGGGCGAGGTGCGGCGGGCCACCGCCACCGCCTCGGCGCCGTCGGCGGCCTCGCCGAGTACGGTCAGGTCGGGCTCGGAGTCGACCAGCAGCCGGAACCCGGCCCGGACGATCGCCTGGTCGTCCGCCACCACTACGCCGATCGTCATGGGGCTACGCCACCTGCCCGACCGGGGACTTGCTGGCCAGCGGCAGGAAGGCGGTCACCTGGAAGCCGCCGCCGGTGACCGGGCCCGCATCCAGCGTGCCGCCGAAGGCCGCGGCCCGCTCGGTCATGCCGACCAGGCCGTGCCGGGCGCTCCCGCCGGGCCCGGGCGCCTTCGGCTCCGCGTGGCCGGCGCCGTTGTCCACCATGATCAGCACCCCGTCCCGGCTGGCCTGCACCCGCGCGGTGGCCGTCGCGCCGGGCGCGTGCTTGACCACGTTGGTGAGGGCCTCCTGGACGATCCGGTACGCGGTCAGCGAGGCGGCGGGCGGCAGCGCCGCCACGTCACCGGTGACGGCCAGCGTGACCCCGATGCCGGCCGCCCGGACCGTGCCGGCCAGTTCCGCCAGGTCGCCGACTCCGGGCGCGGGCGCCAGGCTGGCGCTCTGGCCGTCGTCCTCGCGGAGCAGCCCGAGGATGCGCCGCAGTTCCTCGAGCGCGCCGCGGCCGGTCACCTCCACGGCGCGCAGGGCCGTCAGCGCCTCGGCGGGCCGGGTGGCGCCGACCTTGCGGCCCACCCCGGCCTGGAAGGTGACCACGCTCAGCGTGTGCGCCACCACGTCGTGCAGCTCCCGGGCGATCCGGACCCGTTCCTCGCGGACCGCGAGCCGCCCCCGCTCGGCCTCTTTCTCGCGCCGCAGGGCTTCTTCCTCGGCCCGGTACCGGCGGCGCTCGCGGACGCTGTCGCCGACGAACCACAGCGCCCCCGCGGTCAGCAGGCTGTGTGCGCTGTCGACCGGGCCGCGGATGGCGACGGCGGCGGTGATGAGGCCGGTGAGCAGGACCGTCTCGGTGCCGACCAGGGCGGCGACCGCGACCGGGCGCCGGCCGGTCACCGCCACCGTATAGACGGCCATGGCCAGCATGAGGTCCAGGTCCAGCTGGGTCCGGCCGATGGCGGTCAGCACGGCCACCGCGGTGGTCACCACGGCCAGCACCGGCACCGGCCACTGGCGGCGGACGGCGACGGGCAAGGTGGCCGCGGCGCCCAGCGCCCCCAGCCACAGGGGCGGCACCTCGATCCGGAAGCCGTGCCGCAGCCGCAGGTCGAGTACCACCCACAGGGCGACGATGACCGCCGCCGCGACGTCGAGCGCCTGCCGCTGCGCGGGGGTCACCCGGTCGGCGAGCGGCGGGCGCGGCCCGGCCGCAAAGTTCCCGGCGATGTCCATCTCGGGCATACCCCGACAGTAATCCCGATCACGATTTCCCGCGTCCGCCCGTGGTCGCGGCGTTCGTACATCCCGGGATGTAGCCGGCCGGCCCGGACCCGGCGGTCCTGGCCGCGTGCAGCCAGGAAATGTCCGAGGCCGACAGCGCCTGGCCTCCCACGGTGACGGTGCCGTTGTCCCGCAGGCAGGCGTCCGGGGTGAACACGTCGCCGGGCGGGTACACGCAGATCTGGTCGCCGTAGACCTTGAACCCGCCGCTCTGGCCCACGGTGGCGATCGGCTGGCCGAGGTAGTCGTACCACTCGGTCTCCGGGGTGCCCCCGCCCGGGCCGCCGCGCACGCCCCAGATGGCCAGCCCGGCGGCGTCGGGGTCGGTCATGACCAGGCATTGCTCCGGCGGCCTGGTCGCCGGTGATTTCACCGGGCAGGAGGCCTGCGCGGCGGCCTGGCCGCCGGGCAGCGCCACCGCCCCCGCGCCCGCGATCGCCACCGCCGCCCCCGCGGCGAGCATCATCTTGACCGCCCCGCTGAACATCGCATCCCCGTTCCTGTCGGCTCAGATCCGGGTTCCCATGCTGGCCAGCGTCCCGTCCGGTGTCGTCAGGCCGGCGGATACGATCCGCCTCCGACCACCGCGTTAGCCACGGCGGTCCGCTACGCCGCCGGCTTCAGGCCGCGGCTACAACCGGCGGACGGCCGCGGTGGCGGCCGCCCGCATCCGGGCCCGCAGCGCGGCGGCCGCGGTCCGGCCCGTCTGTGCCTCGACGATCCGCAGGCCGCCGCCCGGCAGCGCCCCGGGCAGGTCACCGGGCCGCTCGAGCCGCTGGTAGGGCAGCCCGAAGGCGGCGGCCAGGTGGTCGATCCGGGTGCCGTGCGGGGTGCCGAACAGCCGCTCGAATGAGCCGGGGAAGGCGGCCGGCTCCAGGTCGGAGAAGATGCCGCCGCCGTCGTTGTTGACCACGACCAGGCACAGGTCGGGGCGCGGCTCCCGCGGGCCGAGCGCCAGGCCGGCCGCGTCGTGCACCAGCGCCAGGTCGCCGATCAGGGCGAAGGCCGGCCCGCCGTGGGCCAGCGCGGCGCCGATCGCCGACGAGGCGGTCCCGTCGATGCCGCTGGCCCCCCGGCTGGCCAGCACGTGCAGGTCCGCCCGGGGCCGGGCGCCGCCATCAATATCCCGAACGGGCTGGCTCGACGCGATCCACAGCAGCGCACCGCCCGGCAGGGCGGCGACCAGGTCGCGGGCGAGCCGGGGCTCGGTCAGGTTCTCCTCGGCTGCGAGCACGGCGCCGGCCGCCTCGCTCGCGGCCTCGTCGGCCTGGCGCCAGGCGTCCAGCCAGGCTCCTGGGCGCGATGTCCCGGTGAGGCGCAGGGCCGCCGTGACGTCGGTGGCGGCCCGCTGCGGGTCGGCCCACTGCCCGGGGCCCTGGGCGACCACCACGTGCCGGCGGGCCGGGCCCCGGCTGAGAAAGGCGGTCTGCCCGCGGGATAGCCCGGGCCGCCCGGCCGAGACGATCAGGTCCGGCGGGTGAGCCCGGACGAACTCCGGCGTGGCCAGCAGGTACTGGTAGGCGGACAGGGCCTGCGGTCCGCGGCGGGCACCGGAGGAGGGCTCGGCCAGCACCGGCCAGCCGGCCCGTTCGGCCAGCTCGACCAGGGGCAGCGGGTCGTAGTCGCCGTCCCCGCAGACCAGCACGCCCCGTTCGGTCCAGGGCAATTCGAGGGCGCCCGCCGTCGGCCGCTCCTGAAAACGCGTCCACGGCTGGCCGCCGGGGCGTCCGTCCAGCGGCTCCGGCCAGTCCCCGTCGCCGCCGGGTACCAGCGGGTCGCGCAGCGGCAGGTTGAGGTGCACGGGGCCGGGCAGGCCGCCGGCCAGGCCGGCCGCGCGGGCCCAGGCCTGGCAGGCCAGCGAGCGCCAGTAGGCCGCCATGCCCGGCCGGGCCTCGGGCGTCCCGGCCTCGCAGAACCAGCGCACCGCGGCGCCGTACAGCTTGATCTGGTCGATCGTCTGATTGGCGCCGGTCCCCCGCAGCTCGGGCGGCCGGTCGGCGGTGAGCACGATCAGCGGCACGGCCGACTCGCCGGCCTCGATCACGGCCGGGTGGAAGTTGGCCGCGGCCGTGCCCGAGGTGCACAGCACCGCCACCGGGCGGCGGCTGGCCTTGGCCAGGCCGAGGGCGGTGAACCCGGCGGAACGCTCGTCGATCCGGACGTGCAGCCGGATCCGCTCCGGCCCGGCGGCGCCGCGCTGGCCGGCGCCGGCGAACGCCATGGCCAGCGGCGTGCTCCGTGACCCCGGCGCCAGCACCACCTCACGCAGCCCGCACCGGATCAGCTCGTCGCAGAACGTGACCCCGAACGCGGTGGACGGGTTCACGAGGCGGCGCCCAGGAAGCGCGCGGCGGCCGCGGCCCGCTCCCGCCAGGGCGCCGGGTCGGTCTCCCACCGGGCCAGCTCGTCCGGGTCGACCGCCGGGCGGCGGACTGGCAGTTCCCCGTTCTCGGGCACCAGCGGGCGGGCAGTGACGTCGCCGGCCAGCAGCGACATGGTGCCCAGGCCGCAGGCGTAGGGCAGGTCGGGCAGCGCGGCGGCCAGCGCTACCCCGGCGGCCAGGCCCACCGAGGTGTCGACGGCGCTCGACACCACGGCCGGCAGGCCGCAGGCCTCGGCGACCGCGAGCGCCGCGCGGACCCCGCCGAGCGGCTGGACTTTCACCATCACGATGTCGGCCGCGCCCGCGGCCCGGACCCGCAGCGGGTCCTCGGCCCGGCGGATGGACTCGTCGGCGGCGACCGGAATGTCGGTATGCCGGCGCACCTCGGCCAGTTCCTCCAGGGTGGCACACGGCTGCTCGGCGTACTCGAGCCCGAACCGCGCCAGCTGGCGCAGCATCCGCACCGCCTGCCCGGGCTCCCAGCCGCCGTTGGCGTCGACCCGGATCCGGCCGTCCGGGCCGAGCGCCGCCCGGACCGCCTCGACCCGCTCGATGTCCTCGGCCTCGGCCTGGCCGCGCTCGGCCACCTTGACCTTGGCGGTCCGGCAGCCGGACCGGGCCACGATCGCCGCGGCCTGCCCGGGCCCGACCGCGGGCACGGTCACGTTCACCGGGATCCGGTCCCGGGCCGGGGCCGGCCACTCCCGCGTCGCGGACTCGATCGCGCTGGCCAGCCAGCGGGCGCTCTCCCGCGGCCCGTACTCGGCGAACGGCGAGAACTCGCCCCAGCCGGCCGGTCCCTGGATCAGCGCGCCCTCGCGCACCGTGATCCCCCGGAACTTCACCGGCATCGGGATCGCGAACGCCCGCAGCCCCGCGAGCATCCCCGCGAGGTCGCTCACCGGCCCGGCTCCCGTCGGCCCGGCATCATCATGGACTTGTGAAGAAAATCACAAGATGTTTCGAGGTCGGGCGTTCCCTCATTCGTAACCTCCCAGAGTCGCCGCTCTAACCTTAACGATCGTGACGAAGCGTCCATTGCACGCGGTCCTGGTCGAGCGCGCGACCCCGCGGCTGGTCGAGCTGCTGGCGGCGGCGCTCGACGGAACCGGGCCGGCCATCCTGCCGCTCGACGCGGGTTTGCCGGCCGCCCGGCTCGCGGAGCTCATCGAGGCGCTCGGGCCGGATGCGGTGGAGGATGCACGGGGCGTGAGGAGGGCTCGTTCGGGCCCAGATCGGGGAGTTGCCGGAGGTACGGCGGTCGTGATCGGCACCTCCGGGTCCACCGGAGTGCCCAAGGGCGTCGAGCTGAGCGCGGCCGCGCTGCGTCATTCGGCGCAGGCCTCGCTGGACCGGGTGGGCGCCCGGCCGGACGAGCGCTGGCTGTGCTGCCTGCCGGTCACGCACGTGGCCGGTCTCCAGGTCCTGGTCCGTTCGCTGGTGAGCGGCACCGAGCCAGTGCTGGCCGAGCGGGCGGACGCCGCGACACTGGCCGCCTCTGGCTGCTCTCACATCTCACTGGTTCCTACCCAGCTGCAGCGCCTGCTCGAAAGTGATGCCGGTAAACCGGCACCGCTAGCCGGGTTCTCCTCGGTGCTGCTGGGCGGCGCTGCCGCCCCGGCCGCCCTGCTGGCCGCCGCGCGGGACGCGGGCGTGCCGGTGGTGACGACCTACGGCATGACCGAGACGTGCGGCGGCTGCGTCTACGACGGGGTGCCGCTGGACGGCGTGCGGGTGAAGATCGGCGACGACGAGCGGATATGGATCGGCGGGCCGGTGCTGTTCTCCGGTTACCGGGGCTCCGAGCCAGCATCAGGAGACGACTGGTTTCGCACGGGCGACCTGGGGCGGCTGGACGGCTCGGGGCGGCTGGCGGTCCGCGGGCGGGCAGACGACGTCATCAATACCGGCGGCCACAAGGTGGTCCCGGGCGAGGTGGCGGCCGCGCTGGCGAGCTGCCCAGGCGTCCGGGACGTCGCGGTGGTGGGGCAACCCGACCCGGAATGGGGCGAACGGGTCGTAGCCGTCGTAGCGCCGTCCGATCCGGCCGACCCGCCGGACCTGGAATTGCTCCGTCTGCATGTGCGCGAGCGACTGCCGCGTTACGCTTCTCCAAGCAGGGTCGTAATGGTCGACGCCGTTCCCATGCTCCCCAGCGGGAAGCACGACATCGTACGACTCAGGCGAGAGCTGCTACGGCGGGAACAAACTGAGGCGGAGAACGTTACTTAATAGTGCCCGGACAATGTCTCCCGCTGAGGACTGCGCGGGGCGGCGAGGGGTACTTGGTGGAAGCCCAATTGAACGACGTAAGTAATG
>JAICWX010000448.1 GCA_025934635.1 Streptosporangiaceae bacterium | reverse complement strand
CGATACCGCACTCGAAGCCCTCGCGGACCTCGGTCGCGTCCTCCTTGAACCGGCGCAGCGAGTCCACCGTCAGGTTGTCGGAGATCACCACGCCGTCCCGGATCAGCCGCGCCTTGGTGCCACGGCGGATCAGGCCGCTGCGGACGATGGACCCGGCGACGTTGCCGACCCGCGGCACCCGGAAGACCTCCCTGATCTCCGCGGTGCCGAGCTGGACTTCCTCGAACTCGGGCTTGAGCATGCCCTTGAGGGCCGCCTCGACCTCTTCGATCGCCTGGTAGATGATCGAGTAGTAGCGGATGTCGACGCCCTCGCGCCGGGCCAGTTCGCCGGCCCGTTCGGCCGGACGGACGTTGAAGCCGATGATCACCGCGTCGGACGCGATGGCCAGGTTCACGTCGTCCTGGGTGATCGCGCCGACGCCGCGGCCGATCACGCGCAGGCTGACCTCTTCGCCGACGTCCAGCTTGAGCAGTGCGTCCTCGAGGGCTTCGACCGAACCGGACACGTCACCCTTGATGATGAGGAGCAGTTCCTCGCGCTCGCCCGCCTTGAACGCCTGGTCGAGGTCCTCGAGCGTGACCCGGCGGCGGCCCTGGGCGAACTGGGCGACGCGCTCGCGCGCCTCCCGCCGCTCGGCGATCTGCCTGGCCATCCGGTCGTCGGAGACAACCAGGAAGTTGTCACCGGCGCCGGGCACGGCGGTCAGGCCGAGCACCTGAACCGGACGGGACGGCGGAGCCTCGGAGATCGGCTCGTAGTTCTCGTCCAGCATGGCCCGGACCCGGCCGAACGCTTCGCCGGCCACGATCGAGTCGCCGACGTGCAGCGTGCCGCGCTGGACCAGCACGGTGGCGACCGGACCACGACCCTTGTCCAGGTGCGCCTCGATGGCCACGCCCTGGGCGTCCTGGTTCGGGTTGGCCCGCAGGTCGAGGGAGGCGTCGGCGGTCAGGACGATCGCCTCGAGCAGGCTCTCGATGCCGATCCGCTTGGTCGCGGACACGTCCACGAACTGCGTGTCACCGCCGAACTCCTCGGCGACCAGGCCGTACTCGGTGAGCTGGGCCCGCACCCGCTGCGGGTCGGCCCCCTCCTTGTCGACCTTGTTGACCGCCACGACGATCGGCACGCCCGCCGCCTGCGCGTGGTTCAGCGCCTCGGTCGTCTGCGGCTTCACGCCGTCGTCGGCCGCGACCACCAGGACCACCAGGTCGGTGGTCTCGGCTCCGCGGGCCCGCATGGCCGTGAAGGCCTCGTGACCCGGGGTGTCGATGAAGGTGATCTTGCGCTCTTCGCCGTCCACCTCGGTGGTCACCTGGTACGCGCCGATGTGCTGGGTGATGCCGCCGGCCTCGCGCGCCTGCAGGTTGGTGTGCCTGATCGCGTCGAGCAGCTTGGTCTTGCCGTGGTCGACGTGACCCATGACCGTGACCACCGGCGGGCGGGCCACCAGGTCACCCTCGTCGCCCTCGTCCTCGCCGAACTCGATGTCGAACGACTCGAGCAGCTCGCGGTCCTCTTCCTCGGGCGAAACTACCTGGATGTTGTAGTTCAGGTAGTTTCCGAGCAGCTGGAGTGTCTCGTCGTTGACCGACTGGGTCGCGGTCACCATCTCGCCGAGCCCCAGCATGACCTGGACCAGCGACGCGGGGTTGGCGTCGATCTTATCGGCGAAGTCAGCCAGGCTCGCGCCCCGGCTCAGCCGGACCACCTGGCCGTTACCTGGCCGGATCTGCACGCCGCCGATCGTCGGCGCCTGCATGTTGTCGAACTCTTGACGACGCTGCTTCTTCGACTTCCGGCCCCGCGACGGGCGTCCGCCGGGACGGCCGAACGCACCCTGGGTACCGCTGCGGCCACGGCCGCCGCCACCCGGACGAGGCGGACCGCCGCCCGCGCCGGCCCGGGGCGGACCGCCACCGGGACCGCCGGTACCGGTCCGCGCGCCGCCGCCGGGACCACCGGGACGACCACCGGGACCGCCACCAGGACGACCACCGGGGCCGCCGCCGGGACCGCCGCGGCCGGGGCCGCCGCCGGGACCGCTCCGCCCGGTGCCGGAAGGCGCCGGCCGGGAAGGCATGTTCATCGGGCTCGGCCGGGGACCGCCAGGACGCGGGCCACCCGGACCACCGGGACGCGGACCGCCGTCGGACATGCCGGGACGCGGACCGCCGGGACCGCGGCCAGCCGGACGCGGACCGCCGGGACCGCCCGGACCACCGGGACGCGGACCGCCGTCACGGTCGCGACCGGCTCCGGGCGCGCCCGGAGCCTGCGGCCGGGGCGGCGGCGCCGACCCCATGCCGGTCGCCGTCGAGCTGAACGGGTTGTTGCCGGGCCGCGGGCCGGGACGCGGGGCGCCCGGACGCGGGCCGGGACCACCCGGCCGGGGAGCACCCGGGCGGGCGCCGCCGGGGCCCTGCGGGCGCGGCGTGGACGGCCGGGAACCCTGGCCGGGCTGGTCCGAACGGCTGCCCGGGCCTCGGTCCTGGCCGCCTCGTTCCTGGCTGCCAGGACGCTGACCACCCGGGGCGCCGGGCGCGCTGGACGCTCCGGGTACTCCGGGTACTCCGGGCGTTCCGGGTGCGCCGGGTGCTCCGGGGCGGGGGCCGGGACGGCCCTGCCCGGGGGCGGTCGTGCCGCCCGGGCTGCGGAAGTCGGCCGGGGTAGCCGCGGGCCTCGACGACCCGGGCACTCGCGGGGCGCCGGGGGCAGCCGGCGTGGCCTGGGGACCCTGCGGCCGGGGGTCGGCCGGGATCCCGGGACCGGGCCGGGAGGCCGGCGTCTGCGGGACCGGCGGCAGCGGGCGGCCGGCGTCGGGAGCCGTGGCGGTCCCGGCGGCGCCGTCTGGCGCCGCGGCCCGCTCGGCCGAGCCGTTGGCCAACCCGACCGGCGCCGGGCTGGCGGCAGGCGGGGATGTCGTCCCGCCGGCCGGAGCCGCCGCGGCTGGCCGGTCCTCACGGCCCACCGGGGGGGCATCGGGCCGCGGCCCGCCACCCGGACGCGGCGCGGACGGCCTCGGTCCCTGCGACCGCTGGCCTGAATGTGCTGGCTGTTCCGCCTTGCCGGCGGAGAATGCTTCCTTGAGCCGCCGGACTACAGGCGCCTCAATCGTCGAGGATGCTGACCGTACGAACTCGCCCATTTCCTTGAGCTGGTCCATGACGGCCTTGCTCTCGACACCGAACTCCTTCGCGAGTTCGTAAACCCGGACCTTCGCCACTACGCTCCTTCTCGGCCCAGTCCCCTGGACCACTACCGGACCCTGGCCCGGGCAGAGCGTGCTCCGGGCGGGCCTCAGCCTATGGTGATCATCGCCGCGTGCTCATCGAGCGCTCATCAGCTTCTCGACCTGCTTTCCGACAGGTATTCCTTACTAGCGTTAAAGCCTGCAGCCCAGCCAGGCTCATTGCCCCAGTAATGCTATTCCAGGTCTGATACACCGCAAAGATACTCAGCCAGCGGATCGAGGCTGAGCGGTCCCGTGGTGCGCAAGGCCCGGGGGAACGCCCGTCGCCGCCGCGCCAGGTCCAGACACGCCGGGCTGGGATGCAGGTACGCACCCCGGCCAGGCAGCCGGGCCGACGGGTCGGGCTGGATGACGTCCCCAGCTGCTACGAGGCGAAGCAGACTGGACTTAACCACACGCTCCTTGCAGCCTACACAGGTACGCGTCACAGGCGTATCCGGGGCATGCCGCTCGGCTCGCATGGCCATTGCGTCCTTAAGTCTACCGCGTCCGGCGGTCGGTAATACCGGCCGGGAACTGCGCCGGACCGGGACATGGGTGGGCTGGTGAGGCGGAGCGGCCGCCGGGGCAGCTGCCTGGGGAGTCCTGGAGGGTAACGAGCCCTATTCGGAGGCCTGCGGCGCCGGGCCGGCCGATGACGAGATCGCCGGGCCGCCGGCCGGAGCCGTCCGCCCTTCGGCGGGGACGCCCCGGCTGCCGGCCGGGGCCGACCGGGTGCCCGCTGAGGCCGACCGGGTGCCCGCTGAAGCGCCCCGGCTGCCGGCCGAGGTCCGGCTGCCGGCCGATGGGTTCCGGGTGCCAGCCGAGGCGGGCCGGCTGCCCGTGGACGGGGCCCGGCCGCCGGCCGGTGCGGTCCGGCTGCCGGCCGAGGCGGCGGGGGGCGCTGCCCCGTCACCGGCCGGACCCGGCGGCCCGTCGCCGGCCGGGGCCGCGTCGGACCTGATGTCGATGCGCCAGCCGGTGAGCCTGGCCGCCAGCCGGGCGTTCTGCCCTTCCTTGCCGATCGCCAGCGACAGCTGGTAATCGGGCACGATGACCTGGGCCTCCCGGGCCGCCGCGTCCACCACGTGGACCCGGCTCACCCGGGCCGGGGACAGCGCGTTGGCCACGAAGTCAGCCGGTTCGTCGGAGTAGTCGACGATGTCGATCTTCTCGCCGTGCAGCTCGGTCATCACGTTCCGGACCCGGCTGCCCACCGGGCCGATGCAGGCGCCCTTGGCGTTGATGCCCGGCCGGTGCGACCGGACCGCGATCTTGGTCCGGTGCCCGGCCTCGCGGGCGATCGCGACGATCTCCACGTCGCCCGCCGCGATCTCCGGCACCTCCATCGCGAACAGCTTCTTCACCAGGCCCGGGTGGGTACGGGAGAGGGTGACCGAAGGCCCGCGGTGCCCCTTGCGCACGTGCAGCACGTAGCAGCGGATCCGCTCGCCGTGGACGTAGCGCTCGCCGGGCACCTGCTCGGCGGGCGGCAGCACCGCCTCCAGCTTGCCCAGGTCGACCAGCACGGTCCGCGGGTCCTTGCCCTGCTGGATCACCCCGGGCACGATGTCGCCCTCGCGGCCCGCGTACTCGCCGAAGGTGAGCTCGTCCTCGACGTCGCGCAGGCGCTGCAGGATCACCTGCCGGGCGGTGGTCGCGGCGATCCGGCCGAAGCCGGCCGGGGTGTCGTCGTACTCACGCTCCGGGGTACCGTCCGCGCCGGCCTGGACGGCCCACACGGTGACGTGCCCGCTCTTCCTGTCCACCTCCACGCGCGCGCCCGACGACGCGCCCTCGGACTTGTGGTAGGCGACGAGCAGGGCGTCTTCGATGGCCTTGATGGCCTGGTCGAGCGAGATGTCCTTCTCGCTTTCCAGACTGCGCAAGACGCTCAGGTCAATGTCCATCGCGGGTCGCTCCAAGCTCCGTTTGCGGGTGCCCGAACTCCACCTGGACGGCGCCGGCCCCCAGCGTGGCATAGCCGAACCGGCGGCGGTCACCCCCGACGTCCAGCGTCACCTCGTCCGAGTCGGCCGCGACGACGCGGCCGGTGACGGTGCCGGCTTCCCCGGCGGCCACCTGCACCAGGCGTCCCACCGAGCGGCGCCAGTGCCTCGGATCGGTCAGCGGGCGGTCTACGCCGGGCGACGAGACCTCGAGAGTGTACGGGAAGTCGCCCATCACCGGCGCGCTGTCGAGCGCGGCGGACAGCTGGCGGCTGATGGTCGCGGCGTCATCCAGGCTCACCCCCTGGTCGCTGTCCACCACCACCCGCAGCACGCGGCGCCGTCCCGCGGCGCTGACCCGGACCGACTCCAGGTCCATTCCGGCCGCAGCAATCACGGGACCGATGACGTCCGCGATCTTGCTCTCGTCGACCGACCCGCCGGCCGCGGCCGGGCGGGGCCGGTACTGGCCGGCCTTGGACTGGCCCGGTTTGGACTGGCCCGGTTTGGACTGGCTGGCCTTAGATTGGCCGGCTTTGGGCGCGTGACGCTGGCCTCCTGGCATCACGACCTCCTCGTCCACGACCTGCGGGATTGGGACATAGCCTATCCGGGGTTGAGCCCTGGAGCGGATAGGACCGGCCGGCCCGCGTGGTAGCTTGCCGGTGTGCCCGAGCCCGCGCCGCAGGCGCCAGGTCGCCCCGCGCCGCAGGCGCCGGGTTACATGG
>JAICWX010000007.1 GCA_025934635.1 Streptosporangiaceae bacterium | reverse complement strand
TGACCCGCAACCAGCAGTACCTGAACACGGCCAGGGCCATCTTCGCTCGCAACACGGCGGCCTGGGACGGCACCTGCGGCGGCGGCCTGCACTGGCACGCGGGCAGCCAGTACAAGAACGCGATCACCAACGAGCTGTTCCTGACCCTGGCCGCCCTGCTGCACCAGCGCGTGCCCGGCGACCAGAGCTACCTGACCTGGGCCCAGCGGACCTGGGCCTGGTTCAGCGCCAGCGGCCTGATCAACCCGACTGACCTGATCAATGACGGGCTCACCGCTGCCTGCCAGAACAACAACGAGACCACCTGGACCTACAACCAGGGCGTGATCCTCGGCGGCCTGGCCGCCCTGTTCCAGATCACCGGCGACCGCGCCTACCTGACCCAGGGTGAGGCCATCGCCACGGCCACGCTCAGCGGGCTGACCACCGGGGGCATCCTGACCGAGCCCTGCGAATCGCTCGGCAAGCCCTGCAACGAGGACCAGGCGCAGTTCAAGGGCATCTTCGTGCGCTACCTGTACGACTTCTGGCTGCAGGACCGCCAGCCCGCCTACCGCGCCTTCATCCTGGCCAACGCCACCTCAGTCTGGAACCACCGGAACCCCTCCGGCCAGTTCGGCCTGCACTGGGCCGCCCCCCTCGACCACGCCACCCCCGCCCGCCAGTCCTCCGCCCTAGAAGCCCTAACCGCCGCCTCCGCCCTCTCCGCCTAACCCTCCGCCTACCCCCTCCGTCCCACCCCTCCGCCCCACCCCGCGCCGCCAGCAAGGCAGCCGACACTGGCTACCAGACCTCAGTTGCCACACCCACACCACAGGCTCCACCTGTCACCCACCGGCCCCTGCTCAGGCTCCCGCCAACGACATCGATGCCCCATCGATGTCGTCCCGGCAGCATCGATGCTCCATCCATGTCGTTAACCCGCGCCCTGGACACGACCGCGTGACGCCAGGCGCCCCTGGGTTCGCTTCCCCGCGCCCCGTCGGGTCGATACCCGGCCCTCGCGGAGTCGGTGGCACTCCGAGCACGTTAGAACGTGCCCTGTGGCACACCGGCTCCGACGCGTCTGTTCCCCTGAGTCACATCGAGCCCGTACGGAACACCAGCGGGAGCCCCGTAGCCCCCCGAACACCAGCGGGGGCGTCCTCTTGACAAAGATAGTGAGTCATCACTACCTTAAAAGCATGACCGAGACCGCAGAGCGCGAGACAGCGCAGCGCCAGACCAGGCAGCGGATGCCCGCAGCGGAGCGCCGCGGGCTCGTGCTCGAGGCCGCGGTCGCCGAGTTTGCCGTCCACGGGCTGGCGGGTACCTCGACCGAGGACGTGGCCCGCCGCGCCGGGATCAGCCAGCCCTACCTGTTCCGCCTCTTCCCGACCAAGAAGGCCCTGTTCCTGGCACTGGTGGAGCGGTGCTTCGGCCGGGTGCGGGACGCGTTCACCGAGGCCGCCGGCGACCTGGCCGGCGACGCCGCCCTCGAGGCGATGGCGCACGCCTATGAAGTCCTCCTGGAGGACAGGACGCTGCTGCTGATGCAGATGCAGGCCTACGCCGCCTGCGATGATCCCGAGATCCGGGCCGCCACCCGGGCCGGCTACAAGAAGCTGTGGGAGATGGTGGAGCGGATCACCGGGCTGCCGTTCCAGCGCGTGGTGGACTTCTTCGCCGTCGGCATGCTGATGAACGTAGCCGCCGCGATGGACCTGCCGTCCGTCGACGAGCGCTGGACGAGCTGGTGCCCGAAGGACTGATTCCGGCGGGCCGGGCCTCGCCCCTTTTTTTAACAAAACAAGTTAGTGACCAATCACTACTTAGGAGAAGAGATGACGACCAGGCACCGCACGGCGTGGACCTTCGCCGTGACCTCGGCCGCGTTGTTCATGGCCTCGCTGGACAACCTGGTGGTGACCACCGCACTGCCGTCTATCCGGGACCACCTGCACGCCTCGCTCGAGGGGCTGCAGTGGACGGTCAACGCCTACACCCTCACCTTCGCCGTCCTGCTGCTCAGCGGGGCCGCGCTGGGCGAGCGGTACGGCCGCCGCCGGATGTTCACGGCGGGGCTGGCGCTGTTCACCGCGGGTTCCGCGGCCGCCGCGCTCGCGCCGGGTATCGGCTTCCTGGTGGCGGCCCGGGCGGTCCAGGGCGTCGGCGCCGCCATCGTGATCCCGCTGACCCTCACGCTGCTGTCCGCGGCGGTATCCCCGCAGCGGCGCGGCCTGGCCCTGGGCGCCTGGGGAGCGGTCGGCGGCCTGGCCATCGCGATCGGCCCGCTGGTCGGCGGCGCCGTCGTGGAGGGCGCGTCCTGGCAGTGGATCTTCTGGCTGAATGTGCCGATCGGCATCGCGCTGCTGCCGATAGCGCGGTTCCGGCTCACCGAGAGCCGCGGCTCCTCGACCCGCCTGGACATCCCCGGTGTGGTGCTGGCCAGCGTCGGCCTGCTCGGCATCGTGCTCGGCGTGGTCCGCGGCAACGACCACGGCTGGACCAGTCTCACGGTGCTGCCGCCGCTGGTGTTCGGCGCGCTGCTGGTCGCCGCGTTCGTTGCCTGGGAACTGCGGGCGCGCGAGCCGATGCTGCCGCTGCACCTGTTCCGCAGCCGCGGCTTCGCCGTGACCAACGCGGCTTCGCTGCTGATGTTCTTCGGGATGTTCGGCTCGATCTTCCTGCTCGCGCAGTTCCTCCAGGTCGTGCAGCACTACAGCCCGCTGCAGGCCGGCCTGCGGACGCTGCCCTGGACCGCCATGCCGGTGTTCATCGCCCCGGTCGCGGGCGTGCTGTCCGACCGCATCGGCGGGCGGCCGCTGCTGGTCGCCGGGCTCGGCCTGCAGGCCATCGGCCTGGGCTGGCTGGCCGCCGTGACCAGCCCCACCGTGCCCTACCTGACCCTGGTCCCGGCGTTCGTCGTCTCCGGCGTCGGCATGTCCCTGTTCTTCGCGCCGGTCGCCAACGTCGTGCTCAGCTCGGTGCGGCGGGACCAGGAGGGGATCGCCTCGGGAGCGAACAACGCGATCAGGGAACTGGGCGGCGTGTTCGGGATCGCCGTCCTCGGCGCGGTGTTCTCGGCCCGGGGCGGCTACGCCAGCGGGACCGCGTTCGTCTCGGGCCTGGCCCCCGCGGTCTGGGTCGGCGCGGCGGCGGTAGCCGTCGCCGCGGCGCTCGCGCTGCTCCTGCCCGGGCTCCGTCCCCGCCCGGCCGCCGAGCCGGCCCCGGAACTCGAGCTGGCGCGCTGACCAGCAGGTATCAGTGCCCCGGATCCCCGCACGGGATCCGGGGCACTACCGTTCAGCGGCCCCGGCCAGTACCGGTTTCACGTCGATCACCGGCGTCCCGTCCAGCGCCTCCAGGCCCCCCACCTGGACCCGCAGCCCGTCGACCGCGATCACCGAGACGCGGTGCAGGCCGACGGGGTTGGGCCGGTCCGGGGACCGGGTGCTGAACACCCCGGTCAACGGGCGGCCCGGGTCGTCGCGGGGCCGGGTCACGAGCACGTCCCGGTCCGCCCGGTCCAGCCAGGTCAGCACGATGATCTCGGTTCCCGGCCGCAGATCGCGCAGGGCCTCGGCCACCCGGGCCTCGAACGCCAGCCAGGCGGCCGGTGCCCCCTCGTCTGCCTGCCGCGGCGCCTGCGCCCGGTCGGTCAGCGGCGACTCCACCCAGCCGACCGGCACCACGTCGAAGCTCGCTCCCGCTGTCATCTGCCTATTTTCGTGTGCTATCCGCGGCCCGGGCAAGTCACGAATAGGGCGTGTCGGAATATATGCTTTCGGGTGCTTAAGTATTACTATGGTCCGCCAGCCGGATAAGCGGGGATTAAATCCCGGTGATCCGATGACCGAAATGGCGCTGATTAACGGCCGGCGGGGTGACCACGGCAGCCGCTGGAGCCGCTGGGTCCGGGCGACACCGGCGTGACCGGCTTCGAGCCTGGCCACCCGAGCTGCTACACCCACCGGGTGACGTCCTGGCCGGGCAGCGGCCCGCCAGTGACCGCGGTCGGCGGGACCCGCCTGCGCCGAGCTTCGCCAGCCGGCCGGCTGGTATGCCGCGGACGGCACCAGCGAGTCCTCGCCCTTGTTCGCCGGCACCGTGGCGCAAGCACGCGATCCGCGGGTTCAGCGTCCGGCCCGGCGGCAACCTGGCTACCGGCCTGGGCACGATCAGCGCCCGGCTCTTCGTGCCCGAACGGGCCCGCGCCGCCCGCTAGCCGCCGCTCTGGAGTCACATTTACTAAATTGGCCGGGGGTTCGGGACTAATCGCTCAGAATGGTCGTTAGCTCGTTATTCGTCACTATGCCGTCGGCTTAGCCAATTCTTGTCTTACGATAGCTCCGTACCCGAGGCCTGCAGCGCGAGGGAGAAAGCATCTGTGATTCTCGATGAGGCCGAAGCGCTGCTCGACCCGGTGTCGGACATCGACGGCTTCATGCTCGCCTGCCTGGTCGACGCCTCGACTGGCATGGTGCTGGCCTCACGCAAGGATCAGGACGACATCAGCCTGCCCACGGCCGCGGCCGGGGCAGCCGACATCGCCAACGTGCTCGCGCTGCTGGCGGGCCAGCTGCCGGTCGACGGCCTCGAAGACGTGATGGTGACGTTCCGCCGTCAGCTCTACATGATGCGCCTGGTCAGGGAGAATCCGGAGCCGCAGATCCTGCTGCTGGTCATCCTTGACCGCAGCCGGGTCAACCTGGCCATGGCCCGCCGTGAGATCCGGAACTTCTGCGCGAGCTTCGCCGCATGAGCCAGATCCCCCGGTTCACCCGGGCCCGCCAGCTGACGTCGACGGTCCTGCCGGGGCGGCGGCAGGACGACTACGCGGACCAGGTGACCGGGCGGCTGCGCAAGCTGGCCGCGGCCCGCAGCACGGGGACCCTGTCGTTTTCCGGCCGCAGTGACGGTGTCGTCTACTTCAGGGACGGGAAGGTCGCGTACGCCGAATCGAACCGGACGCCCGGGCCGGCCCCTCACGCCTACCCCGAGTCAGCTGAAGACCTGCCGCCGCTGAGCAGGATAACGGCCATCCTGGCCATTGCCGAGCCGACGGTCGACGCCGCGCTCGAATTGCTTTCCGCTCAATCGCGCTACGCTCGATTCCGGCCGTCGAAAGTTCCGGATACCGGCCTGACCTCGGACATCTCCCTGGAAGCGCTGCTGGCCGAGGTGGCCAGGCGCCAGCGGGTCCTCAAGCAGCTGTCCACTGTGCTCACCGCCGATACGGCATTAGCGCGCAACCCGCATATCCACCCGGAGTCCATTCGCGTATCGGCCTTGCAGTGGTCACTGCTGATACGCGTCCGTCATGGCACGACCCCCCGCGATCTCGCCTGGGATCTGAGTCGCAGCGTCTTCGGCACCACCGCCGAGGCGTACCGGCTGCTGACCCGGCGGTTGCTGTCGGTGGCCGGCGATCCGGCCGGCCCGGTCGACCCTGAGGGCACCGCGGGCCATGGCGTCCGCGGCCCCCGCGGGGCCTGGCCCGGGCCCAGCCTGACGGCCATGTCGTTCGTCCGGGCGGCATCCGTCGAGAAAGGTGAGACAGTGCCCATCTTCAGTGCTGAGGTTGCCCCGGGAGGTGTCGGCTGATGCCGACCTTGCGCAAGAGCAGGCGATCGGTCGAAGACCAGGTCCGGACGGAGCTCAAGGAGATCAGGGCCCAGGTGGCCGGGGTGCGCGGCAGCCTGGTCGCGACCAGCGACGGGCTGGTGGTCGCACACGACATCCCCGATGTCGAGCCCACCCAGATCGCCGCGCTGGCCGCCGCCACCCTGGCGGTGGCCAGCCGCGCCACGCTGGCGACCGAATGCGGCACCTTCCGTGAGGCGGTCGCCCGGGGCAGCGATGGCTACCTGGCCGTCTACGCCGCCGGCAATAGCGCGATCGTGGCTGTCATCGGGACGAGCAGCCTGAACGTCGGGATGCTGCAATACCGGGCGCGCGAGATCATCGAGCGGATCGCCGCGCACTCCAGCCAGATCGGGGCGCTGGCCGCTCCGGTCACGGCCGAATCCGCCCGCCCGTCCCGGGCGCTGCCCCGGCGACGGCCGGCGACGTCGTAGGACGGTGCCAGTCCTCGCTCCGGCCTAGCTCAGCTTGCGCAGGCCGTCCAGTACCCGGCGGAGCAGGTCGGGCTGGACGGCCGCGAAGTCGCCGGGGGGCTCGGCGCCCGCCATCCAGACCGGCGCGCTCATCGTCGGCCGGGCCGGCTGCGGGCTTCCCGGCCCGCGGTGCGGAAGGCGGGCGGCGGCCGCCGCCGACGGTGGGAGGACGGCCGTCGGCGACAGCACGGGAGTCGGCGGCGGGGCCGGCCGCGGCGGCGGTACCGGCCTCGGCGAGCGCCTGGGCATCGGTGCGAGTACGGGCGTCGGGGAGACCGGCTGCGTCGGGGAGAGTACCGGCAGCGCGGCCGGGCCCGGTTCGTCCCGCCCGAACCACTGATCCAGCGCCCCGGGCGGCTGGGCCGGGGCACCAGGAGCGCACACGCCCGCCTGGACCAGGCCGCCCACGCGCTCCATCGCGTCGTACAGCGCCAGGCCGCACTGCCAGGCCAGATCCTGGACTGACCGGGTGCCGTCGATGGCGCAGGCGACGGCCCACTGCTCCCGGCTCAGCACGGCCGGCGGCCCGCTGAAATCGCATAGCTGCAGCGGCTTGGTGCGATCCAGGTTGTAGCGGGCCACCCGTTCGGCCATCTTGCTCGCCTCGGCCAGGACGAAATCGACGCACAGGCTGGAGAAGGCGCCCGCCCAGTGCGCCCCGGGGGCGGCGAACCGGACGTCGGAGACGAACGCGTCCTGGTCGACCGGCACCATCAGCACCAGGGCGGCGTCCACGACGATCGAGCGCAAGATCGCCTGCAGGTCGCCCCGGCTGAGATACTGCCGCTGCACCAGCTCGGTGCCGATGTCACGGTCCGGCCGGTCAGGCTCGTCGATCAGGTCCGGCGCCGGGGCGGACGGCAGCAGCACGCGGGGCAGCCGCGCGCTGAGATCCGGGATCCCTGACGCGCGGGCGAAGGTGATCTGCCCCTGGTTCAGGTAGATCGCCCCGGCCGGGTTCCCGTCAATCTCCAGGATGCCCGAGACCCGCTGCTCGGCCAGCCTCTCCAGGGCCGCGGTGACCCGCGTTTCGGTCAGCACACCGGTTCTGGTCAGCTGGAATCACATCCCCCGCCTGGCCGCGTGACTCACGGGAACGACATAAACAATGTTTGCGGCGGAAATGTCCAAATATGGGCACCAAGCATACCTATGGCGGGAAAGTCTTAACTGTTCCCACAGTCGTCACTTGATGCGATCTCCGCCTGAGGGCAGAGTTTACTGATTTGCTCAGCGCGCCTCTCCTTACTCCCCGGCTACTTAATAGTGGCCGTCCGGTGCGCCCGTGCTGAGGCAGTAGAAGTCAGCAGCTCAAGCCATTGAAATAACAATTAGTAGTCATATAACTACTTTAAGTAAATAGGTTTGCGTGCAATCTCATGACGCGTCTCGCTGGGTGACACTATCGTGACAACGGCCAATCAAACAAAACGAGAAAGGCAGCCGCGTGAACATTGAGACAGCCCTCAAGGAAGCAATGACCATTGACGGCGCCGTGGGCGTGTGTCTCGTCGACTGGGACAGCGGCATGTCCCTCGGCGCCCTCGGCGGCGGTAAGTACCTCGACCTGGACGTGGCCGCAGCCGGCAACACCGAGGTGATCCGGGCCAAGACGCGGACGATGGAGTCGCTCCGCCTCGACGACACCATCGAGGACATCCTGATCACCCTCGGCAAGCAGTACCACCTGATCAGGCTGCTCAAGAACTCCCGCGACGAGCAGGGCCTGTTCCTCTACCTCGTCCTCGAGCGGCAGAAGGCCAACCTGGCCCTGGCCCGCCACAGCCTCAGGCGAATCGAGAACGACCTGTCCGTCTAAGGATCGCCGCCGGGACTCTCTCTTCCCGGCTCCGCGGCCGACCTAGGCATCGCCCGGGCGCGCCTGCTGCCGGTGGTAGATGATCAAGACCTGCAGCTGGGCGGGGCTTTCATGCCAGTCGCCGTCCACCGACATCACGACCGCTGCCGTTACCGGCCGGAGAATTGTTTCCACGTGGTCGTGGCCGCGACGGCCGATGCCGGCCGCCGCGGCTGGACCACCGCGAAAATCTCGCCGCCCATGCACGCCGGCTTCCTGCGCCGCCCGCGGCTTACTTCAATGGCGTCGCGACCCAGGCCATCGTGAAACCGGCCAGGGTGTAGCCGAGCGCGTTCACGGTCGGCTGGACGAAGTTGTTCCTGACGGTCAGCGCGGCCTGAGCCTCGGCCGCCTTGATCAGCGGCCCGGTGACCTTCGGGTTGTTCTTGGTCTGATTGAACGCCAGGTTCTGCGCCTGGGCGTAGAGCACCGAGACGGAGAACTGCGGCCGTATCAGGGCGCCGCACCCGAGCCCGGGATACGTCCAGCTGTGCTGGGTGTCGATCGGGTGCGACATCGTATTGTCCACGCTTACGTCATGGACCGACTGCGGCAGCTGAGGCAGCGGCAGGACGATGGCCACGCTGACCCGGCCCGGGACGCCGGTCGCCGGACGGGACAGGACCTGCAGCCGGTAGTGACCGGTTCCCGGGGCCCACCAGGCCGGTCCCGGATTGAGATCCACCGTCGCCGAGGCGTGTCCCGTGGTGGCGAAGGTGCTCGAATACCAGCACGGCCAGATGCCGATGCTCTTCGAGACCTTGTGGGTGAACGTGAAGTCGAAGTTCTCGGTGCCCAGCGCGGGCCGGGAGATGCCCTCGATCTTCTGCAGCACCCAGGGGCCTACGCTGACATCGGTGGTCGTCCCCGCGGTGACCGCCTGCCACGGCCAGCCGAACGCGACGTGCGGCAGGCGCACATTGAGCCCGACCAGGTGCAGGGCCGCGGCCAGCGCGGCCAGCACTGCCCAGGCGATGACCTTGCGGAAGATCAGGGCCACCAGGACCAGGGCCGCGCCCCAGGCGAGCCTGCGCGGGATCCGCCGGCGGCGCGACGGCCTGACCAGCTGCCCGCGGATCACCTGGCGCTGCGGCCGTCCCAGCGGCGCCGGAGAAGCGGGCCGGGCATACCAGCGTTCGTCCTCCCGCGGGTCATCCTCCCACCGGTCGTCCTCGCCCGGGCTGTCCTCCCAGCGGTCCTCCTCCCACCCCTGGTGCTCCCACGCGCCCGGCTCCCGCGCCCCGAACTCCCGGGTATCGAACTCCCGCGGGTCACGGGCGCGCAGCGGCAGCCGGCCCGGCCCCGCGGTCCCGCCGGGCCGGCGCGTGGTGAGCATGCTCACGAGGAGGATCAGCAAGCGCAGCATGGCGGGCCCTTCCTTCCGGTCACGGGGCTTTCTGGTCGCGGGGCTTATCTGGTCACGGCGGGTTAGGCGATCGCCGGGTAGCCGAGGCTGAGCACGACCGGTACCGCGCCGAACGGCTGGCGGAACCGCGTGCCGGGCTTGTCGGGGGCGTTCGGGTCCTTGATGTCGGGCCAGCGCATCTTCACGTGCTGGGCGGTCAGGCCCTCCACCGAGAAGGGGAACTCCATGGCCGAGATGTCGTGCAGCTTGAGCAGCCCGCCCCAGCGGAAGGCCGCGAAGACCCGGGCCAGCTCGCGGACGGACAGCGGGCGCCGGGCCGTGATGTCGATCCAGTAGACCGCCATCGCGAGTTCGATCAGGTCGGCGGCGCACTGGGTCAGGGCCTCGGATTTCGTCCGGTACACCGTCCCGCCCGCGCCGGCCGTGCCGAGTTTCTCCCCGTAGACCGGGGAGTAGCGCGGCCGGGCCTGGCACTGCATCCAGTCACACGCGGCGAGCAGCTCCCAGCGGATGCCGGCGTAGTCCGCCACCTCGTCGTAGAGCGGCTCGGCCCGGCTGAGCGGCGCATCCGCCGTTGCGGCGAACGCGGCCGTGACCGCCTGCGGCAGCTGCGGCACGTAGCGGATCGCCCGCGGCCGGCGCGGCGCCACCCTGGCCTCCGGGCGCGGGGAACGCCGTCGCGCCGCCGCGGCCCGGGTAAGACCCGATCCGGCCAGCACCGCCCCGGCGAGCGCGCCGGCCGCGGCCGGGGCCTGGTGTCCCGGCGCGGTGGAGTAGGCGTCGAGCACCCCGGGGATCGTCGCCGTGCCGCGGGATCCGTTCGCCGTGTTCCGGGACCCGCTGGCCGGGCCGCGCGTCGCCGGCCGGCTCCCGTTGTGCCCGGAAGCAGCGGCCGCGACGGGCGCGGCGTGGGCGGACGCAGTCGGTGCGGCGTGAGCGGACGCGGACGGTGCCGGAGCCACCGGAGCCGGGGCCGGACTGGCGGCGGCCGAGGGAGCCGGCGCGGCCGGGATCGACGCGGCCGGGATGGCCGTCACCTGGCTGGTCGGCGCGGCCGGGGCCGCGGATACCGTCGAGGCGTCGTAACGGTAGAGGTTGTACAGCTTCATGATCGTGATCAGGGTGGAGCCGTACTGCGGATCGGTCGCGTAGACACCGGTCAGGTGGGTGGCGAAGGCATCCGGGACGTGCCGGTTGGCCATCGCGTGCTGATAGCTCGGGCCGGTGGCGAGGAGCTCGCTGTGGTCGGCGATGCTCTCGGCCACGTTGTGGTAAACGCGGAACTGGGCCGTCACCGTGACCCACCGGCCGTTCTCGTACTCGCGCGTCGGCAGGGCGTCGCTGCCGGCCGGACCGGTGCCCTTGATGCCGAACAGGTTGTGGTCCCGGATTGCCAGCGCGCTCTGACCCCAGCCAGATTCGTCGATGGCCTGGGCGATCGTGACCGCGGCCGGGACTCCGTACCGGCTCTGCGCCGCCATCGCACCCGGTGCGATCGCGTTGATGAAGGCCTGCTGGCTCGAGGTATCGGGAACGTGCGCCGCCGCCGCCGACGGGTTGTTCCTGGTGTACGACGGCGTCGCCGATGCGGAGGCCGTACTGGCCTTGGCGGCCTTACTGGCCGGGCCGGACTGACCCGCCGTCCCGGCCAGGCCCGACTGCAGCCCGGGAATGGCCGCCGCGCCGCTCGCCTGCGCCCGGCTGCCGCGGCTCTTCGCCGCCTTGCCCCGGCTCTGGCTCGAGGCGTTCGGCGTAGCCCGCTTCTGCGGCGCCCGGTTCTGGCCGGCGCCGTTCTGGCCGGCGCCGTCGTTGGCAGCCGGAGCCCGGCTGTTGCCCGCCGCCATGTCCGCCATCAGGCCGGGCACCGTCACCGTGCCCGCCGTGCCCGCCGTCTGCGTGCGGCCCGCCGTTCCCGCCATCCTGGTCGCGCCTTTCCCGGCCGGCGTCAGTACCGCCGTGCCCGTGCCCGGGACCACCGCGCCGCCCGCACCCGCCGTGGCCGGGTTCCCCTGTTCCACGATCCCGGCCGTCACGGCCTGCGCCGTCCCGCCGGCCGAGCCGCCCGCCGCCTCGCCGCCGGTCGTCGTGCTGGCCGATGCCGTGCCGCTCCCGGCCGGGCTCGCCGCGCTGACCAGGTCACCGTTATTGACGAATCCGGTCACGCCCTGGGCGGCCAGCGAGTCGTTGAACGTGTGGGCGTTGACCGACAGGTTCGGCGCCGAGTCGCCGCCGATCGTGGACAGGACACCGCCCGAGTACCTGGTGACCACCTCCACATGGCCCTCGAACAGCACCCAGTCGCCCGGCTGGGGACGGTAACCGTCCCCCAGCGGGTGCCAGCGGTGGTGCGCCTGGGCGTCCTGCATGACCGAGGTGATCTGCGGCGAATCCGGATTGGCGTCGACCCGCACGTCGGCCCACTGGCGCAGCGGCCACGGGTACGTCGAGCCTCCGGTCACCCAGCTTGCCTGGCCGGTGGCCTGGGCGCCGAGGGCGAGCGTGAGGCTGGCGAAGGCGGCGCACGACTGGCCGTGGTCGGCGCCGTCCACGCTGTCCTGCCCCCAGATGAGCGCTTCCATTTCGCCCGGGCTCTTGGTCTGGGCCATCCGGAGGTAGTACCGCGCCACCTTGACCGCGGCCGCCCGCATCGCCTTCTCGCTGGCCGACATGGCCCTCGACGGCTGGGTGCTCGCCGACGCCGTGGCCGGCGTGGCGGCCTGCTTGAGCGCCATCAGGCTGACCGGCATGCGCGTCGGCGACGTCATCTCGCCGACCGTTCCGTGGGCGAAGGCGAATCCGGTCATCGCACCGCAGGTACTGAGGCTGACCAGCGCGGTCGCCTGCTGCCAGGTCGGCTTCCTGACGGGATGCACGAAATCACCTCCTTCCACGGTCCGGTTCTGGCTCGCTGGCTGCGTTCGGGGTTCTGAGTTCCGGTCGCGCTCCTTCAGCTGACGTTGGGCAGGCTCTTGAGGATCGCCTGGACCTGAGCGTTCCCCGGGTTGTCGGCGTTCGCGAAGAGCACGCCGACGTCATAGGCCTGGGTGGCGGTGGCGCCGACCACCCACTGCTTATAGGCGTCCGCCACCAGGGCCGCCTGGCCGGTCGCGGTGCTCACCGGCTGGGCGCACAGGCTCGGGAAGCCGGCGTGCGAGACGACGGCCGAGGAACCGGTGTACTTGGCGCAGTTGGCGGGATTGCCCTCCAGGCCGGGCTGCACCGTCGGCTTGCCGTTGGTGCCGGTCAGGGTGGCCCCGCCGATGATGTTGTTGAGCGCCCGGGCCGCCACCTCGAGGCTGTCCACCGGGTCCAGCGGGTTGTACGGGTGGTGCATGTTCAGCGACCAGGCGATCTCGCCGCCCTGGGTCGGCGTGATCGGCTCCAGTCCCTGCCTGCCGGTCTTGGCGTCGGTGAAGCTCGGGTTGTTGCCGCTGGTCATCAGGGCGAACACCCACAGGATCTGACTGGTCGTCTTGCCGCAGGCGAAGTTGACCTGGCCCGGCTCGGAGGCCACGTTGGGGTTCTGGCACGCGGTCGTGACCTGGCTCTGGACGGTCGCCACGCTGGCCGGCCAGCCCGGGCTCGACCTGAAGATCAGCACGGACGCCACGGTGATCACCGCGACGGCCGCCGCCACGCCGAACATGATCTTGCGCGACCGCGGCCTGCGCACCCGGCTGACGCTACGGCGCCCCCGGTCGATGATGGCCTGGGTCCGGTCCTCGCCGGGGTGCCCGGACGCGGGCCAGCCCCCGGTCCGGATGGGCGTCGTGTAGTCGTCGTCGGGATCCTCCTCGCTGAACTGCCGCGGCGGCGCCGACCGCCCCCGGGCCGGTCGTGCCGATGCCTGCCGAGACGATGCCGGCCGGGATGAGGCGGGCCTCGGCTGCGCCCGCAGCATGCCCGGCCGTCCCCGGTGCGGTATCCCGTCCTGGCCGTAGCTGGTGTCCGCGAGTTGCCGGGCCTGGGCGGCATGCCAGTCGGATAGCTCGTTCTCGAGATCCGTGTCGCTGATTTCTAGCTCACTCAGCCACTCTTCGCCTTCATCGTTAAAGTTTTCGAAATTCTCGCGCATCGTTTTCACCTCCAGCAACTGCCACGAACTAGGACACTCCCGGCCGATGGCCGGCGTGCGGGCTTAGGCGGGCGGCTTTCCGCGTCCGGGGTGACCCTCACGGCCGCCCCGCGCTCCTGCCTCACCGAACCGGCTCATGTAGGTATTAGAACACAGGATCGATGACCATGGGAAGTGTTTGTTTTCACAGCTGAGCCGTGTTCGAACTCCGCTCTCGCGCGGGCAGGCCCGCGGGCGGCCAGCAGGCCGCCAGCAGGGCGGCCGACCAGGGCCTGCTAGCGCGGCCGGGCTCGTACCGGGCGCCCCGGCCGGGCGTCCGGCACGATGCCGCCGTCGCGCACCACGAAAACGCCGTTCACCAGGACATGCCGGATACCGGCCGACGGGCGGGTGCTAGCGGCGTAGCTGGCCTGGTCGGTGACCGTTTCCGGGTCGAACACCACCACGTCGGCGTCGCGGCCGGCCTGCAGGCGCCCCTTCCCGCGCATGGCCGGCACCCAGCCCTCGAGCAGCCGGGCCGGGTCCAGGCTGCACCTGGCCAGCACCTGCGCCAGGCTGGCCCGGCCGGCCCCGTCGGGCGCGTCCCGGGTCAGCAGGCGCAGCGCGCGGCAGAATGTCCCAGCCGTCCGCGGGTGGGTGATGGCCGTCGGCGGCAGCGGCCAGGCCAGCGGCTCCGCCGGGGGAGCGGTCCAGGTCAGCGGCATGGCGTCGCTGGCCACGACGGATCCGGGGAAGGTCAGCGAGCGCAGCAGCAGCGCCCGGTCGGCGGCCGAGGACTCGTCGAGCTGCTCGATGATGACCAGGCCGCCCGGGTCGGCCTGGCGCAGTTCCCGCAGCCGCGCCGCGCTCGCCACCCGTTCACCGGTCGGCGCGTAGGTGAGCGAGGACGGCGACAGGCCGCGCTCGCCCAGCCGTTCCGGGGCCAGGAAGGCGGCGCCGATGCCGGTCATGCCGGACCCGTACGGGTACGCCTCGGTCGTGACCCGCGACCCGGCCGCCTGGGCCCGGCCGACCAGCGCCAGGACCCGGTCGACGTGCCGGTGCGAGGTGCTGTTGATGTGGCAGTAGTGCATGTGGGCGCCGGTTTCCCCGGCCGCGCGGACGATCTCCTCGGCGCCGTCGGCCAGCGTGGCCGGCACCATCTCGATCAGGTCCCGGGCGTGCGTGAAGGTGGCCACGCCGCTGTCCGCGGCCAGGCCAGCCACCCGCAGGTACTCCTGCGGCTCGGCCGCCGGCGCGTACCCCAGCAGCACGCCGATGCCGAGCGCCCCGTCGGCCAGGTCGGCCGAGATCCGCTCGAGCAGGGCCGTCAGCTGGGCCGGGGTGGCCGCGCGCTGCCAGGCCGGATCGGAGATCCGGGCCATGAACGCGCCCAGGCTGGCCTGGGCGGGCAGGCCCGCGACGGCCTCCATCCGCGCCAGCGCCCAGGAGGCGGCGAAGCCGTAGTTGACCGGGCGGCCATCCTGGGCCGCGCGGCGGTACGCCTCGGCCACCGGCGTCACGCCCGCCTCGAGCTCCAGCGCGGTGGTCACGCCGTCCATGGCCTGCAGCCGCAGCCCGCCGATGTCGTTGACGTGGCTGTGCAGGTCGATGAAGCCGGCCGTCACCACCTGGCCGGACACGTCCATGTCGGCCGGGCCGGAAGAAGAGCCGGGCGGCAGGCCGGTCCCGACCGCCGCGATCCGCCCCGCCGCGATGGCCACGTCCCGGACGCCGTCCAGGCCGGACTCGGGGTCGATCACCCGGCCGCCGCGCAGTACCAGGTCCCATTCGTTCACCGGTGCCTCCACCGCAGCAGTGTCCCCCATGACTGTTAGCCTGACCAGGGCCCGGGGGGAGTAGTCCGGGTCCGGGACACGACGGCCGGACGGCAGCGGCGGGAGAGCGGATGACGAGCGGCGGAACGCTGCCACACGGAGCGACCCGGCCCCACGGCGCCCAAGGACCGCACGGCGCCCAGGCCGTGGCGGGCGTGATCGTGGTCGCCCACGGCGGCCAGTCGACGAGCACCGATCCCACGAACCCCCTGCAGCCCGCCGTGCTCCGCATGATCCCGGTCGCGGCGGCGATCCGCCACGCGCTGCGCGGGAGCGGCGCGGTGGTACTGCGGCCGCGGTTCCGGCTCCGCGGCTGGAACGGCGCGCTGGCCTCCCCGGTCGGCGACCTGAACGAGACCCTCGACGGCATCGCGGCCGCCTACGGCGCCGTCCCCGTCGTGCTGATCGGGCACTCCATGGGCGCCCGGGCCGCGATCCGCGCCGCCGGCCACCCGGCCGTGTCGGCCGTCGCCGGGCTGGCGCCCTGGCTGCCACTGGGCGAGCCGGCCGCCCAGCTCGCCGGGCGGCGCGTCCTGCTCGCGCACGGGACCGCCGACACCATCACCAGCCCGGCCGAGACCTGGGCCTTCGTCGAGCGCGCACGCGAGTTCACCACCGTCACGGCCATCGAGGTGCGGGACGGCGATCACCCGATGCTGCGCCGCGCCCGCCTGTGGCACGCGATCGCCGCCGAGTTCGCCCGCTCGGCCGTGGGCCTGGATCCGAAGATCCCGCAGAGCCCGCAGACAGCACAGAGCCCGCAGACAGCACAGAGCCCGCAGACAGCACAGAGCCCGCAGGCCGCAGGTCAGGCGGATCCCGCCGGAGCGGCGGGTGACGTCGCGGCCGCCGTGACCGTCGCAGCCGGCCAGCAGCCCCGCGTGGTCCTCTGAACCGCATCCGTCCCGATCGAGCGTCCGCTTCGGACACATATGTCCTAATGCCGTGACCTGCAGTAAATTACTCAAAGCTTCGACTCCATCGCTCAGAGTGCTATATAACGGAGTCATGGCAACTTGCCCCGTCTGCCCGAATACGGAAGGGGTGCGATAGTGGTGAGGTTAGTCCCGGCCAGCTCTTCCTCCCGGCACTCCGGCCGGCCGCCCGCGATACCGGCGGCCCGGGAACCCGAACCGGCCAGCGATCCCGGCCCTGACGGCGGGCGCCCGATCCGGGTCCGCCACGCCGCCCGCCACGCCCGGACGTCGGAGCTGCGGCCCCGCCCCCGTACCTCCCTGTCGATCCGCTCCGCCGAACGCCGCCGGTGGGCCGCCGACCTCAGCGGCCCGGGCAGCGGCGGCCTCGTCGTCTACGGCATGGGTGGCATCGGCAAGTCGACGCTCGCCGCCCAGATCACCGCGCGGGTCGGGCGGCTCCAGGCCAGCCGGGTCATCAGCGTCATCGGCGGCGAGCTGTCGGCGTCGGTCTTCGCGGCCGGCCCGGCCGAGGCGGACTTCATCGTCCTGGAGAACTTCGACGACAACCTGGCGCTGCAGTCCGGCCGGTGGACCGTCCCGGACCCGGACCTGGCCGCCCTGCTCGGTACCTGGAAGGGCAAGCTGCTGATCACCTGCCGGCACCCGTTTGCCCTGAGTGAGCAGGCAGGCCCGACCCGCCTCGCCTTCCGGCGGCTGGGACCGCTGACCCGGTCCGGCGCCGCCGAGCTCACCACCGCGCTACCCGCGATCCGGCTGCTCAGCGAGGCCGAACGTGACCAGGTATGGCGCCTCACCGCCGGTCACCCGCTGGCCATGGAGTACCTGGACCGGCTGCTGGCGCGCGGCGAGCGCTACCCCGAGCTGGCCGGCCGCCTGGAGAGCGCGATCAGGGCCGCGCTCAAGGCCACGCCGGCCGGCGTCCCGGTCACCGCGGCCGGCCTGCCGCGGACCGAACCCACCGAGCTGCCCGAGGCCGCCGCCGAGCTCGTCGCGTCGGCGGCCGGCGAGGTGATGTTCGGCGAGCTGTTCGACCGGCTCGGCGCCGGCGCCAGGTCGCTGCTGGTGCGCGCGGCTGCCTTCCGCGGCCCGGTGGCCGCCGGGCTGCTGGCCGCGCGGCCCGGTCACATCGCCGAATGCGAGGCGGCCGGCCTGCTCACCATCGCCTCCGGCCGCGAACTGGCCGTGCATCGCTGGACGGCTGGCGAGCTGCACCGCAGGCTGGCCGCGGCCGGCCTCGGCGGCCAGCTGGCAGCCGCCCACCGGCAGGCCGCCGCCAACTGGCTGTCCCGCCCGGGCCAGCGCGGCGAGCTCGAGGCCGCCGACCCCCAGCGCCGCGCGGCCGAGCTCGCCCGCGAGCCGCCGCCGCCGGCCGCCCGCCCGGCCCGGCGGCTGCGGATGGCCGGGGCGGGCGCGCTCGCGGCCCTGTCGGTCGTGCTGGCCGTCGAGGCCGGCCACGCCCTGTCCGCGCCGCACCTGGCCGCCGCCGACGGGCCGGCCCCGGCCAGCGGTGCCCTGGTCAACAGTGCCCCCGTGGACAGCGCCACCGCGGTCAGGGACGAGGCCGCCGCCTGGGTGGCTCGCCAGGTCAGCGGGGCGGCCATCATCGCCTGCGACCCGGCCATGTGCGCCGCGCTGGTCCAGCGCGGCGTCCCCGCCGGGAACCTGCTGGCGCTCGGCCCGGGCGCCGGCGACCCGCTCGGCTCCGACGTCGTGCTCGGGACGGCCGCGGTCCGTCACTTGTTCGGCAGCCGCCTGGCCGCCGTGTACGCACCCGCGGTGCTGGCCAGCTTCGGCACCGGCCCGGCCCGGATCGACGTCCGCATCGTCGCGCCGGGCGGGTCCGCCGCCTACCGCCGGGCGCTCGCCGCCGACCGGCAGGCCCGCCGGGCGGCCGGCCTCCAGCTGCTGCGCGATCCGCGGCTGACGGCCTCGCCCGCCGCCCGCGCCGCGCTCGCGGACGGCCAGGTCGACGCGCGCCTGCTGATCACCCTGGCCGCGCTCGCCGCGAGCCAGCCGGTCCAGGTCACCGGCTTCGGCACGCCCGGTCCAGGGGGCAACCCCGGCTTGCCGCTGCGCACCGCCGAGCTGACCGCGCCCGCCGGCACCGCGCACGGGATGCTGGCCTTCCTCCGGGCCCAGCGCTCGCCCTACCTGCCCGCCTACGCGGGCCTGGCCGGGTCGGTGCTGACCGTCCAGTTCGGCGCACCCGCCCCGCTCGGCCTGCTCCAAAACCATTAAGCCGAACGAGTTCCGTGCCCGCCCCCCGGCCGGCCCGCCGCCATCACCCGGCGCGGGCGCCCTCGCTGCCTGGATCGGAGCTGGCTGGATCGGAGCTGCCTGGATCGAGGGCCGGATCGAGGACGACCGCCGCTCCGTGCGTGCCCCGCCGGACCTGGGCCAGCGCCGCGGCGGCGCCCTCGAACCCGAAGCCGGGCAGCGTCGTCACCGTGATCGCGCCCTGGGCCAGGAGCGCGACCAGCCGCCCGAGCCGGGCGCCGTCCGGCTCGACCACGATGCCGGCCAGCGCGATGCCGCGCCCGGCGGGCGGCAAGTCCGACGTGATGGTCGCGAGCCTGCCGCCGTCGCGGACGGCGCGCACCGCGTCGGCCGCCCCCGCCCGGGCCGCGTTGAGCGCCGCGTCGACCCCCGCCCCCGCCCCGGCCAGCCCGCGGGCCCGTTCCGGCCAGCCGGGTTCGCGGTAGTCGAGCACCTCGGCCGCGCCCATGGCGCGGGCCCGGGCGGCGCTGGCCCCGCTGGCCGTCGCGATCACCCGGGCGCCCAGGCGGGCGGCCAGCTGGACTATCAGCCCGCCGGTGACCCCGCCCGCGCCGTGGACCAGAACCGTCTCACCCGGCTCGACCGCCACCGCGGCCAGTGCCTGGTCAGCGGTGAGGGCCGGAACCGGGAGCGCGGCCGCCGCGGCCATCGGGACGCCGGCCGGGACCCGGCTGACCTGGTCGGCGGCCGCGATGAAGCGCTCCGCCCAGGTACCCGCCGGGATGGCGTGCGTGGTCACCGCGTCGCCGGGCCGCAGCTGACCGACGCCGGCCCCGACCGCGGTGACCAGCCCGGCCGCCTCGACGCCGAGCGCCATCGGCGGCCGGGCCCCGGTGTCCCAGCCGCCGGTGCGCACGATCTCGTCCCAGTTGCCGACCCCGCAGGCCCGCGCCTCGATCAGCACCTGGCCGGCCTGCGGCCGCGCCGGCTCCGGTAGCTCGAGCAGCCCGACCGCCGCCCCGATCCTGGTCACTCCCGCTGCGCGCATGCGATCAGCCCGCTCCGTTTATCCGGCCGGTGGTGGGTAGCACATCTATTCTGGCGGAAGGGAGCGGACTTTGGCTCGGATCGACGTGCTGACCGAACGGCCCACCGGCCTGGTCGACCCGGGAATTTTCGGGAGCATGGCCGGCGCCTGTCCCGACGGCGACCTGCGGGCCGCGGTCCGCGATCTCGGCGCGACTACCATGCGCTGGGTCAGCCGCCCGGACAAGCCGTGGTGCGGCGAGGCCGAGCCGGTGCTCTGCCTCGATATGACCACCGGCACCCTGGACGAGGCACTGGACTGGGTCGAGTACTGCCACGGCACCTACGGCGTCAGGTACTGGGCCCTCGGCCGGGACATGCACGACGGCCGCCGCACCGCGGCGGAGTACGTCGCGCAGGCCCGGCGCTGGGCCCGGGCGCTCCGCCGGATCGATCCGGGACTGCGGCTGATCAGCTGCGGCCGGACCGGCCTGGACGACTGGGACCGCGACGTCATCGACGGCCTCGCGCCGTACGTCGACCTGCACGGCATTCACTTCTACACCGGCTCGGCCGACTACTGGTCCCATGTCCTCGCGCCGCACTACGCCGAACGCGCCCTGTCCGTCGCGGGCGCCCTGATCGACCGGGCTCGCTACGTGCAGCAGATCGAGCGCGAGATCTACGTCGCCTGCGACGAGTGGGGCATCAGGTCCGGCGCCGGCCAGGCCCTGGCCGACACGCTGGCCGCCGCGACCTACCTGAACGTGTTCGTGCGCCAGTCCTGGACGGTGCGGATGGCCCACCTGGCCCTGACGGCGCCCGTCGGCGCCTCCCCGGACGGCGTCCTGACCCAGGGCATTTACTACCCGTTCCAGCTGATGGCCGCGGCCTGCCTGCCGGTCGCGGTGGATACCAGCACATCCTCGGGCACGCATGCGCACCGGGACCGGCCCGGCGAGCCGTACCGGGTGGCGGATCTCGGCCAGTTCCAGCTCCTCGACGTCGCCGCCACCGCCGACCCCGCGCGCAGCCGGCTCACGGTCTCGGTGGTCAACCGGGATCCGCGCCGGGCCCACCCGACCCGCATCGCGCTGCACGACGCGCGGGCCACCGGGGTGATGACCGCGCACGAGGTCACCGGGACCGATGAGGTGACCGTCCGCACGACCAAGCACGAGGCGTCCGGCGGCCACCTCGACGTCACGTTCGCCCCGGGCTCGTTCACGCTCCTCGAGCTGCCCCTCGCCTAAGCCGGCGGCGCGAGCGAGGCGCGCAGGGCCACCGCGTCGGCGGGCCGGTTGGTGATCAGCACGGTAACCCGCGGATCGGTGAGCCAGCGCCGTATCCCGGCGTCCTCGTCCACGGTCCAGATCATGGTCTTGAGGCCGGCCCGGTGGCACTGGGCCAGCACCCCGGCCCCGGCCAGCCGGTGGTTCAGCGCCACCCAGTCGGCCCGGCAGGCCCGCAGCCGCCGCAGCGGCCGGAGCTCGCCGAACCGGGTCGCCGCCCACCGGGCCCGCGGCACCTCGGCCAGGTCGCGGCCCAGAGACAGGGCGGCGGGTACCTCGGGGAACCGCGCCTTGACCGCGGCCACCGACTCGTCTTCCAGCGTGGTCACCACGAAGCGGCCCGCGCCGAGCAGGTCCAGGGCCAGGTCGACGACGCGCTCCTCGCCGCCGGTGTCCTTGAGGTCCAGGTGGCCGAGGGCCTTCCCGGCGATCAGCGCCATCACGTCAGCTGCCCGCGGTATCTCATAGCCGGCCGCGTCGCACAGCCGGGCGTAGCTGATCGCGGACAGCGCGTCGCCCTGGCGCGTGCAGGCGTCATGAAAAGCGGTAAGTTCCCCGTCCGCAGTTCGCCGGATATCGAACTCGATGTATTCCGCGCCCGTTCTCAATGCGTGCACATAAGCAGCAATGGTTCCGGCCCGCGGGCCGTGCGCCGACACGGCCGGGGAATGGCTGCCCATGATCGAGCTCATCTGTCCCAGTATCGCCTGCCACGGGCGGCGCGGTGCCGTCGGCCAGGTCAGGTGCGCTTAGTAACGGTTGATGCACGATTGGTTTTCGGTTCTACTGTCCGTTCGCAGGCCTGTCGTAGAGTCCGGCTTGCAGCATCTACTGATAGAGAGCGAGATTACTGTGACATTTCCCGATCCATACACCGGGGGAGCGGGTCAGGAAGCCGTCCAGCCGCCGCCCGGCCGGGGACACAACCAGCCGCCGCCCGGCCAGGGGTACAACCAGCCGCCGCCGGGCCAGGGCTATGGCCAGCCGCCGCCCAATCAGGGGTACGGTCAGCCGCCGCCGGGCCAGGGGTACAACCAGCCTGGTCAGGAGCAGGGTTACGGCCAGCCCGGCGAGGCATATGGCCAGCTGCCGCCAGCTCCCAGCTTCACCGCCGCGCCCGCCGTGGCTCAGGGTTACGGCCAGTACCCGATGCCGGGCGTCCCGCAGGGCATGCACGTAGACCAGGAATCCGGGCTGCTGCTGCCCGACGGCACCGAGCTGGCCAGCGTCGGCCGCCGCATCGGCGCGTACTTCCTGGCCATCCCGCTCGCGATCGTGACGCTTGGCATCGGCTACATCATCTGGGGCCTCATCGCCTGGGGCAACGGGCAGACTCCGGCGCTGCAGGTTCTCGGCATGCGGGTCTGGCGCCCGGAGACGAACCGGGTGGCCGGATTCTGGCACATGGCCCTGCGGGAGATCGTCGGCCGTATCGCCGAGGGCATCTTGAGCATCATCACCGAGCTCACCTCGTTCGTGATGTTCGTCTCGAGCAAGGACCGCAAGTCGCTGCACGATCACGTGGCCGGCACGGTCGTCCTCTACGACCCGAACAAGACCCTGGCCAACCAGGGCTGACGTGACGGCCGCGCGATACCCGTTCGATATCGCGCGGCCGCCCCGCGCGGTCGGCGACGCCGTGCTGGCCGCCGAGCCGCTGCGGCACGGGCTGGGCAACGCCGCCACCGGCGGCATCTGGCGGGTGCGCGGCCCGGTCGGCTCGGCCATCCTCAAGGTGGCCCGGCTGCCGGCCGAGCCCGATCCGGCCCGGTCCTTCCCGACCAGTGACGAGCCGCACCACTGGAACTACTGGCGGCGCGAGGCGCTGGCCCGCCAACCTGATCGACCGGGACGGCGTGTCGGTCCTGCTCGACTGGTCGTTCACTGGCGACGGCGCGGTCGGCGAGGACCTCTCCAACCTGATCATCGACAGCTGCGCCGACGGCCTGATGGACGTCGCCCTGCTGCCCGAGATCGCCGCCCGCGCGACCGACGGCTACCTCAGCGGCCTGCGCGACGGCGGCTGGACCGGTTCGCCCGACGCGGTCCGGGCCACCGTCGCCGCCTGCGGCGCGGCCAAGTACAGCTGGTTCGCCCCCGCCATCGCCGGCCGCGCCGCCCGCGACCACATCGGCCAGGCCTCCTACGGCCAGGACGGTTCCGCCGCCGACGCCGCCCGCCGCGTCCTCCCCATCGTCACCCTCATCGCCGACTGGGCCGACCTCGCCGCCGCCTAGACCCGCCGCTCAGGCAGGCAGCTGGGTGGCGATCTCCCAGACGTAACCGTCGGGGTCGGTGAAGTTGGCCGTCCGCATCCCCCAGGAACGATCCTCGGGGCCGTTGAGCAGCGTGACGCCCTTCCCGGTGAGCTCGGCGCACACGGCGTCGACATCATCGACAATGATGGCGAACACGTGCCGCGGCCCGTTCCCCGCGCGGCCGACGACCGCGGGCACGATCAACTCGGGCGCCTGGGAAGACCGGGTCAGGAACAGGAATGTGCCCATTCCCGCATTCCTTCCGTCCCGGTAATCGGCCCTGCCATCATCACGGCGAACGAGAGCCGCCGCCCTGGACACGGCGCTGGTCCTAGCTGATCCGAGGCCACTTGCAACGTCGGTCACTGCGGTCTCATGAGCCACAGAAGGCCAGTCTTACCAGGTAGTAGCGTCACCGATACCGACTTGTTGCTCATTTTCGACTATCAGGATGTCGTGTTCCGACTGATCTGAATGCGGGACCGAACTAGCGTAAGCCGCATGGAGGATCCCGAGGTTGTCGCCGCCATCGTGGCTGGTGACCCCGCCGGGCTCGCCGAAGCGTACGACCGCTACGCCCCGCCGCTCTACTCGTACTGCCGTTCGCTGCTGCCGGAGCCGGCCGACGCCGCCGACGCGGTGCAGGACACGTTCCTCGTCGCGACGGCCAAGCTGCGGGACCTGCGGGACCCGGCCCGGCTCCGGCCCTGGCTCTACGCGGTCGCGCGCAACGAGTGCTTCCGCCGGCTGCGAGCCGGGAAGGCGCTGTCCGGGCTCGAGGAAGCCGCCGACGTGCCCGCGCCGAGCACGGACCTCGGCGCCGCCACCGAACAGGCCGAGCTCAGCCAGCTGGTCCGGGCCGCGATGGACGGCCTGAACCCGCGTGAACGGGACGTCATCGAGCTGAGCCTGGTCGCCGAGCTCGGCGGCGACGAGCTCGCCGCCGCGCTCGGGGTATCGCGCAACCACGTCCACGCGCTGCTGTCCCGGGCGCGCGGCCAGCTGGAGCGGTCGCTCGGCGCGCTGATCGTCGCGCGGACCGGGCGGGACGCCTGCGTCGACCTCGACGCCATGCTGGCGGGCTGGGACGGCCGGCTGACCGTGCTGATGCGCAAGCGGATCAGCCGCCATATAGAACGGTGCGATATCTGCGGGGAACGCAAGCGCCGGGAGCTGACGCCGGCGCTGCTCGGCGGGCTCGTGCCGATCGCGGCCCTCCCGGCCGCGCTCTCGCCGGGTTTCCGTGATCAGCTGCTGCACGTACTGGCCGACCGCTCGCCGACCGGGCTGACGCGCCGGCTTGGCGTGGCGAACCGGGCGGCCCCGTTCGGTCCGAACGGTTTCCCGAAGCCGGTCAGGCCGCCCGGAGCCGGACCATGGCATCGCGTCCGGCAGCACCCGCAGGCCGCGGTGGCGGCCGCCGCGGGCGCCGTCATCGTGGCCGGGGCCATTGCCGCCGGGATTATCGCCGGGTCGCATCCCGGCCAGCCTCCCGCTTCGGCGGCGGGCGGCCCGGCGCCCGGCGTGTCCGCAAGTTCCGGCACTCCCGCCCGCGGCGGCCCGTCCGGCGGCCCGTCCGGCGGCCATAACGGCAGTACCGGAAACAACGGCGGCGGCAACGCCAGCGCGGGCGGCAACGGCGGCAACGGCGGTGGCGGGCTAGCGCCCACGGCTACGGCGGACGGCGCTCCATCGGCCCCGGGTGCCTCGCGGTCTCCGGTCCCGCCGACTCCGGTCGCCGCCAGCAGCAGCCCGGCCCCCACCGCCACCGGTACCGGCACCGTGCCCTCGTCCTCGCCGCCGGCACCACCGCCGGCCCCCGGCACGCTGGCGCTCTCGACCGGCACGCTGCGGCTGGTATCGGTCAAGGGCGTCGCGACCGCGAAGTTCACCCTCACCGCCCGGGGCGGCCCGGTCAGCTACTCGGTCACGCCGGGCGGCGCGCTGGCGGGCAGCATGACCGTCACGCCCTCGTCCGGGACGCTCGCGGCCGGCGCCAGCGTGACGGTCACCGTGACCTCGACCAGCCTGATCGCGCTGGACGGGCAGCTCACCGTGAACCCGGGCGGCCAGCGGATCGCCGTGGTGCTGAGCATCAGCCTTTAGCTACCACTCGACGAGTGTCCAGACCTCCGGGCGGGGACCGTCGCCGACGTCGACCGCGGCGAACCCCCTGGCCGCTTCCTTGAGGTGCGTCATCGCGGCGTCGCGCTGGCCGTCCGCGTGCAGCAGGTCGGCCAGGTTGGTGTGCAGCGCCGCTACCCGGTGCTGATCGCCGAGCTCGCGGCCGCGCTCGAGCGCCTCAGCCGCGGCGCTCAGCGCCTCGGCCCCGCGGCCGGTCTCGGCCAGCAGCCGGGCCAGGTTGTTCAGCGCCGCCACCACCGCGCCCGGTTCCGGCCCGCGCCGGGCCTCGGCCAGGCCGTCGCGCAGGTACCGCTCGGCCGCGGTCGTGTCCCCGGCCCGCGCGGCCAGCATGCCGAGGACGTTCAGGGCCTGGGCGGTGGCGCCGGGATCGGCGGCGGCCTGGGCGCTGGCCAGCGCGGCCTGGCCGAGCTCGGTTGCCTGCCCGGCGGCGCCGCGCCGGTAGGCGACCACGGCGCGGTCCGCCTGGGCGCGGGCGAGCCGGCCCGGCTCGGTGCCCTCGACTAGTTCGGTTACCACGGCCAGGTGCGCCTCAGCCAGTTCCCAGTCGCCCAGCCGGTGATGGACGTCGGCCAGCTTGTGCTCGACCGCTGCCTGAACGGCCAGTTCGTCCTCGGCGGCGATGGCCGCCGCGGTCTCCAGCTCGGTCAGCGCCTCCCGGTACCGGCCCAGCGCGACCAGCACCTCGGCCAGCGCGATCCGCCCCGGCCGCTGCGGGTAGCCCAGCCCGAGGGCCCGGGTCAGGTGCGCGTGCGCCTCGGCGTGCGCGTACAGTTCGCGGGCCACCTCGGCGGCCCGCCACCACCATTGCGCGGCCTCGTCGTCCCGGCCGGCCAGCTGCAGGTGCCCGGCCACGGTCGCGGCCCCCGTGGTGGCCCCGGTGGTGGCCGGGTTGCGCTCGTGCCGGCGGGTCAGCAGGTCGGCGGCGCGCCCGTGCAGCAGCCGCCGCCGGGCCAGGGTGGCCGATTCGTAGGCGGTCCGGCGCATGGCCTCGTAGGGGAAGCCGTAGGACGGTGCCTGCCGCGGGGACGGCGGCGGTATCTCGGTCAGCAGGGACCGGTCGAGCGCCTCGTCGATCGCCTCGACGATCTCGTCCTCGCCCCGGCCGCTCACCGCCCGCAGCAGGTCGGCGTCGTTGTCGCTGCCGAGCACCGCGGCCGCGGTGAGCAGCTGCCTGGTCGGCTCGCTGACCGCCTGCAGCCGGGTCCGCAGCAGGTCCCGCACGCTGGCGGGCGGCCACCAGTCGGCCGCCCCCGGATCGTCCCGGCCGCTTTCATCGCGGAACGCCTCGACGTACTCGCGGACCAGCATCGGCAGCCCGCGGGTCTCGGCCAGCAGCCGGTCCACGTCGATCGAGGGCATTCCGTCCAGGCCGAGCAGCGTGCCGATCGCCCCGGGGCCGAGCGGCCCGGGCTCGATGGTCTCGCCCGCCGACTGGCTCTCCGCCTCGGCCAGCGCCGTGCGCAGCACCCGCAGCCGGCCCGCCTGTTCGGGCTGCCAGCTCAGCACGAGCAGCAGCGGCCAGTCGGCCAGCCGCCGCACCAGGTAGGCCAGCAGGCCCAGGGACGAGCTGTCCGCCCACTGCACGTCCTCCACCACCACGATGCCGGGCGGGCCGCCCGCCGCGGGCGGCCGGGCAGCGGCCAGCAGGGTATCGGCGATCGCCGCGTACAGCCTGGTCACCGCCATCGGGCTGTCCAGCGGAGGGGCGGCCGGGCCGGCGGCGGCCAGCGCCGGGACCAGCCGCCCGGCCATCGCGGCCGTCTGGGCCGGGAGCTCGCCGGGGAGTCCGGGGCGGATCGCCAGCGCGGTTCGCAGCAGGTCGGCGGCCAGCACGAACGGCAAGCCGGTCTCGCCGTCGTGGCAGCGGGCCGCCAGCACGACCGCACCGGATCCGGTCACGTCGCCGCGCAGCTCGGTGATGAGGCGCGTCTTGCCGCTGCCCGCCTGGCCGACGATGGCCGCCACCCGGCCGCCGCGGCCCGCGGCCCGCCAGGCCGCGCGCAAGGCCGCCAGTTCCGCTGCCCGCCCGACCAGCGGCCACGCCCCGGGCGTCTCGGCCGCCGGAACCGATGCCGGCGCCGCATCCGATGCCGGCGCCGCATCCGGGGCCGGGGCGGCAGGCAACGCCGCGGCGGGGGGCGGCTCGAGCCGTCCGGCCCGCACGTCGTTGTAGAGCCGCGTCGTCTCGGGCAGCGGCCGGACGGCCAGCTCCCGGTCCAGCACCCGCACCAGGGACCGGTACTGCCGCATGGCCGCCGAACGCTGCCCGGCCCAGCCGTGCAGCCGGATGATCGCCTGGTGGGCAGGCTCGTGCAGCGGGTCGAGCTGCAGCCAGCGCCGGGCGTGCCCGGCTGCCCGCTCCAGCGCCCCGTCCGCGATGCACGCCGCGACCAGCCGCTGCAGCCCGCGGGCGAGCGCCTGCCGGAGCTCCTCGCTGACCGCCGCCTGCCACTCCTCGAAGTCCGGGCAGTCGCGCAGGGTGAACCCGGCCAGGAAGTCCGACCGGTACAGCGCGGCCGCCCGCTCCAGCGACGCGGCGTCCGGCTGGCCGATCAGGGTGCCGAACTCGCTCACGTCGACCCGGACCGCGGCCGGGTTCAGGGCTACCGCCGCGCGGCTGATGATCAGCCCGTCGCCCGTCACGGCGGCCGTCACCGACAGCGTGCGCCGCAGCGAGGCCCGTCCCTTGGCGCTGTCCGCCTCCGGCCAGAGCAGGTCGGCCAGCTGCTCGCGGGTGTGCTCGCGGCCGGTCACCGCGAGCAGCGCCAGCAGCGCCGTCGCCTTCCTCGTGTCGAAGGTGACCGGCGCGCCATCTCGCCTGACCACCGGCGGTCCGAGCAGGGCGAGGCTGAGCTCCGTTGCCATCAAGGGTCACCGTAACGCACCGGCGTAAAAAAATAGGGCCAGGGGCTTGACTGCCGTAACGATCTCGTATCGCCTACTTCCTAGGCTGATGATGTGTCGCAGACGAGACCCGGAGAGTGACATGGCGCAGCAGGCGGGGAGCAGCACCAGCGGCATCGCCTCGCCGGACCGCGAGATCCAGGTCGCACCGGCCGCAGCAGCACCGGCCGCAGCAGCACCGGCCGCAGCAGCACCGCCCGCAGCAGACCAGCCCCGTAACGGCCGCGAGCCAAGATCCGGCCGGGTCCGCGGGTGGCTGCGGCGCGCTCCGTCGGCGGCCGCCGTCACGGCCCCCCCGGCGCCCAGCGTCATGGCGGCCGGCCCCGAGCTCGACCTGGCCTCGAACGACCCGCTGGTCGGCTACCTGCTCAGCGCGGCCAGCGCGGTGGACATCACCGGCCTGCAGCTCCAGTCCCCGGCCCTGCAGGCCCTGCGGGAGGCCGGCGTGGTCCTGGTCGTCCCGCTGATCTCCTCCGGCAGCCTGGTGGGCCTGCTGAGCCTGGGACCGAGAAGATCAGAACGCGGCTACTCCACCGACGACCTGCGGCTGCTCAACTCGCTGGCCGGCTACGCGGCCCCGGCCATGCGGGTCGGCCAGCTGGTCCGGCAGCAGCAGGCCGAGGCCAGGCAGCGGGAGCGGATCGAGCAGGAGCTGAAGATCGCGCAGATCATCCAGCAGCAGTTCCTCCCGAAGACCCTGCCTGACCTGCCCAGCTGGCACGTGGCCGCGTTCTACCGGCCGGCCCGGACGGTCGGCGGCGACTTCTACGACTTCATCCCGCTGCCGGACGGCCGGGTCATGTTCGTCGTCGGTGACGTCACCGACAAGGGCATCCCGGCCGCGCTGGTCATGGCCAGCACGCACGCCCTGCTCCGGGACGCCGCGCCCCGGCTCATCGCGCCCGGCCAGGTGCTCGGTCACGTCAACGACATGCTCTGCGCGGACATCCCGGCCCACATGTTCGTTACCTGCCTGGCGCTGGTGCTCGACCCGGCCAGCGGCCAGGTCGAGTTCGCCAACGCCGGGCACGACGTCCCGTACGTGCGGACCCGGGACGGCGTCAAGGAACTGCGCGCGCGCGGCATGCCGCTCGGGCTGATGCCCGGCATGGACTACGAGGAGAAGAGCTTCCAGTTCGAGCCCGGCGACTGCGCCCTGCTGCACAGCGACGGCCTGGCCGAGGCGCACGCGCCGGACCGCGAGATGTTCGGCTTCCCGCGGGTGGCGCAGCTGGTCGGCAAGGGACCTTCGGGGGAGGCCCTCATCGACCTGTGCCTGACCGAGCTCGGTGAGTTCACCGGGCCCGAGCACGAGCAGGAGGACGACATCACGCTGGTATCGCTGCAGCGCTCGCCATCGGCCTGGGTCACCGAAGTCACGCAGACAGCAGGCGAACCACGGGGAGGCGCGTGATGACGCAGGTAGCCCCGCGCCAGCTCGACACGTTCATGCTGGCCAGCGAGCCGGGAAACGAGCGGCTGGCGCTGGCCCGGGTCGCCGGGGCGGTCAAGGACCTCGGCCTGGAGGGCCGCAAGCTCGAACGGCTGAAGACCGCCGTCGCCGAGGCCACCATGAACGCCATCGAGCACGGCAACGGGAACCGCCCGGAGATCCCGGTCGAGGTCGAGGTGACCCAGGACGGCGATCAGCTCATCGTCGCGATCACCGACCAGGGCGGTCACGGGAGCGAGGCCGGCGACGGCCCGGAAGAACCCGATCTCGTCAGGAAACTCGACGGCGACCAGAGCCCGCGCGGCTGGGGACTGTTCCTCATCCGCAACATGGTCGACGCGATGGAGGTAACGACGGACGGCCAGCGGCACACCATCTGGCTGACCATGCGAACTGGAGGTGCGGCACATGACGAGCGCATGTGAGGCCACGACCCGGGTGCTGCCCGGAACCGCCGTCATCGAGCTTTCCGGCGAGGTCGACGGCTCCGCCGCCACGGTCCTGACCGTCGCCTACGAGCGGGCGGTTGGCGAGGACCGGGCCATGAGAGTGGTCGTGCTCGACTTCGCCGCGGTGGACTACATCAACTCCACCGGCATCGCGCTCATCGTCAGCGTCCTCGCCCGGGCCCGGGCCGAACGCAGGAAGGTCGTCGCGAGCGGGCTGTCCCCGCACTACCGCGAGATCTTCGACATCACCCGGCTGTCGGACTTCATCGAGCTCTTTCCCGATCTCGACCGCGCCGTCAGCCAGCTCGCCCCGCCCGCGGCCTGAGCCGGGCACCAGACCATACCCAAGGGGAGGAACACCGAAATGAGCGCACCCGCGCTGACCATGGACGTCCGCCGGGTCGGCGAGACCACGGCCGTCGTCGACATCAGGGGCGAAGTCACCGCCGCCTGCGAACCCGTGCTGATGTCGGCCTACGAGGCCGCCGGCGGCGGGGCCACGAGCAGGCTGGTACTGAACTTCGCCGGCCTGGAGTACATGAACAGCGGCGGCATCGGCATGCTCGTGACCTTGCTGGTCCGCGCCAACCGGCAGCGTCAGCAGCTCGCCGCCTACGGGCTGAGTGAGCACTATCGCGAAATCTTCGAGCTGACCAGGCTCGACGAGGCGATCACCATCTACGACAGCGAGGAATCGGCGCTCAGCGGCGTCGTGAGGTAGGGGCCATGACAGAAACAGCAGGTCCGGAGAAGGTGGCCTCGGCCGAGCAGATCGGCCTGAGCCACGCCGAGGCCACCGCCCCGCCGCCGCAGGCGGCCAGGCTGGCAGCGCCATCGAGGGATGCAGCCAACTGGGCGAAGAAGATCGACCGCCTCGTGGTCGACCCCCGCGACGGCGTCCGCGGCACCAACGTCGCCGGGCGGCGGCTCACCGGCCCGGTGCAGGGCTTCGGCCAGATGTGGCAGAAGACCTACCGGATGGATGCCGGGCAGCTCCCGCCGGAGCGGGCCATCGCCACCTGGCGCGAGCACTTCCCGGAGTTCTGGCCGAAGGGCAACCGCTTCGCCGGCGCCCTGACCGGGATCAACCCCGGCGACGTGGCCCTGCTCGACCTGGCCATCGGCGGCGGCGTCAAGCTGTCCACCGGGGTGTTCGTGCTGTACGCCGACGCCGAGTCGTTCACCCTCATGACCCCCCAGGGTCACATGTTCGCCGGCTGGATCACCTTCTCGGCCGAACGGGAAGGCGACAGCACCATCGTTCAGGCGCAGGTGCTGATGCGGGCCAACGACCCGCTCTACGAGATCTCCATGATCGTCGCCGGGCACCGCAAGGAAGACAGGTTCTGGGCGGCCACGCTGACCGCGCTCGGCCAGCGGCTCGGCCTCGCGGACCCGAAGGTCGAGACCCGCAGCACCTGCGTGGACGCCAAGCGCCAGTGGCGGCACGCCAGGAACGTGTGGCACAACTCGATGGTGCGCAGCATGCTGCAGACCCTCGCCGCGCCGGTCACGGGCCTGCGCCGTACCCTTAAGCATGGCGCCTACAAGTCCTGACGCGGTTGTCGTCGGCAGCGGTCCCAACGGGCTCGCCGCCGCCGTGACCCTGGCCGCCGCCGGAGTCTCGGTGCACCTCATCGAGGGGGCGCCCACGATCGGCGGCGGCTGCCGGACCGAGGAGCTGACGCTGCCCGGCTTCCGGCACGACGTCTGCTCGGCCGCGCACCCGCTGGCCGTCGCCTCCCCGTTCTTCCAGCGCTTCGGCCTGGCCGAGCGCGGGGTCACGCTGGCCTTCCCCGAGGTGGAGTTCGCCCATCCCCTCGACGACGGCCGGGCCGCGATCGTGACCCGCTCGGTGGCCGAGACGGCCGGCCGCCTCGGGGCCGACGGCCGGGCCTACCGCCGCCTGTTCGGCCCGCTGGCCGGGCACATGGATGAGATCTGCCAGGCCATCCTGGCCCCGCTGCGCACGCTGCCGGCCCACCCGTTCGCCGCCGCGAACTACGGCCGCCGCGCGATCCTGCCGGCCTCCGCCGTGGCCCGGCGCTGGCACACCGACGAGGCCCGCGCCATCATGGCGGGCGCCGCCGCCCACGCCATGATGCCGCTCACCGCGGTGCCTACGGCGGGCGTCGGGCTGATGCTGACCGGCCTGGCCCACGCGGTCGGCTGGCCGGTGGTGGCGGGCGGCAGCGCCCGGATCACCGACGCGCTGGCCGCGGCCCTGCGTGACCTGGGCGGCACCATCGATACCGGCCGCTGGGTGGGCTCACTGGCCGAGCTCCCCGCCGCCAGGGCGATCCTGCTCGACGTCTCGCCGAAAACGCTGGACCAGGTGGCCGGCGACCGGCTGCCCGGCCGGTACCGCGCGGCGCTGCGCCGGTTCCGCTACGGTCCCGGCGTCTGCAAGGTCGACTACGCGCTGTCCGGCCCGGTGCCCTGGACCAACCAGGACTGCCGCCGGGCCGGCACCCTGCACCTGGGCGGCCCGTTCGAGCAGATCGCCGCGGCCGAGGCCGAGGTGGCCGCGGGCAGGCACCCGGACGCCCCGTACGTGCTGGTGGTCCAGCCCGGTGCGGCCGATGAGTCCCGCGCCCCGGCCGGCGCGCAGACCCTGTGGGCCTACTGTCACGTGCCGTCCGGCTCGGACGTCGACATGACCAGCCGGATCGAGGCGCAGCTCGAGCGGTTCGCCCCCGGCTTCGGTGACCTCATCCTGGCCCGCGCCGTCAAGACCGCCGCCGACGAGGAGGCCGGCAACCCGAACTACGTCGGCGGCGACATCGCCGTCGGCGCGCAGACCCTGCGGCAGACGGTGCTGCGCCCGGTGGCCCGCTGGAACCCGTACCGGACGCCGGCCCGCGGCGTCTACCTGTGCTCCTCGGCCACCCCGCCGGTCCCCGGGGTGCACGGCCGCTGCGGCGAACTGGCCGCGCTGACCGCGCTCCGCGACATCTTCGGCATCCGCGACCGCCCCGACATCGGCCCGAAGACCACCAAGACCATGAGCCCGAACGAGGACGGTACCCGCCCCGCCCAATCCGGCGAGCTTACTTGGCGGTCCCCTTGATCGAGGCGGTCATGAACTCGCCGGACGGGTTAGCGTCGGTCGAGTAGTACGCCACGCAGTGCAGGGCCCGGTCGCCGCCCGGCCACGTGGATTTGTCCGGGACGATATCGGTCCAGGTGTAGACCGACTTCGAGTACGCGATCCCCACGTAGGACTCGAAGGCCCGGTTGCAGGATGCCTTGGCGTTCGCCGTGATGCCCGCGGCGCCGGGGAACGGGGTGTTCTTCGGCCAGTGGTTGTCGTCGGAGAGGAACACCTCGGCGGTGTGGCTCTCGGAGCACGACACCGCCGTGCTCAGCTTCGGCCACGGCGTCGCCTTGTTCAGCTGCAGGTTGGACCCGGTCAGGCAGTCGCCGACCTGGAACTGCGAGAGCGGAAGCTGGCCCGTGGTCGGGGTGGCGCTGCCGCTGGGGGAGGCCGAGGCGCTCTGGGACTGACTGGCCGACTGGCTGGCCGGCGGGGTCGTGTTGGTACCCGACCCGGCGGTGTTGGTGGACGAGCCCGGGCTGAGCGTCACGAACAGCACCACGACGATCACGACGATGAAGGCAGCCGCCGCGGCCGGGTATATCCACGCGGGCCGCTTGCGCGGGGGGCGCTGCCCGGCACCCGGGCCGTACCACTGCTCGGCGCCGGGAATCCCCTGGCCGGGCAGGCCCTGCCCGGGCGGCGGGGTCTGGCCGCCCGGCTGCGGGCCACCCCACCACGAGCCGCCCTGCTGGCTCCCCGGCTGACCGCCCTGGCCGGTGCGGTAACCCTGCGGCTCGGGGTACTGCTGGCCTCCCGTGTTCTGCTGGCCCGGGTAGGACTGCTGTCCCGAATACCCCTGCTGGCCCGGATAGCCCTGCTGCCCTGAACCCTGCTGGCCGCTGTACCCCTGCTGGCCCGGGTAGCTCTGCTGGCCGGGATAGCCTCCCTGGCCAGTACCCTGCTGCCCCGGGTAGCTCTCCCCTGAGTACCCCTGCTGGCCCGGGTAGGCCTGCTGGCCTGCGTACCCTTGCTGGCCGGGGTACTGCGGGGCCTGCGGGTCGCCGTAGCCCTGGGTCCCCTGCGGGTAGCCCGGGGATCCGGTGGTGGGCGGCGGCGGGGTCGGCGTGGACAGCGTGGTCCGGGTGGGCGGGTCGATCGTGGCGTTACCGCCGGTCGGGGGTTCGTCCTGGCCGGCGTCGGCCGCCATGGCCATCGAGGCGGCGGCCGGCGCCACCGGGTCCGCCATCGAGCCGCCCCCGTAGGACGGGTACAGGCTCGGCTGGGACGGCCCCGGCTGGTTCAGGCCCGACTGGTAGGAGCCGGGCGAGGACGGGTGCAGGCTCCCGGCCTGCGGATGCAGGCTGCCCTCGCCGGAGGCGGTGCCCGCCGCCGCGGCGTCGAGGATGTGCGGGGGCAGCCAGTCGCTCAGGTCGGCGGCCGACGGGTACGCGGCGGAGAGCTCGGACAGGAACTGGGTCGCCGAGGGCCGCCGCTTGGGGTCCCGGGACAGGCTCTTCTTGATCAGCGGCCGCAGGTGATCCGGGACGTTGTCGGTGCTCGGCTTGCCGTGCACCACGCGGTAGAGCAGCGCGGCGGTGTCACCGCTGCCGAACGGGCCCTCGCCCCGGGCGGCGTAGATGAGCACGCCCGCCAGGCTGAAGATGTCGCTGGCGGGGCCGACGGTCAGGCCCTCGGCCTGCTCGGGCGACATGAAGCCGGGCGAGCCGATCATGAAGCCGGTGCCGGTCAGCGCGGTGGCCCCGGCGGCCGAGGAGATGCCGAAGTCGATGATCCGCGGACCGTCCTGGGCCAGCAGCACGTTCGACGGCTTGAGGTCGCGGTGGATGACGCCCGCCGCGTGGATCGCGATCAGCCCTTCGGCCAGCCCGGCGGCCAGCGCGAGCACGGAGGCCTCGGGCAGCGGGCCCTGCCGCTCGACCGCGTCCGACAGCGAGTTGCCGGGCACGTAGGCGGTGACCAGCCAGGGCACCGGGCCTTCGACGTCGGCGTCGACGACCGCCGCGGTGAACAGGCCGCCCACCTTGCGCGCGGCCGAGACCTCGCGGGCGAACCGGGCCCGGAAGCCGGCGTCCTCGGCCAGGTTGGAGCGGATGACCTTGACCGCCACCATGCGGCCGCCAGGGGAGCGAGCCAGGTAGACCCGGCCCATCCCGCCGCTGCCCAGTCTCCCGAGCAGCACGTAAGGCCCAATGCGCTGGGGATCGCCGGGCTGTAGCGCCGCCAAACTGGTCACCCCCACCTAACTGTCATGCCTGCGCCTGCTTGCACCGGGTCGCAAAATTTACACATACCACAGAACCAGGCCACGGTCAGGCCCCCGCATGGCCGCACGGCTCGTCCTCCCGCTCGCTGGCTCCAGGGTAGTGCCGAATCCGGACCAAAGATAGGTAAAACGCTGACGCGCGGGGCCGTCTCACCATGATCGCATACCAGGGCCAGGTCGCGGCGTCCGCCGCCGCGGCCGTGCTCAGCTCGTAACCACCGGGCTCGTAACCACCGGGCCCGTAACCACCGGGCCCGTAACCACCGGGCTCGTAACCACCGGGCTCGTAGCCGCCGGCCGGCGCCCGGTCGAGCCGCGCACGACGAGCTCGGGCTCGAAGAGCAGTTCCTCCGGGTAGACCGCCATGTTCTCGATCTGGCTCACCAGCAGGGCGACCGCCGCCTTGCCCATCGCCTCGATCGGCTGCCTGACCGTGGTCAGCGGCGGGTCGGTGCAGTTCATGAACGCCGAGTCGTCGTACCCCACCACCGAGACGTCGCCCGGCACGGACAGGCCCGCCCGCCGGACCGCCCGGATGGCGCCGAGCGCCAGCACGTCGCTGCCGCAGATGACGCCGGTGACACCGTGCCGCAGCAGCCGGGTGGTGGCGGCCTGGCCCCCTTCCAGGGAGAACAGCGCGTGCTCGACCGGCGGTGCCCCGGCGTCGGCGCCGGCCGGCGTCCCCGTTTCCGGCGTCCCCGCTTCGGCCGCCCCCCGGGCATGCCGGAACCGCTCGGTGAAGCCGGCGATCTTGCGGCGCGAGGGCACGTGGTCCTCGGGCCCGACCACCAGGCCGATCCGCCGGTGGCCGAGCGAAGCCAGGTGGTCCCAGGCCTGGCCGGTGGCGGTCACGTCGTCGGTCGACACGACCGGGAAGGCCAGGTCGTCGACGGCCGCGTGGAGCAGCACGGCCGGGATGCCGCGGCTGCGCAGCAGCCGGTAGTGCTCGTGCGGGGCGTTGGCCTCGCCGCAGTGCCCGCCGGCGAACACGACCCCGGATACATGCTGGTCCAGCAGCATGCCGACGTAGTCCGCCTCGGACAGGCCGCCGGCCGTCCGGGTGCACAGCACCGGGGTGAAGCCGCGCTGGGCCAGTCCGCCGCCGATCACCTCGGCCAGCGCGGGGAAGATCGGGTTCTGCAGCTCGGGCAGCACCAGGCCGATCAGCCGGGCCCGCTCGCCGCGCAGCTGGGTGGGCCGCTCGTAGCCGAGCACGTCCAGGGCGGTCAGCACGGTTTCCCTGGTGCTGTCCGAGACCCCCGCCTTGCCGTTGAGGACCCGGCTCACGGTGGCCTCGCTGACCCCGACCTTCCTGGCCACGTCGGCCAGCCGCCGGGTGGGTACGCGCGTCATGCTGCAAACATACGACATGAGGTTGCAAGTTCTTGCGTGATCTGACTCACTTCCTTACTGAAATCTTCCGTCACCAGACGCCCATTTCTTGCCGTAATTCTCTGTCGGCCCGGCTCTTCGCTTTCCGCAGGAATTCGCAAGAAATGCGGGAACTCGAGCAAGAATGACGAAAGGCCAGGTCAGCCTGCCGGATCGCTCGCCGGGCAATCGGCATCGTAACCAAGTTGTGTCTTTGCAGTTTTTGGTAGAGATATTGCGCTTAAAAATACTAATACGTATGTTGAGCTATCGATATTTTCCAGCCCAGAAAGGGTGAGTCGATGATCAGACGGCTTCACCGACGACCCGGACCCAAAGTCCCCAGCGCCTCCAGCCGCCGCCAGCTGGCCGGTTTCACCGTCTTCGCGGCTCTCGGGCTCGCGGCGGCGGCCTGCTCGAGCAGTCCCGCCGCCAGCAGCGGCAGCAGCGGCGGCCACGTGACGATCAGCGTTGACTGCGCACCGCCCGCGAGCTCCCCGGTGCAGCACAAGGAGTGGCTCCAGGACGTGGCCATCTTCGAGAAGCAGAACCCGGGCATCACCGTCAACAGCGTCTTCGAGAACCCCTGCGAGGTTCCGGCCTCGTTCACCGCGATGCTGCGGGCCGGCAACGAGCCGAACCTCTTCTACACCTACTTCACCGACCGGAACCAGGTCCTGGACGCGGGCCAGGCCGCCGACATCACGCCGTACGTGAACACCAAGACGGTGCCCACCCTGAAGGACATCGAGCCGACCGCGCTGGCCGCGGTGACCGCGGGCAAGACCCTCTACGGGCTGCCCACCGTCAACTACACCCAGGGCCTGGTCATCAACCGGGCGCTGTTCAAGCAGGCCGGCCTCGACCCCGACCAGCCGCCCACCACCTGGGCCCAGGTCGAGGCCGACGCCAAGGCGATCACCAAGCTCGGCCAGGGCATCTACGGCTACGGCGACTACAGCGCCGGCAACAACGGAGGCTGGCACTTCTCCTCGGAGATCGACGCCGAGGGCGGTCACATGACCAACGAGGCGGGCAGCGCCGCGGCCTTCAACACCGATCAGGGCAAGGCCATCCTGCAGGCGCTGCACCAGATGCGCTTCGTCGACCGCAGCATGAGCCCGACCCAGCAGCTCGCCTGGGGCACCCTGCAGAAGCAGATGGCCGCGAACAAGCTCGGCATGTACATCGCCGCCCCCGACGACATCTACAACGTGATCGTCCCGCAGGACGGCGGCCACATCGACGACTACGGGATGGGCCCGCTGCCCAGCACCTCCGGCACCCCGGCGGGCTCGCTGTCCGGCGGCAACGACTACATGTTCGCCAAGCACGACACCCCGGCCCAGATCGAGGCCGGCATCAAGTGGATGAACTTCGAGTACCTGACCCCGGGCACCGGCCAGTTCAACTTCGTCCGGCAGAAGGCCGACGGCTTCCCGGTCGGCTTCCCCGAGCCGCAGCTGTTCACCGGCACCACCCTGGCCAGATACCAGAAGCTGCAGGACGCCAGCGCGACCGTCAACCCGGACTTCTACTCCACCTTCGCCAACGCCCATGAGCTGGCGATGGGCGAGCCGGCCGACGCGCAGGCGGTCTACAAGACCCTCGACCCGGTCATGCTGTCCGTGCTGACCAACCCGAACGCGAACATCTCCCAGCTGCTCGCGACCGCGACCACCCAGGTCAACCAGATCCTGGCCAACAGTGGCTGACCTAGCCACCCTCCCTAAGGCAGGGACGCTGTCCCCGGCGCGGTCACGCGCCGGGGACCGGCTGGCCGCGAAAGTCCGGCGCAACGCCTCCGCGCACGGGTTCCTGATCGGCGCCGTCCTGTGCTTCGCCTTCTTCTCCTGGTACCCGATCGGCCGGGAGATCGTGCTGAGCTTCCAGAAGACCAAGCTGGGCGTGACCAGCTGGGCCGGCTGGGCCAACTACCACCGCATTTTCCACGATCCGACCTTCTGGACGGCCTGGAAGAACACGGCCGAATTCACCGTGCTCGCCCTGATCGTCGGCTACGCGGTGCCCTTCTTCGTGGCCATCTTGCTCAACGAGCTCCGGCACGCCCAGGGGTACCTGCGCTGCCTGGTCTACCTGCCGGTGATGCTGCCGCCCACCTCGGCGCTGCTGCTCTTCGCCTACTTCTACGACCCGTCCTACGGCCTGTTCAACGACATCCTGCGGCACCTGCACCTGCCGGTCTCCCAGTGGGTCCAGTCGTCCGGCACCGGCCTGCCCAGCATGGCCATGATCTCGGTGGTGATCGCGGCCACCTGGATGAACATGGGCGGCGCGACGCTGATCTACCTGGCGGCGCTGCAGAACATCCCGGGCGAGCTCTACGAGGCGGCCGAGCTGGACGGCGCCGGGCTGCTGCGCAAGATCAGGCACATCACGATCCCGCAGACCCGGCTGATCCTGTCGATGCTGCTCCTGCTGCAGATCGTCGCCACCATGCAGATGTTCGTCGAGGCCTTCATCTTGACCAACGGCGGCGCCGGGGTGAACAACAACACACTGTCGGTGGTCAACCTCATCTACCAGTACGCGTTCGCGCTGAGCGGAGCCAGCAACTACAACAGCGCGTCGGCCCTCGGCGTGGTCCTCATGCTGGTCCTGGCCGTCTTCTCCGGCGCCTACCTGTGGCTGACCCGGGACCGGGAGGCGGCGCGATGACCGAGCCGCAGGCGCAGGCCAGGTCGCTGGTCTCCAGCGCCCAGCTGAACCGCCACAAGGTCACCTACCGGGTGCTCCTGACGCTGGTGGTGGTGATCTTCACGCTGATCTTCATCGGCCCGCTGTACTTCCTGTTCACCGACGGGCTCAAGTCCACCGCCGAGGCGGTCCAGGTACCGCCGACCATCATCCCGGCCCACGTGCACCCGGGCGCCTATACCTCCGCCTGGAGCCGGGTGGGTCTCGGCCGGCTGCTGGTCAACACGCTCTACTACGCCTTCGGCGCGCTGGCGTTCCAGCTGGTCTTCGACGTGGCCGCGGCCTACTCGCTGTCCCGGCTGCGCCCGGTGCTCGGCAACCTGATCTTCGCGCTGATGCTGGCCACCTTGATGATCCCGTCGACCGTGCTGCTGGTGCCGCAGTACGTGACCGTCTCGGACCTGCCGATCCTGCACCTGAACCTGATCGGCTCGCCGGAGGCGATCTGGCTGCCCTCGGTGGCCAACGCGTTCAGCATCTTCCTGCTCAAACGGTTCTTCGACTCGATACCGGCCGAACTCCTGGCCGCCGCGGCCATCGACGGCGCCTCCCCGCTGCGGACCCTGCGCTCGGTCGTGCTGCCCATCTCCCGGCCGATCATCGGCGTGGTCTCGATCTTCTCCCTGGTCGCGGTCTGGAAGGACTTCCTGTGGCCGCTGCTGGTCGAGTACGGGTACAACCCGAACCGGGAGACCCTGAACGTCGGCATCTTCGAGGCCGCCAGCACGACCCAGCAGAACCTGGTGCTCGCCGCGTCCGCCCTGGCCGCGGTGCCCACGCTGGTGTTCTTCCTGTTCTTCCAGCGCAACATCCTGTCCGGCCTCACCGCAGGCAGCCTCAAGGGCTAAGAAGCAAGGGACCTATGACTGAGTCACACTGGTGGTGCGCGGCGGCGATCTACGAGCTCTACGTGCAGAGCTTCGCCGACAGCGACGGCGACGGCATCGGTGACCTGGCCGGCGTCCGCGCCCGGCTGCCGTACCTCGCCGAGCTCGGCATCGACGCGATCTGGTACAGCCCGTGGTACCCGTCCCCCCGGTCGGACGCCGGCTACGACGTGGCCGACTACCGCTCGATCGACCCGGCCTTCGGCACCCTCGCCGATGCCGACGCGCTGATCGCCGCGGGGCACCGGCACGGCATCAGGACGATCATCGACATCGTCCCCAACCACTGCTCGGACCAGCACCGCTGGTTCCAAGCCGCGCTGGCCGCACCGCCCGGGTCGGCCGAGCGCGCCCGGTTCTGGTTCCGCCCCGGCCGCGGCGAGCACGGCGACCGGCCGCCCAACGACTGGCCGTCGATCTTCGGCGGCCCCGCCTGGACCAGGACGGCCGCGCCCGACGGCACGCCGGGGGAGTGGTACCTGCACCTGTTCGCCCCCGAGCAGCCCGACTTCAACTGGGCCAGCCCCGAGGTGCGGGCCGAGTTCGAGGACATCCTGCGGTTCTGGTTCGACCGCGGCGCCGACGGCATCAGGATCGACTCCGCCGCCCTGCTGACCAAGGACCCGGCGCTGCCGGACTCCGGCCCGGGGGACCCGTCGGCCTATACCGACCGCGACGACGTGCACGACATCTACCGGGCCTGGCGCGCCGTCGCCGACGACTACCCCGGCCGGGTCCTGATCGGCGAGATCTGGCTGCCCGACGCCACCCGGATGGCCCGTTACCTGCGTCCCGACGAGCTGCACACGGTGTTCAACTTCCCGTACCTGTGCTGCCCCTGGGACGCCGCCGGCCTGCGCGCGGTCATCGACGGCACGCTGGCCTTCCACGCCGCGGCCGGCGCCCCCGCCACCTGGGTCCTGTCCAACCACGACGTGGACCGCCACGTGTCCAGGTACGGCCGCGCCGACACGTCCTTCGCCCTGGACCGCCGCGACCACAGCCAGCCGGTCGACCTGGCCCTGGGTACTCGCAGAGCCCGCGCCGCCGCCCTGCTCACCATGGCCCTGCCCGGCTCGGTCTACCTCTACCAGGGCGAGGAACTCGGCCTGTGGGAGGTCGAGGACCTCCCCGCCGCCAAGCGCCAGGACCCGATCTGGCACCGCACCGGCGGCGCCGACCCCGGCCGCGACGGCAGCCGCGTCCCGCTGCCCTGGTCCGGCCCCGAGCCCCCGTTCGGCTTCACCCCGCCCGCCGCCCGCAAGGAACCCTGGCTGCCGCAGCCGCCGGCCTGGCACACCCTGACCGTCGAGGCCGAATCCGCCGACCCCGCCTCCATGCTCACCCTCTACCGCCGGGCCCTCCACCTCCGCCGCACCCACTTCCCCCCCGATACCCCCATGACCTGGCTCCCCGCCGCCCCCGGCGTCCTCGCCTTCACCCGCGGCCCCCTCACCTGCATCGCCAACCTGTCCCCGTCCCCAGTCCCCCTCCCCGCCGGCGACATCCTCCTCACCAGCACCCCCCTCACCGGCAGCGACCTTCCGCCTGACACCGCCGCCTGGCTCCGTCGCCGTGTCTCATAGCCGCTAAAACGATGTATCAGCGTGATCGTTTGCCTCTCTGCACGAGTGAGATCATCGTGCAGAGGGGGGATGGGAATGACAGAGACACTTCCGGCTCGTGATGAGGCCAATGAGGCAGACGAGGCCGCCGAGACTGATGTAGCCGCAGAGGCCGAGGCCGCGGTAACCGCCGAAGTAAACGTCGAGACGCAGGCCGACCTGCGGCGCACCGGGATCAATCCGGATTTCTGGTACCCGGTCGCGGTGGCGGCCAAGGTACGCAAGGGCAAGACGTTCGCGGCCACGTTCGCGGGCGAGCGCATCGCCCTGTACCGCGGCGAGAGCGGCGCGGTCTACGCGCTGGAGGACCGGTGCGCGCACCGCCAGGTCCCGCTGAGCATGGGGGTCGTGGAAGGCGACGTGCTGCGCTGCTGTTACCACGCCTGGGCCTACCGCGGCAACGGCCGCATCTCGCAGATCCCGTACCTGCCCAAGGGGGCCGGGCGGCCGCCCAAAGGCGTGCGCGCCTACCCGGTCAAGGAGGCCTACGGGTTCGTGTTCGTCTTCCCGGGCGACCCGGACAAGGCCGGGGCGACACCAATGCCCGACCTGCCGCAGTACGACTCGCCCAAGCACAAGACGATGAGGTTCTCGCGCACCGTCGCCTGCCACTACTCCTTCATGCACGAGAACCTCCTCGACATGAACCACCAGTTCCTGCACCGCGGCATCGTCGGCCGCATCCAGCCCAAGCTCCTCGGCTACACCAGCGGCCCGCAGTCGGTCGAGGCCCGGTACCTGTTCACCCACGGCGGCGGCAAGCGGAACCGCGGCGCGAACCTGCTCGCCGCCGACGGCATCAAGGGCGCCGACAAGCCCGACGTCGTCACGATCACCACCGGGTACCCCTACCAGACCCTCCAGCTCGTGCCGGAGAACGCCGAACTCCCGGCCTTCTCCCTCTGGGTCGCCTACGTGCCCGAGGACGCCGAGCAGCGCACCAACCACGTCTACGGCCTGCTCATGATCGAGAAGCCGCCGATCCCGGGCGCCATCCACGCGGCCTGGCCGCTCATCCGCCGCTTCACCGAGGGCGTGTTCGCCGAGGACCGGATGGCGGTCGAGGCCGAGCAGCGGGCCTGGGACGAGCAGGGCGAGGACTGGAACCACGAGGTGTTCCCGCTGATCCTCGACGTGCGGGACGTGCTCCGCAACAACGGGGTCCCCATCCGCCCGGGCCTGTGCGCCAGCGCGGGATCCTGCGGCAGCGCGGCGTCCTGCGGTATCGCGAAGACCTGACCGCGAACACACGACGGCCCCGCCCCCGCGGTCAGCGGAGGCGGGGCCGTCACCGGTTCAGTTAGCTACTGCCGTGTTAGTTAGCGCGGAGCCAGGTGGCGCTGAAGTTCTCGCCGCCACTAAGGGACGAGATCCTGTCCTTGGCCTGTCCGGAATTGTTGATCATGGTGATCTCGGTGACGCCGCCGGCGTTGCCGAGGGGCGCGCCGTTGGCCAGGGAGCCGGTGATGTTGACCGTGCCGAAGTCGGCCAGCGGCAGGGTGCCGCCGCTCGCGGTGCAGCACGGTGCCTCGACGATGACCTCGGCCGAGGACCGCGGGGCCGACCGGGTGCCGGTGGTGGTGTGGCTCCAGCCCTGGGTGGTGTCTGCGATGAACAGGCTGAAGTGGTTGCTGCCGGTGTAGGTCACCGAGGCGTTGAAGTGATCACCGGGCCGCACCGTGTTGGAGTACGAGTGCGAGGCGCTCGGGAACATCTCGTACCAGGCGTAGTAAACCGCCTGGCTGCCCGAGCAGTCCACCTCGCTGCCGGTCTGCTCGACCGAGCTGCTGTTGTAGCCGTCCAGGCCGACCCAGAACGAGGAGTACTTGGCGCTGCCGCTGCAGATGCCGGTGGGCTCGGTCCAGCTCGCCGAGACGCTGCTATAGGTGCCGGTCGTGGCGGCGTAGCCGGACCAGTTGGTGCTCGTCGCCGCGTGGCTGATCCCGTGGTGCGCGCTCGCGTTGCCGACCGGGACCGAGGAGATCAGGTGAATCGGCCCGCCGGGGCTGATGCCCATGGTGCCGGCGGAGGCGGACGCGCTGCCCGTGGCCAGGGTCAACCCGGCCATGAGGGTCAGCATGGCCGTGAGGATGCCCCATCGTCGTCGCATTCAGGCTCCTTGCTTGTCGGTGCCGTCCGGCAAATGGGCAGGTCGTGCCCGGTCACCTTTGTCGGTCCGGCTGGGGTTCGGGTCAATTCGACCCTCGGTGAGAGTAACTCAGACGAATCGACTAGAAAAGATCTGTAAGCAACATTTTGTTGATTTAACGGGATTTAAGCCAATCAGGCCGCAAGAAAACGATCAGAATCTCACAGGGCGAGGCGGGCGGCCCAAGCCCCGCTGCTCGGTTCCGGGGCGGCCGCCGGCCGCGGCGATATCATCACCCAATCGTGTATCTAAGCGCCCGGCTCCGGCCGGGCCTGGGGGCTGCCACCGGGCTCGTCCTCGGCCTGCTCGCGCTCGGGCCCGGGCTGCGCCGCGGCTTCCTGCTCAGCTACGACATGGTGTTCGTGCCGCGCGAGCCGTTCACCGCGACGATGTTCGGGCTGTCCGGCGGCCCGCCGCGGGCCGTGCCGAGCGACTTCGTGGTCGCGGTGGCATCCCGCGTGCTCCCCGCCGACATCGTGCAGAAGCTCGTGCTGCTGCTGATCTTCGTGCTGGCCTGCGCGGGCATGGCCGCCCTGCTCGAGCAGACGCTGCCGGACCGCGTGCCCACCCTCGCCCGGCTGGCCGCCGTCGTGTTCTACGGCTGGAACCCCTACGTGGCCGAGCGGCTCATCATCGGCCAGTGGGCGCTGCTGCTCGGCTACGCCGGGCTGCCCTGGGTGCTGCGGGCCGGCCTGGCGCTCAGCCGCGACGGAACCAGGCGCGCTGCCGCCCGGCTCGTCCTGGCCCTGCTCCCGGCGATCGCGGGCGGCTTCGCGGGCATGGTCATCAGCGCGCTGGTGCTGGTGCCGGTCACGCTGGCCGCCCGGAATCTCAGGGCCACCGCGGTGGCGCTGGCCGTGCTCGCAGCCGGCAGCCTGCCCTGGCTCGTCCCGTCGCTGCTGCACGCCGTGTACGCCGACCCTGGTGGCGTGGCCGCGTTCGCGTCGCGGGCCGACACCCCGTTCGGCACCGTCGGCAGCCTGGTCATGCTGGGCGGGATGTGGAACGCCGCGACCGTGCCCAAGGCCTACGGCGGGCCCTGGTCCGCGATCTGGCTGGCCGTGGTGCTGGCCGCCCTGGCCGGCCTGTACCGATCCCCGGGCCGCGGCCAGTACCGCGGCCCGGGCCGCTGTCCGGGGCTCACCGCCGCCGCGCTCGTAGCACTGCTGATCGCGTGCATCGGGATCACCGAGCCAGGGCGCGCCCTGCTCCGCGGCGCGATCGGGCTCTGGCCCGGCTTCGCCGTCCTGCGCGACGCCCAGCAGTTCATCGCGCCGCTCGCGCTGGCCGAGGCGACCGGGCTCGGGCTCGCCGTGACCTGGTGCGTGCAGCCCAGGTCGTTCGGTTCAAAAGAAGAAGGCACCGAACGGGCGGCCACCTCGCCCCGGTCCCCAGCCCCCTCCGACCCCGAAGGCACCGAACGGGCGGCCACCTCGCCCCCCTCCCCGGGCCCCTCCGACCCCCTGGGCGTGGCTCTGGGGGTGCTCGCGCTGGTGACCCCGCTGCTGCTGCTGCCCGGGCTGGCCTGGGGGGCGGCCGGGCGGCTGCGGCCGGCCTGGTACCCGGCCAGTTACCTGGCCGCGGCCCGCGCCATCGACGCCAGCCCGGCGCCCGGCGCGGTGCTGCTGCTGCCCTGGGTCGCGGACCGCACGCCATCGTGGAACCACGGCGAGGTGATGCTCGACGCCTGGCCCCGGCTGGTCTCACGCCCGGTCATCTGGAACGACGGCACCCAAGTCGGGAACCAGGCCCTGGCCCCCGACGATCCCGCCGCCCGGCGCCTGGACGCCCTGATCGCCTCGGCCGGCCCGATGACCGCGGCGCTGCGGGCGGCCGGGATCCGGTTCGTGGTCATCGACGGCGCCCCGCTCAGCGCGCCGGACCCACAGGACGCGCGCGACACGCCGGCGGGCACCCGGCTGCCCGGCGCCGTCCGGCTTTATAACCGCCCTGAGCTGGTCGTTTATCAGATACCGAGATAGCTAGCGATTTCAGAACTTGTCACAGTTCGACCACGTTACTAGCCAGTTCGCCCGGCCAGCCGCTACTGTCCCAGGCATTGAGCCCGGAAGGAGCGATCCGTGTCGCGTCTGATCATCGCCATCGTCGTCGGCATCGTGATTGCGGTCGGCGCGGTCGCGGTCACCGAGAACCTGCTGAACACCGCGTCCAACGGTACGGCCAGCAATTCCTCGCTCTATCAGTACGGTCAGCGCTGACAGGAGCGGGGCCGTGGTCCCCGTTACCCTCGAGATCGTCGTCCCGGCCCGTAACGAGGCCCTGCGGCTGCCCGGCGGACTCGCGGCGCTGAGCCGCAAGGCGGCCGCGCTGCCGCTGCCGACGACGATCGTGGTGGTGGACAGCGCGAGTACCGACGGCACCGGCGACGTGGTCCGCCACGGTCCCCGGCCGCCGGTTCCGGTCCGGCTGCTGCGCTGCGAGCGCCCGGGCAAGGGCATCGCGGTGCGGACGGGCCTGCTGGCCACCCGGGCGCCGTTCGTCGGTTTCTGCGACGCCGACATGGCCACCGACCTGCGGGCCCTGGACACGGCGGTCAGCCTGCTGACCGCCGGGCACCCGGTGGTGATCGGCTCGCGGGCGCTCGCGGGCTCGGTCATCGAGGTCCGGTCGAGCGCGGTCCGCCGGGTCGGCGCCGCCGTGTTCCGCGCGATGGCCCGGCAGATCGTGCCGGATTCGACCGACACCCAGTGCGGGTTCAAGTTCTTCTCCGGGCCGCTGGCCCGGGCGGCCGCCGAGCCGCTGCGGACGGCCGGGTTCGCCTTCGACATCGAGCTGCTGGCGAACTGCCGGCGGCTGGGCGCGACGCTGACCGAGATCCCGGTCCACTGGCGCGACATGGCGGGCTCCACGTTCTCGGTGCAGCGCCACTCCGCCGCCGCCTTCCGCGACGTCGCCGCGCTGTGGGTGCAAACACGGGGGATGCGCTCCCGGACCAGCGAGGAAGCCCAAGAGGCGCCGCTGTGCGAGCTGCCGAGCACGACATGAGCACCAGCACGATGACCGGGACCGACCGGGGGAGCGCCGACCTGGGCGGGCTGCGCATCGCCATCGCCAACTGGCGCGATCCGTGGCACCCGCAGGCCGGCGGGGCGGAGCGCTACGCCTGGGAGATGGCGCAGGCCCTGACCCAGGCGCGGGCCCGGGTCACCTTCCTGACCGCCCGCGCCCCCGGCCAGGCCCGGACCGAAGAGCGCGACGGGATCACGATCGTCAGGCGCGGCGGGCAGTTCGGCGTGTACGCCCGGCTCCTGCTGTGGCTGCTGGCGCACCGCCGCTCGTTCGACGCGGTGCTGGACTGCCAGAACGGGATCCCGTTCTTCACCCCGCTCGTCCTGCCCCGGAACGTGCCGGTGCTGTGCGTGGTGCACCACGTGCACACGGCCCAGTTCGGGGTCCATTTCGGCCGGGCCATGGCCGCGGCCGGACGGCTGCTTGAGGGGCCGGCCGCCCGGCGGGTCTACCGCCGGCACGCCTGCGTGGCCGTCTCGCCGTCCACGGTGGCGGCCATGCGGGAGCGGCTGGCCTGGACCGGCGACATCTACCTGGTCCCGAACGGCACCGCCCGGCCGGTGACCAGCGCGGTCGCCCGGGCCAGCGCGCAGAACCTGGTCTGGGTGGGACGCCTGGTCGCGCACAAGCGCGCCGAACTGCTCATCGGCGTGGCCGAACGGCTACGGCGGCGGGCGCCGTCTGACCGCCCGTTCCTCGACGTGGTGGGCCAGGGCCCGGCTGCGGAGGAACTCGCCGGGCAGGTGAGCGCCCGGGGCGTCGGTGACCTCATCCGGCTCCGCGGTTTCGTCGAGGAGCAGGCCAAGCAGGCCATCGTCGCCGGGTCGCTGCTGCACCTGAACACCTCGCAGGGCGAGGGCTGGGGCCTGTGCGTGCTGGAGGCCGCGGCCCTGGGCGTGCCCACGGTGGCCTACGACGTGGCGGGCCTGCGGGACGCGGTCCGCGACGGGGAGACCGGCTGGCTGGTCCGGGAGGGGGAGCAGCTGGCCGACGTGGTGGACCGGGCGCTGCAGGAGCTGAGCGATCCGGCCCGCCGCCAGGCCATCGCCGCGGCGTGCCGCCGGTGGGCCGCCCGCCTGGACTGGGACCGCAGCGGTGCGCGGATGGCCGCGCTGATCCGCGCCTCGGTGGACGCGGGCACCCCGCGGGCCCGCCGCTCCGGGGCCTGGATCGTGGCCGGCCCGGACGGTGAGGTGCTGGCCGAGGGGCCGGTCCTGGATCAGCTCATCGCGGCCGGCGCGGTCGTCCGCAGGCCGGCCACGGCGATGGAGAGGCTGACCGGAGCGGGCTCGTCGTGACGGCGGGGCCGTGCCTTCCCGCCGCGCCGTTAGAAAGCGAGCACTCGTTACCGAGATGTGCTACAACGGCTGGGCAATATACCCCAGAGTGTTCCATACTACTCCGAGGTAACTTTTCCGTAATTGACATATATAAGTGGCTGCCTTCGGGAGGAACGATGCGACGTACCGGGCTGATACTCGCCGGACTTGGGACGTTTCTCATCGTGTTTGCGGTGCTCGTCGCGAGCTGGGTGACCGGCCAGGTCATCAAGTTTCCGCTGAACCAGTACGCCACCGTCACCTTGACCGACCCTAATGCCACGTATTTCAGCGCCGCCAAGCTGACCCAGCTGACCGGCGTCAACATGGAGGCCACGTACACCATCAAGGGCAACGCCGCCGCGGGCTCGTCCTCGACGGCGGTGTGGAACCAGTTCATCTACGTCTACGACCAGACGAACAAGCAGCCCGTCCAGACCATCACGCGGACCTTCGCCTTCAACCGGCGCACCGCCCAGCTGGTCAACTGCTGCGGCGCCAGCGTCAGCGGCGATTCCTCGGTCGTGCAGAGCGGTTACGTCGGCTACGTGCTCCCGATCGGCACCAAGAAGCAGACGTATGACGTCTTCGACACGAACCTGAACAAGCCGGTGCCGTTTACCTACGCCGGCATCGGCGACGTCAACGGCACCCAGGCGTACAAGTTCACCGAGAACGTCGCGCCGACCAAGAACGGCACCCAGACCGTGCCGGGATCGCTGGTGAACCAGGCCGCGGCGTCCGTCACGCTGCCGCAGTACTACCAGACGCAGACCACCTACTGGATCGACCCGGTGACGGGCGCGCTGCTCAACGTCACCCAGAACGAGAAGCTGACCCTGCGGAACAACGACGGCTCCCAGGCCCTGGTCCTGTTCAACGCCAACCTGGCAGCCACCCAGGACAGCATCGACGGCCTCGTGGCGATCGACAACAGCCAGGTCAGCAAGGCGTCCTTGGTCGGCACGCTCCTGCCGCTGGTGACCGGCATCGTCGGCCTGCTCCTGCTGATCATCGGCATCGCGCTGTTCCGCCGGCCCGACCGGGACACCGAGGACGCCCCGAGCCGCCGGGAGCCCGAGCTGGCCGCCGCCGAGCCCGAGGCCGCCACCAGCTCCCTGGTGCCCGGCCTGGACGACGAGCCCCGCGAAGCCACCGTCGAGTCGCCCGTGGTCAGGGAAGCCGCCGTCAGCGAAGCCGCGGCCCGCGAAGACGAAGCCGCCCGGGACAAGGCCGCCCCGGCCGACCGGGCCGTGCTCCGTGCCACCGGCGCCCCCGCCGGTGCCGAGGACAAGGCCGCCGAGGACAAGGCCGCCGAGCCCGAGGCCGCCGAGACGAAGGCCGCCGAGGGCGATGCCGCCGCGTCCGACGCGAAGGCCGCCGACGCCGAGGCAACGGCCGCCGAGGCCAAGGCCGAGGACAAGGCCGCCGACGCCGACGCCGCGCCTGCCAGCCCCGCCGCCGCGTCCGAAGCCGCCGACGCCAAGGCCGAGGCCGCCCAGGCGGACGCGGCCGCCCAGGATGCGAAGGCCGAGGCCGACACCAAGGCCGAAGAAGCCAAGGCCGAAGAAGCGAAGGCCGAGGCCCCGGCGGCTGCGGCCGACGGCAAGGCCGGGACTGCCCCGTCCGAGGCGGCTACCGCCGAGATACCGGCCGTCGACGCGGACACCGCCGAGGCCCCCGCCGCCAGCGACGCCACCGCCGAGACCCCCGGTCCGGCCGGTTCCCGGCGCCGCCGCGGAACCCACCGCCGCTAGTCCCGCCGCCGCAAGCCCTGGGCCGCCAGGCCCAGGGCCGCTAGGCTTCGCGCCGCAGTACCAGCAGCAGGTTCCAGGTCAGGAACTCCCGCAGCACGGGGATCCGGATCAGGGGCCGGGTCCAGCCCGGCAGGTACCGCGGCACCGCGTCGACCACCACGGCCCTGGGAGCCGAACGGGCCCAGCTGAGCGCCTCGGCCACCGACACCGAGTAGAGGCTCTCGCCGAACCGGTTCTTCGGCGCCTTACCGTGCGTGCGCTGGTACCGGGCCGCGGCCCGGTCGCCGCCCAGGTAGTGCCACGGCGAGGTCTCGTGGCCGCCGTACGGCGACAGCCAGTTGGTGAACGTGACGAAGACGATGCCGCCCGGGCGGGTCACCCGCATCATCTCGGCCAGCATCGCGGGCCAGTCCCTGACGTGCTCGAGCACGTTGGAGGAGAAGCACACGTCCACCGAGCCCGACGCCAGCGGCATGCTCGTCGCGCTGGCCGCGATGCTGCCGTGCTCAGGCGGGCCGAGCATGGCCATCTCGCCGCTGTCGGCGTCGATGCAGAACGACCGCGCTCCCATCCGGTTCAGTTCCCTGACGAAGAATCCCGGGCCGCCGCCGACGTCGATCACGATCCGCCCGTCCAGTTCCGCGTACTGGCTGAGCTGGTGGACGGTGTCCCGGGCCAAGGCGGTGTAGTAGGCCTCGGGGGCCGCCTGCTCGGTCCGGAAGGCCCGGAACAGCCGGACAGAACGCGCCAGATCCGCCCGGAATGCCTTGCTTTCGCTCATGATGATGCCCATCTAACACGGTTACCCCTACTTGCGGGTAACAATGCCCGGATCAGGAGACGGCAGCCGGCTCGCCGCTGGTGACCTCCTCTTCCGGAGCAGGCTGGCGGGCGAGCCTGCTCGGCCACCAGACCCACCGGCCCAGATCGAGGTTCAGCGCGGTGACCAGCACCGAACGGACCACGAGGGTGTCGAGCAGCACCCCGAACGCGACGGCGAAGCCGAGCTCGGTCAAGAACGTGACCGGAAGGGTGCCGAGGACGGCAAAAGTCCCGGCCAGCACGGCCCCGGCCGAGGTGATCACCCCGCCGGTCGCGGCGAGGCCGGTCAGCGCGCCCGTCCGGGCGCCATGGCGGTGGGCTTCCTCGCGGACCCGGGTCATCAGGAAGATGTTGTAGTCGATGCCCAGGGCGACCAGGAACACGAACACGAAGAGCGGGAACGAGGTGTCGGCACCGCCGAAGTTGAACACGTTGTTGAAGAACAGCGAGCTCACCCCGACGGCCGCCGCGAACGACAGCACCACGGTCAGCAGGAGCATGATCGGCGCGACGAGCGCCCGCAGCAGCAGCGCGAGGATGACGAACACGACGGCGAGGACGATCGGGATGATCAGGTCCCGGTCGTGCGCGGCGGCCCGCTGGACGTCGAGGTTGATGGCGGTGTTACCGCCGACCAGCGCGTCGGCGCCCGGGACGGCGTGCACGGCGGCCCGGGCCCGGTCGATCGTCGCGTAGGCGGCCTGGCTGTCCGGCGGCGAGGTCAGCGTGCCCTCGAGGTAGGCATGGCCGGCCTGGACCACGGGCGACGTCACGCCGGTGATGCCCGGAACCGCCCGGAACGCCGCGGTGAGCTGCGCGGCCGAAGCCGCGGTGCCGTACACCTGGACCGGCTGCCCGGCCCCGGCCGGGAAGTGCTGGTCGAGCACGGCCTGGCCGGCCACCGAGTCCGGATGGCCGCGGAAGGACTGCGCGTTCGTCAGCCCGCTGGCCTTCAGCCCGGTCAGTCCCAGGGCCATCGCGCCGAGGAGTACGGCGGTGGTGATCCAGACGACCCGCGGGCGCGCCGCGATGCGGCGGCCGGTCCGTGCCCAGATGCCCCGGGCCGTGGGCTCCGCCGAGCCGTACCCGGGCTTGGCGGGCCAGAACACCCAGCGGCCGGTGATCACCAGCAGGGCCGGCAGCAGTGTCATCATCGCGAGCAGGGCGACCCCGACGCCGATCGCCAGTACCGGTCCCAGGCCCTTGGTGGAGTTCAGCTCGGCCAGGCTCAGGGTGAGCAGGCCCAGGATCACGGTGCCGGCGCTGGCGATGATGGCCGGCCCGGCCCGGCGCAGCGCCACCGCCATCGCGGCGTGCCGGTCCTCGTGCCGTCGCAACTCCTCCCGGTACCGGGCGGTCAGCAGCAGCGCGTAGTCGGTTCCGGCCCCGAACACCAGCACGTCCAGGATGCCCGCGCTCTGCGCGTTCACGGTCAGCCCGGCGTGCGCGGCCAGCAGGTAGATCACCGCCTGGGAGGTGGTCAGCGCCACCCCGGCGCAGATCACCGGCAGCAGCCAGAGCACCGGGCTCCGGTAGGTGATCAGCAGCAGGATGATGACCACCGCGAGCGCGGAGAAGAGCAGGGTCCCGTCGATGCCCTTGAACGCCTTCCCGGAGTCGGCCGCGTAACCGAGCGGGCCCGCGATGTGGATCGTCAGGCCGCCCGCGTCAGCGGCGGCGATGTTCCGGAGGGCGTCCGAGGCGGGCCCGGCGCTATTCCAGCCGTCATGGCCCAGGTTGACCGGGACGAGCGTCTCGATCGCCTTGCCGTCGCGGGCGACGAACGGGCCGGCCACCTGCCCCTGGACGACGCCGGCCACGCCCGCGAAGCGGCGGGCGTCGGCGGCCGCCTTCGCCTTGTCCGCGGCGGTCACGCCAGCCGGCCGGTCATACACCACCACGGCCGGGAACACGTTGGGCGACACGAAATGCGACCGCAGGGCCAGCACCTGCGTGGACTCCGCCTTGGACGGCAGCCACGACTGGGCGTCGTTCTTCTCCGCGCCCGTCAGCTTCCCGGACAGCGGCCCGGCGAGCACCACCAGGACCAGCCAGAACACCAGAACCAGCCACTTGGTCCGGCGACCCCCCGGAACACCCACCATCGCTTTGAGCCTGGACATGCCTGATTCTCCCGTCCCCGTACTGTCTCGTCCGTCGTAAGACGATCCCGCGCCCCGTAGATCATCGGAGAGATCGCCGGGAAGTTCCAGGTGATCAATCTTGAAGGATTGATCACCGCGAAGCCAGTTGTTAAATCCGCTGCCGCGGACGGATAGATCCGAATCCCGGTTAGCTTCCCGGCTCGGCCGGCGCCTGCGGCGAGTCAGCCGCCGCCGATCCAGCCGCCGCCGCCGATCCAGCCGCCTCCGACGAGCCGCTGGTCAGCTCCGGCACCACGATGCCGGGCCCGATCTCGGCCTTCAGCGCGGCCAGCTCGTTCTCCACGTCGGCCGACGTGCCGGCCTCGTCCAGCTCCTTCTGGATGTCGTCGGTGTCGCCGCCGACATCCTCGAGCACCCCGGACTGCAGCAGCTCGTCCAGCGCCCCGGCCCGCGCCTGCATCGTCGCGATCTTGTCCTGGGCCCGCTGCAGCGCCGCTCCCGAGTCGCCCAGCGTGGTCGAGATCCCGGTCACTTCCTCGTTGATCGAGGCCGAAGCGGCGGCTGCGCTGTACTGGGCCTTCAGCACTTCCTTCTGGGACCGGAAGTTGTTCACCCGCTGCTGCAGCGCCTGCAGCGTCTGGCCCAGCTTCTCCTCCTGCTCGGCGAGCTGCTCGTGCTGCGGCTCCAGCGTGGCGATCTGGGCCTGGGCGGCGGCCTTGCGCGACAGCGCCTCCCGCGCCAGGTCCTCCTTGCCCAGTGACAGCGCCGTCTTGGCCTGCTCCTGCAGGTGGTCCACCGAATGCTGGAGCTGCTGTTCCTGCAGCTCGATCTGCTTGCGCGACGCCGCGATCGTGACCAGGCCCTGGCGGACCCTGGTGATCTGGTCGAGCATCTGCTCATACGACAGGTCGAGCATCTCGTCCGGTTTCTCGGCGGCGTCGAGCGCCTTGTTGGCCTTGGCCGCGAGCACGTCGCGGGCCCGCTGGAACAGTGACATCTCAATCAGCTCCTGTACGTAACTTCAGCCACGACAGCCCCTTGTCAATCCCTGGAGCCCGGTCTATCACCGAAGGTAGCGGACAACAGAGACGTTATGACCACCAGCGGAGGGGCAGCATGAAAACCGAAGAGGGCTTCCTCGACGTCCCCGGCGGCAAGGTCTGGTACCGCGCCGTCGGCGACCACGACGACGCGATCCCGCTGCTGTGCCTGCACGGCGGCCCCGGCTTCACCCATTACTATCTCGAGCCGCTCGAATCCCTGGCCGAGCACCGCCGGGTCATCTTCTACGACCAGCTCGGCTGCGGCCGCTCCGACCGTCCCGATGATCTCTCGCTGTGGACGGTGGAGCGGTTCGTCGAGGAACTGGCCCAGGTCCGCGCGGCCCTGCAGCTGGACCGCCTGCACCTGTTCGGCAGTTCCTGGGGCGGCATGCTGGCCATGCAGTACGTCCTGGACCGCCGCCCCGACCTGGTCAGCCTGACCCTGTGCGGCAGCCCGGCCAGCATGATCCGCTGGGTCGCCGACTGCGAGGAACTGCTGGCCGAGGAAACCCAGGAAGCCAGAAAAACGATCCGCGAGCACGAGGCGGACGGCTTCACCGCCTGTCCCGAGTACCAGGCCGCCATCCTGGGCTTCTACCGCAAGCACGTCTGCCGTCTCGCCCCGTGGCCAGCCGGCCTGGAGCGATCTTTCGCCGAAGCCGGCTACGACGTCTACACCACGATGAACGGCCCGAGCGAGTTCACCGTCACCGGCACCTTGAAGACCTGGGACATCATGGACCGGCTGCCGGAGATCACCGTCCCCGCGCTGCTCGTCGGCGGGCGTTACGACGAATGCACGCCCGGCCACATGGCCGACATGCACGCCCGGATCCCCGGCTCGGAGCTGGTGACCATCGAGGACGCCTCCCGCCTGTGCTTCGCCGAGCAGCCCGCCCAATTCAACCAGGCGATCAAAAGATTTTTCGACCGAACGGAGGCAGCCATCCGCCCCTGATTCACTCACCCGCGCTGGCGGCCGGCCGCGTGGCCAGCCGGACGGGCGCAAGGAGCGCTACGGCGTCTGCATGGGCCTCGCTGATGTATCTCAGCTGCAGTCATGACCCCCTGACTTAACAACAGCAAGCCGTCATGGCTAGAGGGGGTTTTGATCTTGTCCATTCCAACAACCGGGCTTACGCCGGAACACGATCTCGGGGCAATTCACACGCTGCCGGAATTCCGGGCCATCATCGACAGCGACCCGATGACCCCGGCGGATCGCGAGACGCTGGTCGAGCAGGCCGCCACCATGATCGACGGCGTGTACGCGCACCTGCTGCAGAAACGCGCGATGTACGGAAGCGACCCGAGCCAGCTGCTCCGGCTGCTGCAGCGCAGGCTCCCGCAGCTGACGGACCGCCAGTTCCACACGGAACTCCTGCGGATCTTCATCGATCTTCGCGATCTGCACACCAACTACATTCTTCCCCGCCCGTATCAAGGACCGGCCGGCCCGTCCCAGGGACCGTTCGCCTTCCTCGGCATCCTGCTCGAGCAGTACTGGCAGGACGGCGAGCCGCACTGGATGGTGTCGAAGGTCTGGAATGGGCTGACTGGCGATCCCCATCTCGTCCCCGGCGCGGAGGTAACCCACTGGAACGGATCGCCCATCGCCCTGGCCGTGGCGCGCAACGGTGAACTGGAAGCCGGCAGCAACCCCGCCGCCCGGCTCGCGCGCGGCCTCGAGAGCATGACGCTGCGGGCTTCGGCCATGTCGCTGCCCCCTGATGAGGACTGGGTCGATCTGCGCTACAGCGCCGGCGGCTCGATCCATGAGGTGCGTATGCCGTGGCGCGTCTTCGACAGCGCCAGCGACCTCAGCCACGCGACGGCCAGCGGCGGGGACGCCCCGCTGGCAGGCGTCGAAGCACCGCCGTCACACCTGCTGGGCCTCGACCTGCGCACCGAGCTGGTCCGGGCCGTCAAGAAGAGGATGTTCGCCCCGGAAGTCATCGCGGACGAGCGCCGGCGAGCCGCGGGCGAGGCCCTGCCGCCGACCCCGGTGCAGGGTGCCGGAGAGGTTTTCCCGTCATCGCGGACGGAGATCGCCGCCAGCACGGTCACGACGGCCCACGGCACGTTCGGGCACCTGCGCATCTTCACCTTCGAACTGGAGCAGCACCACCCGAATATCGGCGACGACTTCGACGAGTTCTTCGCCGAGGTGAAGCGGCTCTTGTCGGTCATGCCGCCGGAGGGCCTGGTACTCGACGTGCGGGGCAACGGCGGAGGCTATGTCTACATCGCCGAGGCCATGCTCCAGTTCTTCACGCCGCGCCGCATCCAGCCCGAGCCGACCCAGTTCATCAACACGCCCATGACGGCCGGACTGTGCGCGGCGGTCAAGGACCTGAACGCGTGGGGCGCTTCGATCAACGCGTCCATCGAGACCGGCGCGCAGTACTCGACCGCGATCCCGCTCTACGGCGAGGATTCGGAAGGCGTGGTGAACGACACCGGCCAGCTCTACCGCGGCCCGGTCGTTCTCGTCACCGACGCGCTGTGCTACAGCGCCACCGATTTCTTCGCGGCCGGATTCCAGGACCACGAGATCGGCACCGTCCTGGGCGTTGATGACAACACCGGCGCCGGCGGCGCGAACGTCTGGGACTTCCCCGCGTTCCTCAAAGACTGGCCTGACGGCCCGTTCAAGCCGCTGCCGGGCGGGGCCGACTTCCGCGTGGCGCTGCGGCGCTCGCTGCGCGTGGGAAAACGCTGGGGCGGCCAGGCCATCGAAGATCTCGGCGTCATTCCCGACGTCCGCTACGAGATGACCGCCCGTGACCTTCTCCAGGGCAACGTCGATCTCATGGAGAAGGCCGGCGATCTGCTCGCCCAGGGCACGCCCCGGACCCTCGATGTCACGGTGACCTCCCATGACAATTCAGCCGCCGCGCTCGAGGTGACGACCGCCGAGCTCACCAGCGTCGACATCTACCTCAACGGCCGCCCGGCCACCTCAGCCGTAGTCCTCGACGGCATCAACACGATCACCGTCCCGCTCAGCGGCCCGGCCCCCGCGTCGCTCCGCGTCGAGGGATTCAGCAACGAGACCCTGGTCGCCGCGTCCACCGTGGCGCTGAACTAGCCAATCCGTGCTCCGGCCCGCACCGTGGGCCGGAGCACGATCATGGCCGTGGGCCGACGAAGGTGCCTCGTCGCCGCACGGTGAAGGCCAGGCCCTCGTCCACAAGCACGCCGATAGCCCGCCGCACGGTATCCCGGCTGATGTCGTACTCCTGCGACAGCCGCGCCTCGCTGGGCAACGGGTCGAGATGCCCCAGCTCCCCGGACCGGATCATCTCCCTCAGGATGGCGGCAAGCTGCTCGTACAGCGGTACATCACTGTAGAGGTCAAGCCGCTTTCCTGCCATGGAAGACAACGTAAACCATGATGATCATGCAGCTACCTGTAGGTTTGCAGACCTAGTAGACCTACTAAGCGTACTAGACATAAGCTTGGTGTGACGACCTCCAGTGACCGCCACCGCCCCGGGAGCGTTATGGAACTCGCGGCGTCCGAGGACCAGGTTCCGAGTCTTCAGGCCTTCAAGAAAGAACACCCCGGCATTGAGATCATCGCGCCGACCCGGTTCCAGCCAACCTGGGCCGCTAAGCGCGGCAACGAGCCTCTGGTGTCCCGACTCCGTCTCAGGAACTTCCTCGACGAACTGGACAGGCTGGTGAGCGCGTAATGAGGCTGCTGCTCCTACCGATCCAGCCGGACGAGAAGACCATCGCCCGAAGCGACGAGTGGCTAAAAGCGCACGAGGGCTGGAGGATTCGGCAAACGGACGCCTGGCCCGGTTGGTGGGAGGCCACCCGGAACGAGAGCCGCATGGCCCGGTACTACGACCTGGCCGACCTGATCGACCGGCTGGAAGCCAGCTTCTAGGAGACGGGCGTGGGCCCATGCTGCCGGCGAGGGCCCCGATCACGTCCCCGCAGCCCGACCATCGGCAGCGGGACGCCCAAGCGGACCATCACCCACCCGCCGAAGAACGCGTCACCATCAGGCCTCGGCTAGCGCACTCATGCATGTTATGCCTGTGATCTTCCTTCTCATTTCGGTCATCCTTGACGGATCGTGCCGTCTGTGATGTGGGGAGCCTGCAGTGCATGCTGAGGAATCGGGCCTGGTCTGCTCGGATCGTTCCGGGGTGCTGGTCGCCCGGGCCGGAGTGCCGCTGGCTGATGTGTACCTGGAGTTCCTGGGCGGCCGGTGCCGGCCGAACACGGTCCGGGCGGCGGCTTATGACCTGAAGGTGTTCTTCTCGGTAGTGGGCAAGGCGCCGGAGCAGGTCCGGCCAGCTGACGTGCTGGGGTTCATCACCACCCAGCGCACCGGCCAGGTCGCCGGGCCGGGCGCGCTGCGGCCGCTGAAGGCGGCCGGTGAGCCGGGCGGCGTGTCGGCCTCCACCGTGCGGCGGCGGCTGTCGATCGTGTCGGGGTTCTTCGCGTTCTTGCAGGCTCGCGGGGATGTGGCGGCTAACCCGGTGCCGCGGGGGCTGCCGACCCGGCGGGAGCGGTCCCGTCCCGGCCAGGGCGTCCCGCTGGTCCGCGCGGTCCGGCAGCTGCCGCGGATCCTGGCCCCGGCCCAGGTCGACGCGCTGACCGCGGCGCTGCTTACGCACCGGGACCGGGCTATGGTCGCGGCGATGGTGCTGGGCGGGCTGCGCCGCTGCGAGGTCCTGGGGCTGCGGCTGGAGGACCTGCGCTTCGCGGAGCGGCGGGTGTTCGTCGCCGAGGGCAAGGGCGGCCGGCAGCGGCTGATCCCGGTCTCGGGCCGGTTCTTCGCCGCGGTGGCCGCCTACCTGGACGCCGAGCGGCCGCCCGGCGCCGCCACCGGCCGGGTCTTCGTCGTGCTCAAGGGGCCGCGCCGCGGCCAGCCGCTGACCGCCAAGGGGATGGACGTGGTGCTGGCCGCGGCCCGGCGCCGGGCCGGGCTGGGGCATGCGACCTGCCATGAGCTGCGGCACACGTGCCTGACCCGGCTGCGGGAGGCGGGGATGGCGCTGGAGGCGGTGCAGGCCCAGGCCGGGCACGCCTCGATCGAGGCCGGCCCGGATCTACCTGCACCTGGCCGATGACTGGCTCGCCGCCCAGTACCGCAAGGCCGCCGAGGTCATCGACGCGCAGGTCTTCGCCGGCCAGCCGCCGGCGCCGGGGAGCTGGCGGTGAGCGGGCCTGGCCGGGGCCTGAACGGGATGGGCGAGCTGCCCGGCTGGGCCGAGCTCGAAGCCGCCATCCCGCAGGTCACCGCGACGATGCGCCGCTACCTGACCCAGATCGGCTGCGTGCTGCGGCCGCGCAGCGTCGGGAACGCCGACCAGGCGCTGCGCTGCTTCGCCGCGTTCCTGGCCCGGGCCGCGCCCGAGGTGAGGAGCACCGCGCAGGTCACCCGGGCTCACATCGAGGACTACAAGCCGTGGCTGGCGGCCCGGCCCGGGCAGAACAAGCCGCGGCTGACCCTGGCCACGATCGCCCACCGGCTGGGCACGCTGCGGATGTTCTTCGTCCGCATCGACGAATGGGGCTGGGACGAGGCCCCGCCCAAGGTGCCGATGTTCCCCGGCGACCTGCCCCGCCAGGACCACCCGCTGCCCAGGGCACTCGATGACGCGGCCGCCGCGAAGCTGCTGCGCGCCGCCCAGGCCGACACGCGGCTGCTGGTCCGGGTCACGGTGGAGATGCTGCTGCGGACGGGGCTGCGGGTCAGCGAGTACGTCTCGCTGACCGCGGACGCGGTAGTGCAGATCGGCGCCGGGCCCTGGCTGCACGTCCCGGTCGGCAAGCTCCGCGAGGACCGCTACCTGCCGCTGCACCCCCAGCTGGTCACCCTCATCGACAGCTACCGGGCCGCCTGCGTCTCCCCGGATAACCCGCTGCTGCTGCCACGGGAGAACGGCCGCCCGCTGGACCGGCACACCGTCACCCGGATGACCAGCAAGGCCGGCGCCGCCGCCGGGCTGCCCCACATCCACCCCCACCAGCTCCGCCACACACTCGCCACCCAGGCCATCAACCGCGGCATGAGCCTGGAGGCCATCGCCGCGATGCTCGGCCACCGCAGCCTGGACATGACCCTGCGCTACGCCAGGATCGCCAGCCGGACCGTCGCTGATGAGTACTTCGCCGTCACCGAGAAAGTCGAGGCCCTCTACGGCCAGCCCGCCCGGCTCCCCGCCGACGCGATCGGCCCGGAGATGGCCCGGCTGCGCCGCGAGCACCACCGCATGCTCGGCAACGGCTGGTGCACCCGCCCGCCCCAGCTGGACTGCGCGTTCGAGTCCATCTGCGAGACCTGCACCTTCTTCCAGACCAGCATCGAGTTCCGTCCCGCCCTCGCCGCCCAGCGCGACGACGCCATCGCTAAGCACCAGGACCACCGCGGACAGCTGTTCACCTCGCTGCTCGCCCGCATCGACCAGGACGCCTCATGACCCGCCGCCCGACGCTCCGCCTGGCCCGCCCCGGCCAGCTGCCCGCCCCCGCCGCCGGCGACGACAGCCTCCAGGTCCTCGACCAGGCGATCGACCAGCTCGCCCGGCTCCGCACCCCCTACTGGCTCGGCGACTCCGCCGTCCGGCTCCACGCCCTGACCAGCTTGATCGCCCAGGCCCAGCAGCTCCTGCCCCAGGCCGTCCACGACGCCCGCGACCAGGAACTCACCTGGACCCAGATCGGCGAGCTGCTCGGCACCACCGCTGCCACCGCCGCACGCCGCCACCGCGGAAAGCCATGAACCACTTGACAACGATCACAGGCATAATGCCG
>JAICWX010000180.1 GCA_025934635.1 Streptosporangiaceae bacterium | reverse complement strand
GGCCAGATGCTGCATGACCGCGAACCGGCTGAGCTCCGGGAGCCCGGCGGCCAGTTCACCGGTCGTGGCCGGAGCGGCCCGGAGCCGGTCGAGCAGGCGCCGGCGCCACGGGCTGGCCAGCGCGCGCCAGACGTCAGGTCCTTTTCAGCCGGCTAGCAGCTGCTCGAGCCTGAGCGGGTCGGAGAGGTAGACGGACCCGGCGTCCGCGGACGCGTCGTCGGGGAACACCGTGCTCTGCCCGGCGGCCAGCGCGGCTACGATCCGCCGGGCGACGACCTGCGGAGATGCCTTGTCCGTCTCGACGCCGGCCAGCATGTCGGTGTCGATCCCGCCGGGATACGCGCCTAGTACCTCGATCCCGCGGCTGCGCAGCTCGGCCCGCAGGGCCTGGGTCATCGAGTGCGCCGCGGCCTTGGAGGCGCTGTAGCCGGCCATCGGGCCGGCCGGCGCCAGCGCGATGAGCGTGAGGACGTTGACCAAGGCCGCGGGGGCGTTGCGGGCCAGAACCGGGACGAACTCCCGCGTGACGCGCAAGGTGCCCAGGTAGTTGGTCCGCAGGTCCCGCTCGAAGGAATCCAGGTCGCCGTCGAGGACCCCGCCGAAGGCCAGCACGCCGGCGTTGTTCACCAGGACCGTGACGTCGGGTGCGGCGGCCGCGGCAGCTCGCACGCTGACCGGATCGGTGATATCCAGGCCGAGGATCCGCACGCGGGAATCCGCGGCCACGGTCGCGGCGACCGATCCCGGGGTCCGGGCGGTCGCGTAGACCTTCGCGGCGCCCGCGGCGAGCAGTTCGGTGACGATGTGCGCGCCCAGGCCGCGGTTGGCCCCGGTGACCAGCGCCGTACTTCCACTGAGGTTCATGGTTGAGCTTTCTATCGAAGGGATCAGACGCTTCGACCGTACGTAACAGGGATCGAACTCTTCGATGCTCATAACGGTCAGTTTTTTGTCCGTTCGGCTCACGTTACCGCTCTAATTGATGTTTTAGATATCTTCATAGATGTGGATGTCCTGGCCGATGTGCTGGCCGTCGCCGGCGTACGCGGCGTGATCGCGGCGACGCTGGACGCGGCCGAACCCTGGGGCCTGACCATCAGCCAGGTTCCCCGGGCCTCGTTTCACGCCGTCGCCGACGGGACCGCCTGGCTGCTGATCCCGGGCCGGCCCGGAATCCGGCTCATGACCGGTGACGTCGTCCTGCTGCCGACCGGCCTGGCTCATGGCGTGGCCAGCGAGCCAGCGGCGGAGCGGGAGCCGTTTGACCACCTCGCCGCCGAGCGGGCACTGACCACCGGGGATGTGCTGACGGTTGGCGTCGGCCCCGCGCAAACCCGGATCGTCTGTGCCTCCTACCATCAGGACCCGGCCGTCACCCTGCCCGTCCTGGGCCTGCTGCCCGATGTCCTGCATGTGCGCTCGACCCAGGCGACCGGAGCGCTGCAGGCCACCGTGCGACTGCTGGCGGCCGAACTCAGCCAGCCCCAGCCGGGCTCGGCCGCCGTGCTCAACCACATCGTCGACATCTTGTTCGTCCAGCTGCTGCGGGCGTGGCTTGACACCGCTTCGCCGGGCGCTACGCCGCCTTCCTGGCTGCGCGGGCTCGCCGACCCCGTCGCCGGGCGCGCCATCGCGGCCCTGCACGCTGATCCGGGCCGGGGATGGACGACCGGCACGCTCGCCGCTCACGTGGACGTATCCCGGGCCACGCTGGCGCGCCGCTTCGCCGCCAACGTCGGTGATTCCCCGGCTGGTTACCTCACCCGCTGGCGGATGGACCTCGCGGCCCGGCGGCTGCGTGACACCGGCGACCCGATCGGCATGATCGCGAACTCCGTCGGCTACACCTCGGAGTACGCATTCAACCGGGCCTTCACCCGTTCCCGCCGCCTGTCCCCCGGCCGCTACCGCTCGCAGGCGGCTCAGCCGCGGGCGGCCGGTGACGCGGCAGTCCCGGCCCGGGAGCACGGCGAATGACGAGCGGAATCGCCATGGAGGGCCGGCCGCCCGCCCGTGGCAAAATCGGCTACGTGCAGATCGGGATGCTCGGCTCGACGGAGGTTCGCACCGACGACGGCGTCCTGGCCGACGTGCCGGGTGCCCGGCTGCGCGGGCTGCTGGCCGCCCTCGCGCTCGAGCCGGGTCACGTGGTCCCGAAGGCGACGCTCGTCGACTGGATCTGGGGTGAGGACCCGCCCCCGGGCGCGGCGAATGCCTTGCAGCGCCTGGTCTCCCGGCTGCGGAAGGTGCTGCCGGACGGGCTGGTCGAGGGGCAGGCGGACGGCTACCGGCTGACGGTGGATCCGGACGCGGTTGACGCCGTGCGGTTCGAGCGCCTCCTCAGCCAGGCCCGTAATGACTCCGATCCGCGGCGGGTGCACGTGCTGCGCGAGGCCCTGGCATTGTGGCGCGGGGCGGCCATGCAGGACGTCGGCCTGCAGGACAGCGCGGCGTTCGACGCGGCGGTCACCCGGCTCGAGGGGCTGCGGCTGACGGCCATGGAGGACCGGTTCGACGCGGAGATCGGCCTCGGCCACGGCGCGGAGCTGGTCGCGGAGCTGACCGACCTGGTGGCCGCGCATCCGATGCGGGAACGGCTGGCCGCCGCGCTGATGCGGGCCCTGGTCGCGGCCGGCCGCAACGCCGACGCCCTGCTGGTGTTCCAGCGTACGCGAGAGACCCTGGCCGACGCGCTCGGCGTCGACCCCGCGGCGGAGCTGTCAGCGTTGCATGTCGCGCTGCTGCGGGGCGAGCTGGGACGGCGGGAGGAGAACCGGAAGACCAACTTGCGGGCCGAGCTGACCAGCTTCGTCGGCCGGGACGCCGATGTCGGCGCGGTCCGCGAGCTCATCGCCGGGCACCGGCTCACCACCTTGACCGGGCCGGGCGGTTCGGGCAAGACCAGGCTGGCCACCGAAACCGCGCGCACGCTGCTGGGCGGCCTGCCGGACGGGGCCTGGCTGGTCGAGCTCGCGGCGATCGGCGCGGACGGTGACGTGGCGCAGTCGACGATCGCCGGGCTGGGCCTGCGCGATGCCCTGCTCGGCGCGGCCCCGAACGCGGAGCTGACGGACCGGCTCATCGCCGCGATCCGTGACCGGGAGGCGCTGCTGATCCTGGACAACTGCGAGCACGTGATCGAGGCGGCGGCGGCGTTCGCCCACCGCGTGCTCGGGGAGTGCCCGCGGCTGCGGATCCTGGCGACGAGCCGGGAACCGCTCGGCATCACCGGCGAGGCGCTGCGGCTGGTCAAACCGCTGGGCTGGCCGGATGAGGACGCCAGCGCGGGCGAGATGGAGTCCGCGCCCGCGGTCCGGCTGCTGCGGGACCGGGCGGGCGCGGTGCGCACGGATCTGGCGGCCCCGTATCAGCTCGACGCCCGCACGCTGGCGACGATGGTGCGGGTCTGCCGGACGCTGGACGGGATGCCGCTGGCGATCGAACTGGCCGCGGCCACGTTGCGCACCATGTCCCTCGATCAGCTCGCCCGCCGCCTCGACGACCGGTTCCGGCTGCTGACCGGCGGCAGCCGGACCGCGCGGCCGCGGCACCGGACGCTGCGGGCGGTGGTCGACTGGAGCTGGGAGCTGCTCACCGACGCCGAGCGAATGGCCCTGAGCAGGCTCTCCGTGTTCTCGGGCGGGGCCAGCCTGGACGCGGCCGAGCGGGTCTGCGACGGCGGCGCCGTCGAGCAGGGGCAGGTGCTCGAGCTGCTGACCGCGCTGGCCGAAAAATCGCTGCTGGTCACCGAGGGCGATGGCGCACCGCGCTACCGGATGCTCGGCACGATCAAGGAGTACGCCGGGCACCGGCTCGCGGAGGCGGGGGAATCGGACCGGGCGCGCCGTGCGCACCTGGCCTACTTCATCGACCTCACCGAGACCGCGGATCCGCACCTTCGCCGCGCCGAGCAACTGGAGTGGGCAGCCACGCTCGAAGCCGAGCACGACAACATCGTCTCGGCGATGCGCGGCGCGCTCGCGGCGGGCGAGGCCCAGGAAGCGATGCGGCTCGCCGCGAGCGCGGGCACGTACTGGTGGCTCAGCGGGTACAAGACCGAGGGCTTCGAGCTGATCACGGCGGCCACCAAGATGCCCGGCGAGGTCACCGACGAGGTCCGGGCCACGGTGTACGCGATTGTCGTCATGTTCGTGAGCTCCGGGCGGGGCGACGAGCACCAGGCGGCGGAGTGGATCCGCAAGGCCTATGAGTTCAGCCAGCGCAGCCAGTCCAGCGACCCGCGGCTGGGGCTCGTCGTCCCGCTCGAACGCCTGCTGCAGGGGCCGGAGGAGTTCCTGGCCGCGCTCGAGCCAGTGCTGGACCATGACGACCCCTGGGTACGCGCACTGGCCCGGCTGCACCTCGGCAAGATGCGGATCATGCTCGGCCAGGGCGGCCGGGACGCGGACGCCTACCTCGAGATGGCGCTGGCCGAGTTCCGGGCCGTCGGCGAACGGTTCGGGATCTCGTTCGCCCTCGCCGAGCTGGCGGACCGGATCGCCACGCGCGGCGAGTTCGCCGGCGCGTGCGAGTACTACGAACAGGCCATCGCGGTCATCACCGAGATCGGCGCGATCGAGGATGTCATCCGGATGCGGTCGCGGCAGGCTCAGCTGTACTGGCTGCTAGGCGACGAGAATGCCAGTGCGGCCGCGATAGCCGAGGCGCAACGGTGCGCGGAACGGGTCACCTGGCCGGACGCGCTGGCCGAGCTGGCCCTGTCGCAGGCGGAACTCGCCCGGTGGCGCGGCGACGCCGAGGAGGCGTACCAGCAGCTCGACGTCGCGGCCAAGGTGCTGGGCGACGACGCGGAGCTGCCGGTCATCCGCGCGGCGACGCACGACCTGCTCGGCTACCTGGCCACCGATCTCGGCGAGGCCCAGGCACAGCGCGCGGCGGCCTGCCGGGCGGCGTCCGAGGCGGGACACGCGCCCCTGATCGCGCATGTACTCGTCGGGATCGCGGACCTGGCGCTCCGCCGTGACCAGTACGCCCAGGCCGCGCGGCTGCTCGCGGCCAGCGCCGGGCTGCGCGGGCTGACCGATCGTTCCCACCCGGATGTGTCCAGGATCGGGCAGGCCGCACGGCGTCACCTCGGCGACGCACGGTTCGCCGAGGTGACACGGGAGGGTACGCAAGCGGACTGGTCCGAGCTGGTCTCGATCACGTTCACTGCCTGAACGCCGTCCTGGCATTTCAGGCGATCTTGCGCCGGTACGTCATCATGGCGAGCACGTAGGCGACCACGAGGACGCCGGCGCACCAGGCCAGGGCGATCCAGATGTCGTGGCCGGCCGGCTGCCGCGCGAACAGGTTCCTGATCGTGTTGACGATCGAGGTGACCGGCTGGTTCTGCGCGAAGGCGCGCACCGGACCCGGCATCGAGGCGGTGGGCACGAAGGCCGAGCTGACGAAGGGCAGGAAGATGATCGGGTAGGAGAAGGCGCCCGCCCCGTCGGCGGATTTCGCCGACAACCCGGCGATGACCGCGATCCAGGTCAGCGTGAGCGTGAACAGCACCAGGATGCCGGCCACGGCGAGCCACGCCAGCACCCCGGCCGACGAGCGGAAGCCGATGAGCAGGCCTACCAGGACGATGACGACCACGGAGATCATGTTGGCCACCAGCGAGGTCAGGACGTGCCCCCACAGCACTGACGAGCGGGCGATCGGCATCGAGTGGAACCGCTCGAAGATGCCGCTCTGCAGGTCGGTGAACAGGCGGAAGGCGGTGTAGGCGATGCCGCTGGCGATCGCGATGAGCAAGATGCCGGGCATCAGGTAGTTCACGTAGTGTCCGGTGCCCGTCTTGATGGCGCCGCCGAAGACGTAGACGAACAGCAGCATGAAGGCGATCGGCATGATCGTCACCGTGATGATGGTGTCCATGCTGCGCGTGACGTGCCGCAGGGACCGGCCGAGCATCACGTTCGTGTCGCTGAAGAAGTGCGTGCTCATCGTGGTTCCTTCTTGTCGCTCTTGCCGCTGCCGGTGATGGCCAGGAAGATCTCTTCCAAGGTGGGCTGCCGCTCGACGTATTCGACTTTCGCGGGCGGAAGCAGCTTCCTCAGGTCGGCCAGGGTGCCGGACACGATGATCGTGCCCTGGTGCAGGATCGCGATCCGGTCGGCGAGCTTCTCGGCCTCGTCGAGGTACTGGGTCGTCAGGAATACGGTCGTGCCGCTGTCGGCGAGGTTCTGGATCACCTTCCACACCTCGATGCGGCCCTCCGGGTCGAGGCCGGTGGTCGGCTCGTCGAGGAAGACGATCTGCGGGCTGCCGATGAGGCTCATGGCGATGTCGAGGCGGCGGCGCATGCCGCCGGAATAGGTCGACACCCGGCGCCCGGCCGCGTCGGCGAGGCCGAACCGGCCGAGCAGGTCGTCTGCTATCTGGCCGACGCGCTGCACGTGCCGCAGCCGGGCGATCAGGATCAGGTTCTCCCGGCCGGTGAGGATCTCGTCCACCGCGGCGAACTGACCGGTCAGGCTGATCGACTCCCGCACCTGCTCCGGCTGCGACACGACGTCGAATCCGCCGACGCTCGCCGTGCCGCCGTCCGGCTTGAGCAAGGTGGTGAGGATCCGCACGATCGTGGTCTTGCCGGCCCCGTTGGAGCCGAGCAGCGCGAAGATGCTTCCGCGCGCCACGTCGAAGTCCACGCCCGTGAGCACGTGCACTTCCTTATAGGACTTCTGCAGTCCGCGGACCTGCAGGGTTGTCGCTGTAGTGTTCATGTCCCTACTGTCAGGGGCGGGACTGACACGGCCCTGACACGGCCTGGACAGCACCGCTGACACGGTGACCTTGACATGACAACGCGATAGTACTTAATGTCGCCCTATGTCCAGTGGCCAGCTGTTCGACACGATCGGGGCTACCTACGCGGCGACGCGGCCGGGTGACCCGCGGATCGCGGCGCGGATCTGGGCCGCGCTCGGCGACGCGCGCACGGTCCTCAACGTGGGAGCGGGGACCGGCTCGTATGAGCCACCCGGCCGTGACGTCACCGCGGTCGAGCCGTCGGCGGTCATGCGGGCGCAGCGGCCGGCCGGCGCGGCGCCGTGCGTGCCCGGCGTGGCGGGCAGCCTGCCGTTCGCCGACCAGTCATTCGACGCCGCGATGGCGGTGCTGACCGACCAGCACTGGCCGGACGCCATCGCCGGCTACCGGGAGATGCAGCGCGTCGCCCGCCGCGTCGTGACCTTCCATTTCGACATCGGCCGGCTCGAAGCTGACTTCTGGCTGATCCGCGACTACATGCCCGAGCACGCGCAGCTGAGCGCCGGACGGCCGACGCTGGCCGAGCGGGCCCGCGCGGTCGGTGCCCGGCTGGAGCCGCTGCCCATCCCGTGGGACTGCCGCGACGGCAACTTCCCCTCCTACTGGCGGCGGCCGCAAGCGTACCTGGACGAGCAGGTCCGGCGCGCGGTATCGGTGTGGCACCTGGCCGGCCGGGCCGTCGAGGACCGCGTGGTCCGCGACCTGCGGGCCGACCTGGAATCGGGCCGGTGGGCCGAGCGCAATGCCGGACTGCTCGACCTGGACGAGATCGACATCGGCGGCAGGCTGCTGATCGCCTGACGGTCCCTCGGGTCGTCAGGCTCCGGCCGGCGGCCAGCCGAACGCGGCCAGGTCCAGGGGCGCCGCCACCATCCCGCATTTGCCGCAGGTCCGCGCGGTCTCCTCGGCGGAGAACCGGGCGCACGCCGCGGCGTAGAACCCGGCGGCCGGGGTGTCGCTGTCGTGTTCCCACTCGTACCGCCGCAGCTCGCTGTCGCAGCCGTCGCAGTACCACGCGGCACCCTGGAGCCCGGCGTCCAGCGGCTGGTACCGCAGCGTGACACCCTCCTCGATCGGCACGATCCGGTGGGGCGTGCCGGCCGGGATGTAGACGTGGTCGCCGACCTCCATCCGGAACCGGTTGACCGAGCTGTCCCGCAGGTGGACATGGACCGCCCCGGACAGCTGGCTGAGCACGTTGTCCTTCGAGCAGAGCAGGTAGAACGGCTGCGGCTGCCGGTTCCTGGACAGGTAGATCTGGGGGTCGGTCTCGGCCGGGAGGACGGCGGCGTCCTCGTACTCGCCGAGCTCGGCCTTGAAGGCGTGCAGCATCCGCCGGCGGTTCATGATCCGGCCTCCACCAGGCGGCGGTAGGCGGCACTGACCGCCCGGGTCTGGTAGACCTGCCGCTCCCAGCCCCATAGCTGAGCGGGAAACACGTCATTGACATGCCCGCACTCGGCGCAGGTACGGCCCTGCTCGCTGTTGCGCAGCTCGACGAACTTCACCGACCCGAACGTGGTGGCGAACTGCCTGATCGGGTCGTCCTCAGCGCCATAGCGCTCTGCGTCGTAGCCCGGCAGCCCGTGCGGGGTGGCGTCGTAGGAGTGCCGCACCAGCTCGGCCTTGCATTTCTTGCACCGCGCGATAATCGCTTCCTGCTGGTCGCCGGACGAGGACTGGTGCTGGGTGATGGTCATGACGGCGAACGCTTCCGGGTCCTTCTCATCACGCAGGAACGAGTTCACGCCGTGCAGCTGCTGGGTGACGAAGATCTGGCCCGACGCCAGCATCGCGCTGTTCGCGCCGTAGGTGACGACGACCTCGTTCACCGTGTTCCAGTGGAAGAAATGCCCGTACTCCATCTCCGGGCCGCCGACCAGGACAGCACCGCAGGGCACGATCGCCCCAGCCGAGTCATACGGGAACAGCGGCATCAGCTGCGACGCGGCCTTGGCCATCCGCTCGTAGACGTTGACCTTCAGCGGCTCGCGGTCGGGATCGGGCGGCGGGATCCGCCGGCTGTCCTCCAGGTTCACGTTTCACCTCGCATGTAGCGGCATACGGAACACTGCCCCTCATTGTGATACCGCTTCCCGCTTCTGGCAAGGCTCCCGCCGGCTTCGCGGCGCGGGGCGCCTCAGCCGACCCGGTCGCCGAGCTCGCGCGCCACCCGCAGCGCGGCGGCCGAGGTGGTCTTGGTCCAGGCCGCGTCGGCGCGCGCCAGGGGCGCGGTCGCGACCAGGACGCAGCGGACGTGACCGCGCTTGTCGCGGACGGCGACGGCCACCGCGGCCACGTCGGCTTCGCTTTCCCCGTAGTTGACCGCGTAGCCGACGCGCCGGACTTCAGCGAGCTGGTCGAGCAGTTCCTCGAGGGTGGTCAGCGCGCGGGGCGTGGGCGCCGGCAGGGCACGGGACGCGTAGAGCGCGGTGACTTCGGCATCGGTGCGCTCCGCGAGCAGGGCCTTGCCGCCCGCGGTCGCGTTCGCGGGCAGGATCAGGCCGATCCGGCTGCCGGTGCGGACGATCTGGTCGCTTTCGACGCTGTCGAGGTAGAGGACCTCGGTGGCACCGCGCATGATGCCCACGTGCGCGGTCTCGCCGGTCAGGTCGCGCAGGTTCACCAGGGCCGCGTGCGAGACGGCGCGGATGTCGATTTTCGACACGACCGACAGGCCGATGTCGACCAGCGCGGGCCCCGGCTTGTAAGCGCGCGAGTACTCGTCCTGCTCCACGAACTGATGGTGGCTGAGCGTGGCCAGCATGCGATGCACGGTCGACCGGGACAGCCCCATGTCGCGGGCCACCTGATTGACCCGGATCATCTCGTGATCCTCGAACAGGCGGAGCAGCCGCAGCACGTTGTCAACGGCGCCGATCAGGCCGCCAGGGCGGTTGGCCGGGGCCTCATCCGGAAGCTGCTCCACGCAAGCAGGTTAGCGCACCCCGGTCTTGCCAACCCTCCGGTGACGTAGCAAGATAAGGAACACTGTTCCGTAGAATGACACATTAAGGAGTAAAATGGCGCTCTTCCTTAGCCTCCACCAAGCTCCCGGCCTGTCACCAGAGGAAATCGCCGGCTACGGGCCAGATGTCGCCAAGGGCGTCCATGCGACGTTCCGCCAGCTGTACGTCAACACCGACAGCGGCTTCATCGTCTCGGTGTACGAGGCCGGCAGCGCCGCCGCCGTGGAGCAGGAGTTCGAGCGCGTCGGCTTCCCGTTCGACTCCATCAACGAGGTCGACTTCACGCTGAGCGCGGCCGAGCTCACGGCGATGCTCGCCCGTGGCTGACGAGCCGCGCCTGGAGCGTCCGGTCACCCTCGCGTTCCGCGGCGACTGGGGCCAGGCGAACATGCACCGGATCTGCGGCTGGCTGGCCCAGGAGATCGGCGACCGGTCGCCGGAAGGATCGCAGTTCGCCATCTGGTCCGGCCGCGGCGGCCAGGATCAGGTCGCGGCGCTGCGCTCGGGCCAGGCCGACATCGCCATCGTCACCCCGGCCGCGGCGGTGCCCCTGCTCAAGCCGGACGGCCTGTGCGCGCTCGGCGTGATCGGGCAGCGCGACCGCCTGGTCGTCGCGGTCGACGCCGCGCTGCCGGTCGCCACCGTCGCCGACCTGGCCGCGGTCAGCGGCGGCGTGACCGTCGCGACGTCTGCCGACGACGGGATCAACCTCATCGGCCTGGCCGCGCACAAGGCGCTGCGGCTGGCCGGAGTCGATACCGGCAGGCTCTCGTTCCGCTATGACGAGCGGCCGTTCCCGCCGATCGGCTGGTTCGCCGGCGGCGAGGCCGATGTGCTGATCCACGAGGCGATCATGACGCCGCACTGGCAGCGGATCGCCGCCAAGCGCCCGGTGCGCTACCTGCCGTGGGGCGAGGACGTACTCGCCGGGTTCGCCGCCGAGGGCTGGCCGGCGGCCACGGTGGAAGCCGGCTACCTGCCCGGGCTGGAGGAGGACCTGCGCACCCTGGACTTCTCCGACTTCGTCCTGCTCTGCCCGCAGGCACTCGCGGACGACGTCGCCTACCTGGCCGTGTGGTGCATGGTCAAGACCCGGCGGGCGCTGGAGGCGCAGTACGCCCACCTGCCGCCGGACCACTCCCCCGTCACCTACCCGCTGGTCCCCGCCGACATGGCGCGGACGCCGATCCCGCTCCACCCGGCGGCGGCCCGGGCCTACGCCGACCTGAACGACGACCCGGTCACCGGAGCACCCATCTGGAGCTGACCGCCCATGGCGTACGTCATCAACGAGCACTGCATCGACGAGATGGACGGCTCGTGTGTCGAGAACTGCCCGGTCGACTGCATCTATGAAGGCCTGCGGAAGCGCTACATCCACCCGGACGAGTGCATCGACTGCGGCGCGTGCCTGCCCGAGTGCCCGGTCGACGCGATCATCGCCCCGGACGAGTCACCCGACCCGGTCTGGCTGGCGGACAACGCCGCGTTCTTCGCCGAGCCGCTGCCCGGTCGCGACGAGGCGCTGGGCTCACCCGGCGGCGCCGACGGGACCGGCCCGGCCGGGACGGACACCCCGCTCGTCGCGACCTGGGAGAAGACGTGACCGCCGAGGTGCCCGTCCTGATCATCGGCGGCGGGATCGGCGGCCTGACCACCGCCCTCGCCCTGGCCCGGGCCGGCTTCGCCGCGCACATCGTGGAACAGTCACCGGCGTTCGGCGAGATCGGCGCGGGCATCCAGCTCGCCCCCAATGCGCTGCGCATCCTGGATCACCTGGGGGTGCTGCCGGAACTGGCCGCGCTGGCCGTCCGTCCCCGCCGCCTGGTGCTGATGCACGCCGACCGGGGGGAGCACCTGACCACCGTGTCCTTCGGCGAGCCATTCGAGCGGCGCTACGGGTACCCCTACAGCGTGATGCACCGCGGCGACCTGCTGACGGTGCTGTATCAGGCGTGTCGGGCGGACGAGCGCATCACCCTGGAAAGCGGCCGTGAGGTGACCGGGCTCGCCGATCAGGGCGAGGCGGCGCAGGTCCGCTTCGCCGACGGCGGCAGCTACCGGTGCGGCGCGGTGGTCGGCGCCGACGGCCTGTGGTCGACGGCCCGCCAGCTGGTCAGTGACGACCGCCCGGTCACCGACCAGTTCGTCGCCTACCGCGGCACCCTTCCGGCCGCTGACATGGCGCTGCCGTCACCGGGGGGCAGCGGCGTCCCGTTCGGGCCGGAAGACGAGGTCATCTGGATCGGGCCGCACAAGCACCTGGTGCAGTACCCGATCCGGCGCGACGGACTGTACAACCAGGTGGCCGTATTCCGCAGCCAGGGCTACTCGCGTGAGGCCGAGCTGACCGACCGCTGGGGAACCCCAGCCGAGCTGGACGAGAGCTTCGCCACTGCCTGTGACCAGGTGCGGGCCGCGGTATCCCGGATCAACCGTGACCGCCGGTGGGTCATGTACGACCGGGACCCGCTGGACAACTGGACCACCGGCCGGATCACCCTGCTCGGTGACGCCGCCCATCCGATGGTGCAGTACCTGGCGCAGGGCGCCTGCCAGGCCATCGAGGACGCCGGCTGTCTGGCCCGGCAGCTCAGCGGGTACGACGGTAATATCGGCAAAGCCTTTGCCGCCTACCAGGCGGAACGTATCCCGCGCACCGCGCGGGTCCAGCGGGTGGCCCGGAACTGGGGTCAGGTCTGGCACGACGACGGGCCGGTCATCCCGGTACTGCGCGACCGGATCTTCACCCGGCGCGACTGGGACGACTACGCCGACCTGGACTGGCTCTATCAGGAGAACAATGGCCACTTCGCGATTTCATGACGACGCCCCGGACGTGGACGGCCTGTACGCCGACCTGGCGGCCGCCGACCTGCAGCCGCTGTGGCTCCAGGAGGGCCTGCTGACCGCGACGCCCGGCCGGCTCACGCCGCATATCTGGCGGTGGAAGACGCTGCGGGACCTGGCCGAGCGTTCCGGCGACCTGGTCGGCATCGACCGGGGCGGGGACCGCCGGGTGCTCTCGCTGTCGCACCCGGACCTCGGCGGGCAGCCGTTCGCCACCCATACGCTGTGGGGCGCGGTGCAGTTCCTGGGCGGCGGGGAACTCGCGCCGGCGCACCGGCACAGCCCGGCCGCGCTGCGGTTCGTGCTGGAAGGCAGCGGGGTGTGGACGCTGGTGAACGGCGACCCGGTCCACATGGCCCCCGGCGACCTGGTGCTCACCCCCAGCTGGACCTGGCACGAGCATCACAACCCGGGCCCGGAGCCGATGATCTGGTTCGATGGTCTTGACGTTCCGCTGGTACGGAACCTCGACGCCGTCTTCTTCGAACCGGGCGGCGACAAGCTGAGCGGCTATGAGCCGGCCCTCACGTCGCAATCGGAGATCCGCTACGGCGGCGCGGGCCTGCTGCCGGCCTCCGGCGAGCCGGCGGTCATCGAGGACCCGGCGTCCGGCCGGTCCTCCCGGCTGCTGGCATACCGCTGGCCGGCCACCGACGCCGCCCTGTCCCGCCTGATCGCGTCCACCGGACGCGGTGCGGCATCCGTCCGCTACGCCGACCCCGCCACCGGGCGGGACATCATGCCGACGCTGCGGGCCGAGATGCACCGGGTGCTCGCCGGGCACCGCACGCCCACGACCCGGACCGCCGGCAGCGGGATCTGGGTCGTCTACCGCGGGTCCGGGGCGACCGTGATCGACGGGCGCCGCTTCCGCTGGACCGCCGGGGACATGTTCGTCACGCCATCGTGGGCCGCGGTTGATCATGAGGCCACAGACGACACCGACCTGTTCGCTGTTTCCGACTGGCCGGCGCTCGAGGCGCTGGGCCTGGCCCGTACGGAAAATGCGGAGCAGCAGGACATCCGGGAAGACGACACGCGATGACCAGGGCGAGCGCATGCGGCTGGTGAGCTACGACGACGGCCGGGCCGGGTGCCTGGACGGCGACCGGGTGATCCCGCTGGGCGGCCGGACCATGCGCGACGTGATCGCCTCCTGGCCGTCCGCAGGACTGGCGACCCCCGGCGATCAGGACGGCATCGCGCTGCGCGATGTCCGCCTGCGGGTGCCGGTCGCCGACCCGTCGAAGATCATCGCGGCGCCGGTGAACTACCGGGACCACCAGGCCGAGATGAATACCGGCGCCCAGGTCGGCGCGCTCGGGTTTTTCCTCAAGGCACCGTCGTCCCTGCTCGACCCGGGCGGGACCATCCAGCTTCCCTACCATGACCGGCGCTTCGACCAGGAGGGCGAGCTCGCCCTGGTGATCGGCCGGACCGCCCGGCACGTCAGCGAGCAGGACGCGCTGTCCTGCGTGTTCGGCTACACCGGGCTGCTGGATATCACGATGCGCGGCGGCGAAGACCGTTCGGTCCGTAAGTCCTTTGAGACCTTCACCCCGATGGGCCCGGTGCTGGTCACGGCCGATGAGTTCGGGGATCCCGGCCGGGTGGAGCTGCGCTGCTGGGTGTCCGGCGAACTGCGGCAGGAAGCCAGTACCCGGGACCTGATCTGGGGGGTGGCGCGGCTGGTGTCCTACGCGTCCTCGGTCACGACCCTGTACCCGGGAGACGTGATCACCACCGGCACCCCGGCCGGCGTCGGGCCGCTCACGGCCGGCGACACCGTCCGCCTGGAACTGTCCGGGCTCGGGCTCGGCCTGCAGGTCCAGGTCGCGGCGGACAACGCGGTCGCGTCACCGACCTCGGGCCGCGACCGGGGGCCGGTCCCGCCGCCGGCCCGGCCAGCCAGCCCCCGCCCGCCACCAGGACCAGCGCGGCGGGCAGCGCGGTGAGCGCTACCGCGACCAGGGCGACGTGAACCTTCAGCGACCAGGCCGGGGCGGACGGCCCGTGCGTGCCCCGCGTACCTGAATGCCGGTGGATGCGGTCAAGCGCTTCGGGAGGTGGCCGGGCAGGTGGTCTGCGGCGGTGATGGCGCGGGTGCCGGTGCGGAGGGTTGCTATGGTTCGTCTATGGACGAGGACTGGCGCGTCCGCATCGCGCTCGTTGACCCGCCGCGCGAGCTGACCGACGACGGCCAGGCGTACGCCCGGGGGTACCCGGCCAGTCCGCAGGAGATCGCCGCTGCCGCCGCTGTCCGCGCCGAGATGGAGTCCTGGCGGCAGTCGCTTATCCCTGAACTGGGCAGCCGCCTCGGCGATCAGGTAGCAGCCGGCTCGAGCGGTACCGACATCTTCTTGTACGCCCCCAGCGCCGGATCGGCTGATGAGGCCGCACGAGTGGCGCGTGAGGTGCTCGCGCGGCGCGACGTCAGCGCGCCCGTCCGGACGGAGCGCTGGAGCCCGCGGGAAGAGGAATGGCTGGATGTGACGGACGTGCCGCCCGCCGATGCCGCTGCCGCGCAGCAGGCTGAGCACGAATACCTTCAGGAGCTAGAGCGGGAAAGGTCGGTGACGACCGGCATTCCCGCCTGGCGGATGCTGGTCGAAGTGCCGTCACACCGCGATGTGGTAACGCTGGCCGGGCATCTTGCCGCCCAGGGATGGCGGGTCCGCCCGCGCCGCCGGCACCTCATCGTCTGGGCGGACTGCGAAGACGACGCTAAGGGCCTCGCCCGGGAGCTCTCCGGTGACGGCCGCGCTGATGCGGATACGGCCTTCCGGGTCGGGCAGGTCAGCTACAGCCGCAATGTGGGGCTGCCCGGAACCGATCGGCCACTACTCTGGGGGATAGGCTAGTGCGCAATTCCAGCTCTCCCGGCCAGCAGACTCGCAGGCCGTCGCGCCGCACCATCGGTTAGGCCCGAATCTTGTCCTAAGTCAGGGCCGGGGCGGACGGCCCGTGCGTGCCCCCGCCACTGCGGAGGATTCCACCGGGCACCTCCACTTTCGGGTGATGCCCACGGGCCGGGCCCTCGTTACCGTCGGCTCATGACCAGTTCCCTGATCTTGCTTGCCATGCAGGCAAAGACGCTGAATGATCCGCTGCCGTGCCGCCCGGGAACCCCGAGCTGCGGTTCTCGGAACGGCCGGTCGATCTCGAGCTCGCCAAGGCGTACTGCCGATCTTGCCCAATACGCCGGTTCTGCCTGGCCGGCGCGGTCGAGCGCCGGGAGCCGCACGGGGTCTGGGGCGGCGAGATCTTCACCCACGGCACGATCATCATGGAGAAGAGGCCGCGCGGCCGTCCACCCGGACGTCGAGCCAGCGCGACAGAACGTGTCTAGAGAGTCACTCTGAGAGTTTTGTACATCTTTGCACCGGATTGTGGATTTTCGAACCGAAGTGACGCAACGTCCGTATCAGCTGGGAAAGCCACTCGGCTCTAGACGGGATGTGTGATTTTGCCACGACTTTCTTCGCCGCGGTTCGCGGCGATGCTGATCGCGGTCGGCAGCGGACTGGCTCTGGCCGGTGCGCCCGCCGTAGCGTTCGCGAGTACCGGCCACTATCAGGCGCCGCACCACGATCTGAAGCTGCACCAGGTGAACCTGGCCTCCGACATACCTGGCAAGGCCCCTCTCACCGACCCGGACCTGAAGAACCCCTGGGGTATCTCCCACTCCCCGACCTCTCCCCTGTGGGTGTCCAATCAGGGCACGAACAGCTCCACGCTTTACACGCTTCCCCCTGGTACGGCCACCGTGACCAAGGTCCCGACGGTCCGCGTGACCATGACGGGCTCGGTCGCGGGCCCCAGCGGCCAGGTCAACAACACGGGCACCGGGTTCGTCCTGAGTAACGGGACCGTCAGCGCTCCGGCCGCGTTCATCTTCGCCACGCTCGACGGTCACATCGAGGCCTGGAGCCCGATGGTCGACCCGCTCATCGGCGGCACCGAGAACAAGGCCACCGTTCCCGGGGCCGGGTACACCGGGCTCGCAATCGCCTCCACCAGCCACGGCGACCGGCTCTTCGCCGCCAACTTCGCCCAGGGCCGGATCGATGTCTTCAACTCCTCGTTCCACAAGGTCAAGACGGCGCGCTGGCAATTCAGGGACCCACGGCTGCCCCGCGGGTACCTGCCCTTCAACACCCAGACCCTGAACGGCAACATCTTCGTGGCCTACGACAAGGCCGATCGGGTTACGCACCGGCAGGCGGTCGGCCGCGGCCTGGGCGTGGTGGACGAGTTCAGCCCCGACGGGCGCCTCATCTCCCGTATCACCTCCGGCGGTGCGCTCAATGCCCCGTGGGGCCTGGCGATCGCGCCGGCCAGCTGGGGTCGCGCGGCCGGCTCACTGCTGGTCGGTAACTTCGGTGACGGCCGGATCAACATCGTGGCCAAGGAAGGTCATCACTTCGCGCACCGCGTCACCGGCCAGGTCCGGACCTCCACCGGCAGGCCGTTCGCTGAGCCAGGCCTGTGGGGCCTGCTGCCCGGCACGGCGGCCAACGGCGGCACCGACGCGCTGTGGTTCGCCGCGGGCATCAACCACGAGCAGAACGGCCTGCTCGGCGTCCTGCGGCCTTAATACGGGCGCACGCGCCCAGCCGGATCACCCCTACAGATGGCGAGGGGCCCGGGAACCTAGCAGTTCCCGGGCCCCTCGCCATCGTGAAACCCGACGTGGCTCAAATCAGTGCGCACCTTGGGTGATCGCGGCACCGGCGGTGCGAGGTCGTCTGATCGGCCGGTCATTGCGGTCTTCGGTCCAGCAGCGGGATACCCTGCCTGCGGTGCCTGGAACCGCGTGACCGGAGGAGTGGATGCTGAGATGACGGCAGGGCGGCCGATGCCCGCGCAGGACGACGTGCTCGGGTACTTCGACACGCTGTCGAACTGGGGACGGTGGGGCGACGACGACGAGCTGGGGACCCTGAACCTCATCACCGACGATGTCCGGCTGGCGGCGGCGCGGGCCGTGCGCCACGGCAGGAGCGTGTCCTGCGCATGGGAGGTTGCCGTACCGGAAGACATGGAGCGGTCGACGACGACGTGCCCGTGCGCCGCCGACATGCCGGGGGCCGAGAACATGCCGGTGCCCGGCTTCCACGCCGACCGGCGCTGGGGCTTTTCGTCGGAGCGGCTCGGCATCACGTTCCACGGCAACACCGTCACCCACGTCGACTCGCCGTGCCACATCTTCTGGGACGGCACGATGTACAACGGGCGG
>JAICWX010000275.1 GCA_025934635.1 Streptosporangiaceae bacterium | reverse complement strand
GTCGACGATGATCAGGGTCCGCTCGAACTGGCCCATGTTCTCGGTGTTGATCCGGAAGTAGGCCTGCAGCGGGATCTCCACCTTGACGTTCTTCGGCACGTAGATGAACGAGCCGCCGGACCACACCGCGGAGTTCAGCGAGGCGAACTTGTTGTCGCCGACCGGGATCACCGTGCCGAAGTACTCACGGAACAGGTCCGGGTGCTCCTTCAGCGCGGTATCGGTGTCGAGGAAGATGACGCCCTTCTCCTCGAGGTCTTCCCTGATCTTGTGGTAGACGACCTCGGACTCGTACTGGGCGGCGACGCCGGCGATGAGGCGCTGCTTCTCCGCCTCGGGGATGCCGAGCCGGTCGTAGGTGCTCTTGATGTCGGCGGGCAGCTCGTCCCAGTTCGCCGCCTGCTTCTCGGTGGAGCGGACGAAGTACTTGATGTTGCCGAAGTCGATGCCGGTCAGGTCGGCGCCCCAGTGCGGCATCGGCTTGCGGCCGAAGTACTTCAGTCCCCGCAGCCGCAGGTCGAGCATCCACTCCGGCTCGTTCTTGCGCGCCGAGATGTCACGGACCACCTCTTCGGACAGGCCGCGGCGCGCGGAGGCTCCTGCTACGTCCGAGTCGGCCCAGCCGAACTTGTACGTGCCGAGCCCTTCAAGCTGCTCCTGCGTGGTGGTTGTCATATCAAGAGCCCTCCGGACCCTGGGGTGTCTCACTGGTTACGGGTACTGCAACAGCCTCGGCGGGGGTTGCCTTCCCGACGCTGGTGACGTGCGTGGTGCAGATGCCGTCGCCGTGCGCGATCGTAGCGAGCCGCTGCACCGGCGTCCCCAGCAGCCTGCCGAAAGCCTCGGTCTCGGCCTCGCACAGCTGCGGGAACTCGGCCGCCACGTGCGCGACCGGGCAGTGGTGCTGGCACAGCTGCTCGCCACCGGCGCCCTGTCCGATGGCGGGCGCCGGGCCCGCGGACGCGGCGTAGCCGTCGGCGGACAGCGCCTCGGCCAGCGCCTGCACCCGGCTGGCCAGCTCGCCCCGGGCGACCGCGGGAGCGTACCGGCGCTCGAGGTCGGACACCTGCCTGCGGGCGAACTCGGCGATCGCCTCCGGGCCCGCCGTCTCGGCCAGGAACCGCAGCGCGTTGCTGGCCAGGTCGTCGTAGGCGTGCTCGAAGGCGCTGCGGCCCGCGTCGGTGATGACGAAGACCTTGGCCGGGCGGCCCCGGCCGCGGTTCGCGTAGGCCCGGGCCGTCCTGGTCTCGATGAGGCCCTCGGCCAGCAGGTTGTCCAGGTGACGGCGGATGGCGGCGGGCGTGAGCCCGAGCCGGCCGCCGAGCGTGGCCGCGGTAGACGGCCCGAGCTCGAGGATCAGCCGGGCGACCTGCCCGCGGGTCGGGGCACTGCTGGCCGGGACGGCACCCGCCGGAACAGCACTAGCTGACCCCCGGGCGGGGGCGCTCGCTGCTCCGACCTTTTTCACAACATCATTGTGCCGTAAATGGCGAGGTCCATGCAAATTTTTTTGCAACACCAGCGTGACGTAAATCACGGCCCGCAGGCCGACACGGCCGTCAGGTCCCTTCCAGGCGCAGGACCCGCTCGGCGTTGCCGCCCGCGATCTTCGCCTTGTCCGCCGGGGCCAGCGGGAGCGCGTCGAGCAGGGCCCGGCCCGCCGGGTTGCCGCCGAACGGGTAGTCGACGCTGAACAGCACCCGGTCCACCCCGAGCACCGCGATGGTGCACAGCACCGGGGGCAGGCTGAACAGCCCGCTGGTGGTCACCCAGATGTTCCGCAGGAAGTACTCAGACGGCTTCAGGGCCAGGCCGGGCGGCCCCAGCCGGGCCGGATCCAGCATGGCGTCGATCCGGTCCAGCATGAACGGCACCATCTCGCCGCAGTGCCCGATGATCATCCGCAGTCCCGGGTAGCGGTCGAACACGCCGGTGGCGATCATGCGCAGCACGTGCAGCCCGGCCTCGGCGTGCCAGCCCCAGGCCCCGGTGGCCAGCCGGCCCGCCACGGCGGCCGGGAGCCCGTGGTAGAGCGCCTCGTGCAGCGCGGCCGACGGTGCCGCGGGGTGCAGGTAGAGCGGCACGTCCAGCCGCTCGAACCGCTCGAGGAGCGGAGCGAACCGGGGTTCGTCGAGGAAGGCGCCGTTGGGCCCGAGCGTGCTGTTGACCATGGCGCCGGCCAGGCCGAGCTCCGTGGTAGCGCGCTCCAGTTCGTCGGCGGCGGCCACCGGGTCGGCGGTCGGCAGGGTGGCGAAGCCGCCGAACCGGCCCGGGTGCGCCGTCACCGCCGCGGCGAGCCGGTCGTTGGCCTCCCGGGCCCGGGCAACGCCCTCCGCTCCGGCCAGCCCCTGGGCGGCCGGCGCCACGTGCGAGATGACCTGCAGGTCGATCCCGCTGGCGTCCATATTGTCCAGCCGCGCCTGGCCGAGGTCGCATAGCCGGTCACCGATCTCCGGGCCCCACATGGCCAGCGGGCCCGTGCCGGGGGGCGGGGCGAGCTCGGGCGTCCAGAAATGCTCTTCGATCGCAATCGTCCGCATCCCGGCATTGTGTCAGCCCGCGATTGACGGCCGCGGTTAACGGCATCGATGGAGCATTGATGCTGCTGGGACGGCATCGATGGAGCATTGATGCCGCTTGCCGGGAGCCTGAGGCAGAGGGGCGCTGAGCGGAAAGGGCGACCGGGGAGCGCCAGGATGATCACCGGACGTCGGGCATATACGCCGCGCCGCTTTCCATGATCAGCCAATTGGGCATGGATAAACGACCGGGAGTTCGCCCACGGCGTCCAGGATCGCGCGTCGAAAAGAATCCATGTCACCACGGGCAGATATGGCGAAAGCGCTGATCCGACACGAGTCCGAGATGCGTTAGAGACCATGGCCGGATAGGTTCTCACCGGTTCGGGGGTCATGGCGGCTAGCCGTGGTGGCAGCGGGGGTTAGGGGCATGCTCAATGTCGGACGGACCGGAGACGGGCACGCCGGAATCCAGAGGCACCGCCGGCCCGGAATCCGCCGGCACTGAGCCCGCCAGCACGGAATCCGCCGGCACGGAAACAGAATCTGGCACTGTCCTGTCACCTGAACAACCCGTAGCACCACTGGCCCCCGCACCAGAAGAGCCCGCAGCCCCGGAACCCGTGACAACGGGACCTGCGGCGCGGCAGCCCGCGCCGCCAGGCCGCCTGGCGCGGGTACTACCGCGCTGGGCCCGCCGCCGGCCTCTAGTCACCGCGGCGGTGGCTGTCGTCCTGGTGGGCGCGCTGGTCACGGGCATCATCGCCGCGACGACGCCGTCCGGTCCCCCGGCGCCGCGGTACACCAGCCTGCCGGGGCAAACGTGCGGCATGGTCAGCCCGGGCCATCTGGCGAGGTACCTGCCCGGCGCGAGCGGGACCCCGGAAAGTCCCGACCCGAGCCTGTCGGCTAGCCCGGTCAAATCCGCCACGTGCAAGTGGTCAAGCAGTTCCGGTGGCACGAACCGGACGCTGCTGACGCAGGCGCTCATCTTCGGCACGAAAACCGCGGTGGCCGACACCCGGCTTTTCTACCGCTCCGCTCTCGCCCACGCCGGCTGTCAGTGCGCGCGAGTCTCGGCCAGCAAGCAGCCCGTCACCGGCCTGGGCGATCAGGCGGAAGAGCTGTTCGTCGCCCCGCGACCGGACGCGAACTTCGTCGACGCGCCGAATGCCACCGAGCCCGGAGCCATCCTGATCGTCCAGTCCAGCAACGCCATCATCGGTGTCACCCTGAACACGACGGACGCCGCTACCGGCGCGTTCCTGACCTCGCCGCCAGACGCGGCGCAGCGGGCCGCGCTGAGATCCATGGCCGCCGACATCCTGGACGCCCTGGCTCGCCCCTCATCCGCCCCGCCGCCGTCGGCCGGCCGGGTCACCAGGGAAAACCACTACGCCGGCCGCCGGGACGCTTGCAGGCTGGTCAGCGCGGCGACGGCGGCCAGGTACGCTCCCGGCGCCTTCCTCGCGCCGATACCTGGCGCCGGTTCCGCCAGCGGGCCGCAAGGCAGCGAGTGCAGCTGGGTCGGGGACAGCGCCTCCATATCGCTGACCCTGCAGCTCGCACCCGGCCCCGCGGACGCCCAGCGGCGATTCGACGCCAACGCCAATGCCATCGGCAGCACGGTCACCGGAGCACAGTTTCTCCCCGACCTCGGCGAGTCGGCGGTGGCCTCGTACAAGCTCGAGCCCGCATCCGGCCGCGTGAGCCTGTATGTCTGGTCCGGTAACGCCGAACTGGAGTACTCCTACACCGTCAAGGGCTCCGGACTGCGACTGCTGGACCGTTCGGCCCCCCTGACCGGTGTCATCGCGATGGCCCGCGACGGGCTGGCCGCCCTGGCCCGGCCCGCGGCGTCGGCCTACCCGTCAGGACCGCGGTACGTCAAGCCGAAGGACGCCTGCGCGCTGGCCCGGACGGCCACCCTGGCCAGGTACGGGATCAGCAAGACCGATGAAGGCGGGGCCATCGTCAGCGGCGAGAGCCAGTGCGCCTGGGGTTCGGACAGCGTGAGCATCAGCCTGTTCATCAAGATCGAATCCGACCCCGACAGCGCGCACGGCGATTTCCAGTTCGACGTGCAGTACGACCGCGGGAACCGGGACGGCTCCACGTTCACCGGCGCCAAGGCGGTGAGCGGCCTGGGGCAGCAGGCGGAGGCCGCCTACCAGACACAGTCAGGGTCGCCCGTCGTGTCCCTGAACGTGTGGTCGGGCAACGCCGAGGTGAACCTCAGTGCGGAAGACGTCGGGTTCGGCTCGCCGCTGAGCCGGGCCGGGAAGCTAGCCGCGGAAATCGCCATAGCCCGTGACGTACTGGCCCGCATGGACCGGGCCCAGTGATCGTCGGCGGTCTCCTCAATGGCGGCGTGCCGTGGTGGCTACGGGGTTAGGGGCATCCTCAATGTCAGAAGGACCGGACCCGGGCACGCCGGAACCCGTTAACGCCAGGCCGGAACCCGTTAACCCGGCGACCGACCCGGCCGCCGCGGAATCCGCGGCCGTGGACCCGGTAACGGCCGGCGCCGCGCCGGACGAGCCGGAAATCGCCCAGCCGGGCCGCTGGTCGCGCGTACTCCCGGCCGGGGTCCGCCGCAGGCCCGTGACCGCCGGGATCGGGGCCGGCGTCCTGGCCATCGCGGTGATCGTCCAGGCGGTCGTCTTCCGGTCGGCCTCCCCGCTCAGCCAGGCGCGGAAGATCTACCGTGGCGCGGCCGCCACCCTGCGCTGCCACTGCCCAGGGGTCACGGTCAGCGCGAAGCCGGTAGCCGGCCTCGGCGATCAGGCGACCGAGGCGTTCGTCACCGCCGGGCCCGACGCCGATTTCACTAAGGCGCCGAACGCCTCGGAACCCGGGACCAGCCTGCTCGTCCTGTCCAGCAACGCCGTGATCAGCCTGTACCTCGACACCACGGTCGCCGCCACCGGGGGGTCCCGGGCGTCGCCACCCAGTTCCGACCAGCTGGCCGGGATGATCGCCATGGCCCGCGACGGGCTGGCCGCGCTGGCTGATCCCGCCTCGGCGCCCATCCTCCGGGGACCCCGCTACGCCCAGCCGCGCGATCCGTGCCAGCTGATCAGGGCGTCGACGCGGTCCAGGTACGCGGCCGGGGTGACCGGGCAGTCCGACGACCGCAGCTGCACCTGGTTCCCGGCCGACGGGGACCTCTTCCTGGACGTCAGCACCTATGACAGCCTCGACGAGGCCGAGAGCTCCTACCGGTTCAATCTCCAGTTCGCGCACCAGGACCCGGGCGTCAAGTTCAGGGGATCGCGGCCGGTGAGGAACGTCGGCGCTCAGGCGACGGCGATCTTCCTGACCAGCCCCACCGGCAATCCCGGGGTGGAACTCGAAGTCTGGTCCGGCAACGCCGTCGTCCAGATGACCTTCGACAGCGACCCGGTTCTGGCCCCCGCGCCGAGCCAGGCGACGATGCTGGCCGCCGGCATCGCGATGGCTCGTGACGTCCTGGCCGGCCTGCGCCGGACCTAGACCGCGATGCCGACCGTGATCCCGGCTACCCCGCTCGGGTGGCCGGCGGTGCCGCGGACCACGGCGTCGGCGCGGGCGGCAATCCGGAGCGGCTCGGCGATCTGGTCGAGCAGCGACCCGGCCCCGTCGTCGTGTGCCTGCACGATCAGCTGGCTCAGCCGGGCCGAGTTGCCCAGCCGCTGGCCGCTGCGCAGCACCCGGGTGGCGTCCAGGATCACCGCGAGCTGGTCCACCGCCTCCACCACCGGGCGGTCGCCGCGCCAGCGCTCGTCCGCTACCGGCCAGCGGGTCAGGTGCAGCGAGGCCGCGTCCTCGTGCCCGCGGTAGAACTGCTGGTACATGGCCTCGGTCACGAACGGGGCGAACGGCGCGAACAGGCCGAGCAGGACCCGGAACGACTCCCACAGGGTCCAGCGCGCGCTGCCCCCGTCATGGCCCACCCGGTCCTTGATCATCTCCAGGTAGCGGTCGCAGTAGACGGTCCAGAACATCCGCGCGGCGGCCTGGTGGGCCTGCATGTAGTCGTGCCCCTCGAACGCCGCGGTGACCTCGGCGACGGTGTCGGCCAGGTGGGCGAGCAGCCAGCGGTCCACGATGTCCCGCTCCCCCGGCGCCGGGGGCGGCGCGGAGACGTCGCCGGAGTCGCCGAGGTTCAGGGACAGGAACCGGCCGACATTCCAGAGCTTGACCGCGAACTTGCGGCCGGTCCTGATGTCCTTCTCGTTGTACCGCAGGTCGGTCCCGATGCGGCCCTTGGTGGCCCACAGCCGCAGCGCGTCCGCGCCGTACTTGGCCATCACGTCGTCGGGCACGTACCGGTTGAACCCGTCGGCCCCGGTCGACTTATCGAGATCGCGCTTGGACAGCTTCTTGCCCTGCTCGCTCAGCCCCCAGCCGGAGATCAGCGCGGTCCGCCACGGCACCCGGCCGAACAGCAGCTCGGACTGCACCACCGAGTAGAACAGCCAGGTCCTGATGATCTCGAACGCCTGCACCCGCATGGACATCGGCGCCAGCGCGGGATCCGTGCCGCCGGTAGCCCAGCCGTCGTTGACCTGCGGCGACAGCGAAGATGCCATCCAGGTGTCCATCACGTCCGGGTCGCCGGCCAGCTCGCCGCGACCGCAGGCCGGGCATGAGCTGGCCGGCGGCGGGTCCGCCAGCGGGTCCACCGGCAGGTCCTCGAGCCGGGCCAGCACCGGCGCCGCGCAGGCGGTGCAGAACCAGACCGGGAACGGCACGCCGTAACGGCGCTGCCTGGTGATGTTCCAGTCCCACTTGAGCCCGTCGATCCAGTCTTCCAGCCGGCGCTGCATGAACGACGGGATCCACTCGAGCTCGGCCGCGCGGGCCCGGAACCGGTCCGCGTGCTCCCGGACCGCGATGAACCACTGCGGCTTGATCTGGAACTCCACCGGCGTCTGGCACCGCTCGTGCACCCCGACGACCTGCCGCACCGGCTCGCTGCTCACCAGCAGCCCGGCCTCGTCCAGGGCCTTCACGATGGCCGCCCGGGCCTGGGTCAGCGGCAGCCCGGCGAACTCCCCGGCCAGCTCGCCCAGGCGCCCGTCCGGCTCCACGACCAGGCGCAGCGGCAGCCGGTCGCGCCGCCACTTCAGCACGTCCTCGCTGTCGCCGAACGTGCACACCATCATCAGCCCGGTCCCGTACTCCGGGTCCACGGACTCGTCGGTGAGCACCGGCACCTCGTAGCCGAACAGCGGCACGACCGCCCGCTCGAGCCCGGCGTACCGGGCGTCGCCGGGGTGGTAGTACAGCGCCACGCAGGCCGGCAGCAGTTCGGGTCGGGTGGTGGCGATCAGCAGGTCCCGCCCGTGCGGCCCGCCGAACCTGATCGTGTGCAGCCTGCTGGTCCGTTCCAGGTCCTCCACGTCGGCCTGCGCCAGCGAGGTACGGTCCTCCGGGCACCACAGGATCGGGTCCTGGGCCCGGCGCAGGTAACCCGCCTCGTACAGCTTGACGAAGCTGGTCTGCGCGGTCCGCTGGCAGCGGGCGTCGATGGTGGAGTAGCGCAGCGACCAGTCGACCGACAAACCGAGCCGCCGCCACAGGTCCTCGTACCGTTCGGCCACCCGCCGGGTCTCGGCCAGGCACAGCGCGGTGAACTCGGCCCGCGGCATGTCCACCGCCCGGACCCCGTAGGCCTGCTCGACGTAGCGCTCGGTCGGCAGCCCGTTGTCGTCGAACCCGATCGGGTAGAACACCCGGTCGCCGCGCATCCGCCGGTAACGGACGATGAAATCCGGCTGCGAGTAGCTCATCGCGTGACCGACGTGCAGGTGGGCGGCCGATACGTAGGGCGGCGGCGTGTCCACGCTGAATACCGCGCCTACGCCGTCCCGGTCGTACCGGTGGACGTCGTGCGCTTCCCACAGCTCCCGGGACGCGGCCTCGACCGCCCCGTGGTCATACTCGCCGAGTTCCATACGAAGGGAAGGTATCCGTTCCCGCGCCACCTGCTTAATTCTTTTCCACCGGACGGGCCAGGGTGCACGCCCGGCTGTTCGGCAGACGCCCGCGGCTGGGGCATCATTGCTAGGTGCCAGGGAAAGAACACCGGTAAATACCGGCCGTCAGGAAGCCACACCGCCATGCCCGCGCCGCGACCCGAGGTCGCCGACCTGCTCGAGGTCGACATCCCGCCCGGCGGGAAGGTGATCGTCGCCAGCGACCTGCACCTGCCGCCGGACCGCACCGACGTGTCCGGCCGCTGCTGCGAGACCCTGGCCGGCCGGCTAGACAATGAGGACGGCCCGCTGACCGTGATGCTGGCCGGGGACGTGGTCGAGCTGCTCGGATTCCCCGACGCAACGGCCACCGACATCCTGCGCGCGCACGAGGACCTGTGCGCGGCGCTGACCGGGGTGACCGCGCACGGTGGCCAGGTCATCTACGCGATCGGCAACCACGACGGCGATCTGGCCTGGGACGTCAAGGCGGCCGACGCGGTCCGGGAGATGACCGGGGCCCGGCTGTGCCTGGAGGCGGACCTGATCCTGCCCGGCGGCCGGAAGATCCGGGTCGAGCACGGGCACCAGCTCGACCCCTACAACTGCTTCTGCGACCCGCGTAACTCGCTGGACACCCCGCTCGGCCACCACATCGTCCGCGAGGTCATCCCGCGGATCGAGTGGCTGGGACGCGGCTGGGTGGACGGCGCGCACGAGATGGCCGACCCGACCGACTTCCCCTCGTTCATCGGGTCCCGGCTGGTGTACCGCAAGTTCGGCCGGCGGCTCTGGTGGCTGATCGCGATCCCGCTGGCCATCTTGATCCTGGTCCGGATACCGGTGGTCACCTCGATCAGGTCACGGTTCCCCGACACCCAGGTGTGGGTGCACCGGGGCGAGATCCTCGGCTGGGGCGCGCTGGCCGACCTGATCATGCTGTCGGTCGTGGTCGCCATCCTGGCCCGCCGGGCCTGGGTGTCGGTCAGCGCCCTGGCCCTGGAACGGCGGGGCTACGAGCAGAATCACGCCGCCCGCCAGCGGGCCACCGACCTGATCGCGGACGGCTACCACGGTTTCCTCTCAGGCCACACGCACCACCCGGAGCTGGGCACGATCGCATCCGGCTTCTACGCCAACTCCGGGTCCTGCACCTCGGTGGTGGAGGGGATCGGCGGCCGGTTCGGCCTGCCCCCGGCCTACGTGCGGAACCAGCAGGTCTGCTGGGTGGAGATCGGCGAGGACATGGTGCAGCTGGTGACCGCCCGGGTCGAGCTGCCGGGCGCGACCAAGATGGAGAGATTCGTCGCCCGGGGCCGCAACCCGCATTCCGATACCCCGGCCTGCGTCGCCTCCTGGCCGGCCGGCCCGGACTGGCCCGCGCCGGACAAGGCGGACAAGAAGGCGGCCAGGAAGAAGCCCGAGCCGCCCGATCCGCGGGCTCCCCGGGAGCCGGCCCGGCCGCCGGACCCCCGCGAACGCTACGGCCCGCGCCCCTAGCGGCGCTCGGCCGCCCGGGCCTCCTCGATGGTGAGCTCGGCGGCGGGGTCCGCCTCGAGGCGCTCGTCGGGGATCGGCTCGCCGCTGCGGACGGACCGCCCGTAGGTGCCCTCGTCCAGCCGGTGCAGGGCGCGCTCGATGGCGTCCAGCCGGCTGCGCAGGCTCTCCGCGATGGCGTCGTCCATGCCCTCGGCGGTCAGCGGCTGCGCGGCGTCGCCGGTGTCGCCCGACTCGCTGTCCACCTCCGCCACCCGGTCTTCCTGGCCGGCCGCCTCGGCGTCCTTCAGCAGGCCCTGCACTTCGTCACGCTCGGTGATGAGCAGGCTGCGTGCGCGCTCGGAGTCCATCAGCCGTCCTCCCTAGTCCGTCTTCAACGGTGTGTCTTCATCCGTAGGTGCATGCGCAGCATAGCCAGCCGGCGGCCAACCGGCCGGGCCACGTACCCGGCCGCGGCCCCGACGACCTGGTCGCGAGACGGCTGGTGTCCGTGGTGCTCGTGACTACAGCCGACGCATCCGCGGCCGCACGGCTGACGGCATCGATGAGCATCCATGCCGTCATCGCGCGATGCCAGGAACTTAAGCCGGCGCCCTCGCGCCGTGCGGTTTCATGATCGCAGATCATCGGCACCGGCACGCTCCGCGCGCTGCCGGGACCGTAGACTCGCGTGCGTGAGCACGGTCCCGCAGGTTCCCGCCGTAGAAATCGGCGGGCTGGTCAAGCGGTACGGCCAGACCACGGCGGTGGACGGGCTGACGTTCAGCGCGGCGCGCGGCGCGGTCACCGGCCTCCTGGGGCCGAACGGGGCAGGCAAGACCACGACGATCGAGATCTGCGAGGGTTACCGGCGGGCCGACCAGGGAACGGTGCGCGTTCTCGGCCTGGACCCGGCGCGCGACGCCCGGGCGCTGCGGCCGCGGGTCGGCGTGATGCTCCAGTCGGGCGGCTTCCCGCCGTCGGTGCCCGCGGCCGATTACCTGAACCTGCTGAGCCGGTTCCACGCCCACCCGGTCGCGGTCCCGGCCCTGCTCGAGCTGGTCGGCCTGACATCGGTCGCGCGGACCGCGTACAAGCGGCTGTCCGGCGGGCAGCAGCAGCGGCTCTCGCTCGCCGCGGCCGTCATCGGCCGCCCCGAGCTGGTGTTCCTCGACGAGCCCACGGCCGGCCTGGACCCGCAGGCCAGGCACGCCACCTGGGACCTGATCAGGGAGCTGCGCGCGGCCGGCGTGAGCATCATCTTGACTACCCACTTCATG
>JAICWX010000166.1 GCA_025934635.1 Streptosporangiaceae bacterium | reverse complement strand
CTCCGAGGCTAGGCGCCGCGTTCTGGTACGAGCGCGTCATCGGAGACCAGACCGGACTCGTGCCCGAGGGACATCCCCGGCTAGCCCCGCTGATCCGGCCCGGTGGCCCCGGGGAATACGCGCTACCGCGGCATATCACCGGCTACGGGCTGTTCACGATCCCGCACGGCCCGGTCCGCTCCGGTGTGTTCGAGTCGATGGAGTACCTGGTCGAGACGCCCGGAGAGGCGATCCCGCACCTGAACATGCGCATCTTCTACAAGCACCGCGATATCGCCAGCCGGTTCGCCGGGCTGACTGCCGAAGACGGCGTGCTCCTCGCCGAACGCGCCGAAGGCATCGCATCCGTCGCCCACGCACTAGCTTTCTGCCACGCGGTCGAGGTGATCGCGGGCTGCCGGGTCCCCCGGGACGCCACGCTGATCCGCGTCGTGCACGCCGAACTCGAGCGGATCGCCAACCATCTCGACGTCGCGGTCAAGCTCGCCGACGCGGCCGGCCTCGCGGTTGCCACCGCCCGCTTCGCGCTGCACAAGGAACGCGTGATGCGCCTGGTCAGCGCGCTATGCGGCAGCCGGTTCGGCCGCGGCGTGGTCGTCCCCGGCGGAGTGGCCGGGTATCCCCGTGAGCGGCCCGCGGCGATCCTGGACCGGCTCGGCACGCTGGAGAAGCAGGTCACTGCCGACTTCAGACTCCTGATGGGCACCTCCTCGTTCCTGGACCGGCTGCGCGGTACCGGCCCGCTGACCCGGGATCGGGCTCGGAAGCACGGCGCGCTCGGCCCGATCGCGAAGGCTTCTGGCTATGTCGACGACGCTCGCCTGGTCCGCCCTTACGACGCTTACCCGGTACTCGCCATCGAGCCTTTCCGGGAGCATCCGGTGGGAGACGCGCTATCGCGGCTCTGGGTGCGCTGGGACGAGGTCACCCAGGCTTTCCGCCTGGCCAGGCAGGCGGTCGATCAAATGACCGAACGGGGTGGGGTCCCGCCCCGGGTCACCTGTGAGCCAGCCGAGGGCAGGGCGGCCGGCTGGGCTGAGGCCCCGCAGGGTGAGGTGCTCTATGACGTGACGGTTAGCGGGGGCCGGATCGCCCATTGCCAGCCGCGGTCGGCGTCGTTCCACAACCTGGTGCTGATGCATGAGGTCTTCGCCGGTGACATCCTCACGGATTTCCCGTTCATCGAGGCCAGCTTCGGCCTGTCCGTCGCCGGGGCGGCGCTGTGAATAGCGAGGCTGGGAGTACCGGGGAGGCACAGCTGTGAGCATCTGGGTGCTGCGCGGGCTGCGTGAGGGGGTGGTCACCACCCGGTGGCCACGACAGGCGGATGAGTACGCGGACGCCTGGTGCGGCCCGGTTGCCGTCAGACCGGGGGCCGCCGCTCCGCCTGACGTCGCGGCCCGGTGCCCGACCGGGGCGATCCAGGTCGCTGACCGGTTGCGGGTGGACCAGGGGAAGTGCATCCTGTGCGGGCGGTGCGTGGCCGAGTGGCCGGATGCTTTCGCCTGGTCGATCGGCGCGACCGGGCCGGGTACGGCCGCGCTGGCCCGCCAGGCGCTGGTCGTGCCGGAAGACCCGGAGACTGACGAGGCGGTTGCCGTCGCGCGTACCGCCCTGGCCGAACGTACGGCCACGCTGCGGCGCAGCATCCACGTGCGGCACGTGGATGCGGGGTCGGACGGCAGCGAGGAATGGGAGATCCAGGCGCTGCTCGGCCCCATCTACGATGTCGGACGGCTCGGCGTCTTCTTTACCGCCAGCCCGCGGCACGCCGACGTGCTGCTCGTCACCGGCGCCGGAACGCCGGGGATGGCCGGGCCGCTGCGCACTACCTACGAGGGAATGCCGGACCCGAAAGTGGTGATCGCCGTCGGCACCGACGCGGTCAGCGGCGGCCTGCTCGGCGACCGGCTCACGGGGGCGTCCGCCGCAGTGCCGGTCGATATCTGGCTGCCGGGCAGCCCGCCGTCCCCGTTCGGCATCCTGAAAGCCCTTCTTGTCGCGGCCGGGAGGCTGTCGTGAGCGCGTTTCTCGTCGCGGGTTTCGTCCTGCTGGCGCTGGCCGCCGCGGCCGGCCTCCTGCTCACCCGGCCGGGCTGGGCGCGGGGGGCGCCGTATCTGGCCGGCGCCGCCGGCTCGGCGTGCCTGGCCGCGGCGGGCGGGCTCGCGCTGGACGGGCGGGCCGTCCGGCTGGATATTGCCGGATGGCTCGGTGATCCCATCGGGACCGGGCCAGCACCGGGCCTGGCCGCGGATCAGCTGTCCGGCTTGTTCCTGGCCATGACGTTCGGCGCAGCCGTCCCGGTCTCGGTCGCGTTCGCCAGCTGGGCCGCCCGGCCGGATTCCGCGGCCACGCGCATGCTGGCAGCGGGGTACGCACTGGCGCTCGGCGCGGTCGCGGTGATCATGACCGCAACCGACGCTTTCACCGCGCTGTTCGGCTGGGAGGCCCTGACGGCCGCGTTCTACCTGCTGGCCGGGGCCAACCGGGCGGATCCCGACCGGCCCGGGGCGGCGCGGATCACGGTCGCGTTCGGCAAGCTCAGCGGGGCTGCGCTGCTGCTCGGACTGCTGCTGCTCACGGCCCGGTCGCATTCGGTTCTGCTCGCGTCCTTCGTCCACGTGCCCGGCGGCGCCGCGCGGACGGCCGCCCTGGTCCTGCTGATCGCGGGGTTCGCGGTCAAGGCCGGGCTGGTGCCGTTCGGTGTCTGGATGCCGCGCGGGTACAGCGCCGCGCCCGGCCCGGCCCGGGCCGTCATGGCCGGGGTGTGCGTGAACGTCGCCTTCTACGGCATGTGGCGCACGCTCACGCTGGCCGGCCATCCGCCCAGCTGGCTGGCCGGCCTGCTGCTGCTGCTCGGGGGCTTCTCGGCCTTGCTCGGCATCGCCCACGCCGCCGTGCAGAACCGGCTCTCGAAGGTGATCGCCTATTCCAGTGTGGAGAACAGCGGGCTGATCATCACCGGCTTCGGCGTCGCGATGACCGGCGCCGCGGCCGGGAACCGGGAACTGGTCGCCACGGGCCTGCTGGCCGCCACGCTGCAGATGGTGGCGCATACGGCCGCGAAGTCGCTGCTGTTCAGCTCGGCTGCGGGCATCGAGGCCGCGGTCGGCAGCGACGATCTGGAGATGGTGCGCGGGATGGGGCGGTTCACGCCCTGGAGCGGTGCGGGCCTGGCCGTGGGGGCGGTGACGCTGGCCGGGCTGCCGCCGACAGCGGGGTTCGTCTCGGAGTGGTTCCTGCTCGAGTCGCTGATGCAGCAGTTCCGGGTAGCCGCGCTCAGCGGACGGCTCACCCTGGCGCTGGCCGGGGCGGCGGTAGCGCTGACCGCCGGGTTTGCGGGCGTGACGTTCGTCCGGGTCGTGGGGATGGTCATCCTCGGCCCGCGGCGCTCTGCCGTATCTCCGGGGGGCCGGCCTGCGGGACGGGAGTACAGCTGGCCCGGGCGGATAGCGCTGGCCGTACTGGCGGCCTGCCCGCTGGCTATCGCGGCGCTCACCCCGCTGGAGATCAGGGTGATTGCCGCCGGACTGTCGCCGGCGGTGCCCGCGGGGCTCACGGCGGGCGCGCTGAAGTCCCCGTGGGTGCTGCAGCCGGTATTCGACGGGTTCTCGATCTTGTCGCCGACCTGGCTGTGGATCGAGATGCCGTCGATGCTGGTCCTCGTCGTCCTGCTCACGCTCGGCCTGTCCGGCCGCCGGATGCTGCAGGTCCGGCGGGTCCCGGCGTGGCGCTCAGCCACCATCGGCGTCGAGGGAGCGGACTCGTACACCCCGTTCGGGTACGCGAACCCGACCCGGCGGGTACTCGCCAGCGTCCTGCACACCCGCACCGACGTCGAAGAGCTCACCCCGGGTGACAATCCGGACAATGGCGCGGCCGGAAACGCCGGGGGCAGCGCGCCGCATCTTCGGTACGTGTCAGACGTCGGCGAGGTCGTGGAGAGCTTGCTGTACCGGCCAGCGGCCCGGCTGTTCGCCGTGGTGGTGACGGCGGCCAAGCGACTTCAGTCGGGGCGCCTGGACGCTTACCTGCTATACATGCTGATCGCGCTGGTGGCGATCGTCGCGGTGGTAACCGCATTGAACTGACCTCGGTGACGGTTTCCGCTGTCACCAGGCCACGTTCAACGGTCATCTTGTCGATCACGCCGAACGCCTCGTCCCCCTGCTCAGGCAGGCCGATCATGGTCGTGACGACAGGAACACGGTGCCTGCGCTGAAGGAAGTGGTCGCCATGCGGTGCCCGGTCGCCATGGAAGCCCCAGATGCCGCGTAGTGAGGTCGTCGCGCTGATCCCGGCTGACCGCAGCTGGCGAGTGATGGCACGGTAGACCGGCTGACCCTCGTGCTGAGTCGCCTCGGACGTGTAGACGGTCACCTTCAGCCGGGTCAGCGGGTCACGGCCGTTCGGGTCCGGAACAGCCTGCGGGCGGGTTATGAGCTGCCCGCCCCGCTTGCACAGCAGCACCTTCTCGATCGTCATGAACGGGTGGCGGGACATCGCGCCGAGCTCGGGAAGAACCAGCCCGATCTGGTCGCCGGCCCCCACGGCGATGACCATGACCGGGACATCGGCATCATGCTGGAGGAACTGGGCGTGCTGGCGCCGCCCCCGGGTCGTGCCGCCGACGCCGCACAGGACGGTAGCGCCGGCAATGCCGCGCCGGTGCAGCAGTTCGCAAGCCGCCTCGAAGGCCGGAACCTGATAGACCCGATCCTGGCGGCTGAAGTACACGGTCAGCCTGGTCGCTTCGCCGGGGCCCTCGCCCAGCCAGACCGGGTCTATCTCACCCGCCAGCAGCCGTGTCCGCTGGGTAGTGACGAGTCCGGAACGCATCAGCGGCGTCACCTGGTCGAGCACTGCCTCGATACGGGGCCCGGTGTCGACCGCGATCGCGGCCGATCCCTCCGCACCACGCAGCAGAATGCTGGCCGCCACCTCCTGACGGCTGTACAGGTCTACCAGGGCCTCACCCGGCGGCTTGCCGCGCACCTGCTGCCGTTCGTGCCAGTAGCTGGTCAAGACGACGCCGTCCTCGTCCACGCGCTGAGCTCTCCGCCGCATCAGGTCTGGGCAGAAGCCATCATCCGCGGCCGCGGCGGTTCGGGAGACTGCCGCCTCCACGTCAGGGCATCATCTGACTACCACAAGATTACTTCGGTGGCGGCCCGCCGAACAGTGCCCACGTGCGCCGGCGGCTCAGGCCTCCTCGCCGCGGGCGGCCGCTGAAGCAGACCGGATCGCGGTTACTGACTCGCTGGTGACCAGTCCTTGCTTCGCGGTGAGCTCATCGATGACGGAGTATGCGGTGGCGATGCGCTGGGGAGTGTCGATCACGATGGTGACGGCAGGGACATGCCTGCCAAGCTGAAGCAACCGGTCGCCGTGCGGCCGGTGGTCGCCGTGGAAGCCCCAGATACCGCGTTGGGTGGTCGCGCCGTTGATTCCGGCGGCCCGTAGCCTGCGGATAATCGCCCGGTGAATCGGCTGGCCACGGTACTGCGCGGCCTCGGAGGTGTACACCATGAGCTTCTGCTGCGGTAGCGTCCCAGGGGCGTCGGCTCCAGACCGAACGCGAGAGACGTCGCCGAGCGTGATCCCGTCACGCTTGCAGATGCTGATCCGCTCCAGGGTCAGCAGCGGGCGGCGCAGCAGACCGCCGAGCTCGGGCAGGACCCGCCCGATCCGGTCGCCGGAGCCGACGGCGATGACCATCACCGGCGTCTCGGCGTTGCTGCTGAAGAACGCCGCCCGCTGGCGCTGGCCGTGCGCGGTCCCGTCGACGCCGAGCAGAACGGTCGCACCGGCCACGCCGCGCCGGTGGAGCAGATCGCAGACGGCGACGAAGGCAGGTACACGGTATACGCGCTCGGTACGACCCAGGTAGATAGTCAGCTTCGTGGCCTCGAGCAGGTCCTCGGGCAGCGCGAGCGGACCGATGTCACCGGTCAGCATCCGGGCCCGCTCCAAGGTAATCAGTCCGTTGCTGGTGAGGTCAGCGACCGCGGGAAGAATCGCCTCGATCCGGGACCGGGCGTCGACCGCCACCGCGATCAGCGGCAGATCCTCGGACAGCGAAAGAGAGCGGTCGGTGCGCGGGCGCTGCCTGGGGCCGAATCCTTCCGTACCGCGCAGCAAGATGCTGACGGCAATCTGGTGCCGCCCGTACAGGTCGAGCAGAGCGTCCGCGGTGAAGCGCCCCGAGGTTCGCTGCCGTTCGCCGAAATAGCTGGTCAGCTTGGCGCAGTCTTCGTTCATAGGTGCGTCCTGGCCAGGTAACCCAGTGCCGCGGCCGCGACGCCCAGGACCAGGCTGGCGGATACGTTGACCGCGACCTTGCGGAACTGGCGTTCCTCGGCGAGCCGCTGTGTTTCCAGCATCCAGGTGGAGAAGGTCGTGTACGAGCCGACGGCCGCGGTGCCGGCCAGCAGGGCCTGGTCGTGACCGAGGGCCAGGCCGGTGAGCAGGCCTAGGATCAGCGCACCGGATAGGTTGATCGCGAGCGTCCCGAGCGGGAAGTCCCGGCCTGCGGCCGAGGTCAGCGTGCCGTCAAGGTAAAACCGCAGCACTGAGCCCGTCCCGCCGATCAGCACCACCGCGGTCCAGACACCGATGTTCATCGCCGCACCCGCACTCTCCGGACCATCGCAGTAGCCAGGTGGATCGCCGCGTATCCGGCCACGATGCTGGCCGCCGCATATCCGGCGGCCAGGCCCCAGTCATGAGCGTGGATCATTTTCAAGATCTCCACCTGCATGGTGGAGAACGTCGACAGGCCGCCGCACAACCCGGTGCCAAGCAGCGGCCGCCGGTAGCTGGACAGCGGCAGGCGTTCCTGCAGTCGGGTCACGAAGTACCCCAACAGGAACGCGGCCACGATATTGACCGTGAAGGTGGGCCACGGCCACGCGGTCGGCGGCCGCGGGAACGCTTCGCTCAGCGCTGCGCGCGTCAGCGTCCCGATCGCCCCGCCGGCAAAAATCGCGGCGACCTCCCGCCGGTCGGGCCGGGGGAAAACCCGTTTCGCACCCGGGCGTCCAGGAGCGACCTCGGAGCCTGAGGCGGATAGCGCGGCGAGATTCACCAGCTGACGTCCTGGGCACGCGGAAGGCTCCTCATTCGTCACGAGAACGGGGTAGAGAAGCCATCAGCCGCAACTTGCGGCGGTTCGGGAAGCACTCGGCCTCCGCGCCAGGGCGTCATCTGGACACCTCTCATCGTACCGGCGCCCTGAGTATCAGCTGATGCTGAGGGCCTGCGGCAACGCTCGGGAACGGTGATAAAGAGCACAGCCGACCTCTTCAGTCAGCCTTCCACGCCGCTCACCTCTGCTTTGCGGAACTGCTGGGCCTCTTTACGGGCCGGGAACCTCTTTCTATCCTGAAATCGGATACGGCGGAGGGGCTCGCCGTTAAACGCGGTCATCGCCAACGGTCCCTGCCCTAGGCGAGCGGGAGGCCGCGTCCCATGGATGACCGTCAGGTCCTTGCCTGTCGTATTCCCGCCGACGGCAGTTCACCTGATGACGTCGCGTCGTCGTGTCCCTATTGCCTGCCTGCCGTCGCCGAGGATATCGCAGCAGACGAGTGGCCGCCGCAGCGGCTGTCCCACCTCTACTTGTGCTGTGGTCTTTCCACCTACCGGATTGCTGAGCTTTCCTGCCTGGACCGGCAGCATGTCACCCGTACGCTGCACCAGGCCAGCGTGACGCTGCGCTCCCGGGGGCTGGGCGACGGCGGCCACTCCGGCGCCCTGACGGCTCGCGGGATCTGGCACCGCAGCTCATGGCCGAACTCTATGAGGTCTCCCGGCTCAGCTCACGCCAGATCAGCCTGCTGACCGGCCTGCCGGAACGTACCGTCCGCGACCGGCTCCGCCGTCCGGGTCGGCGGGGCCGTTCCGGTCTCGGGCCCCAGCTCGGCCCGGTGCACGTGTTCAACCCCCAGCACATCGGCGGCGTCCCGTCCACGTTCCGCTGGAACCCGGTCGGGTCCGCCAAAGCCTCCGGCTACCTGCGCGGCGGCCGGCCCGTCTTCCCCTGCCACCCCGGCGAAAAGACCCCCGCCACCCGCCACGGCTACCGCGACGCCACCACCGACCCGGAGCGGATCACCGCCTGGTTCACTCGCCGACCCGACTACAACCTGGCCATCGCCACCGGTACCCCCGGTCCAGACGTCCTGGACGTCGATAACTACGGCCCGGCCCGCAACGGCTACGGCGCTCTCGCCCAGCTCCGCGCCGCCGACCTGCTCCAGAACACGGCCGCTTACCTGAGCACCCCGGCGGCGGCATGGACCGTCACACCCATCGCCTGATGAGCGAGATCATCACGGCCTTGGAACGCCACGGCCACCACGCCCGCGACCGTGACCACGCCGATCAGGCCATCGACATGATCACCGACCTGGTCGGCGTCTACGACGGCACTCGCGACGTCCCTGTCAGCACTGGCCGTCACGCCGCGTCGGCGCGCAATCCCGAGCCGTCCGGCTCTGACACGTTCGTCCTTATCGGCACTGACCTCAGCGCCGCCTTCGCCGCTTTGGACCTGGCGGCCGAATACAAGCGGGACCTCATCGAGACCTGCCCCGACTGCGCCGACCGGTCCTGCGAAGCCTGCCAGACCCGTGTCCACGACGCCGAGGCGTTCGACCGCCTCGCCGGCCGCATCCTTCAGCGCCGGCTGGCCGCCCGGCCAGCTGACCACAGTCAGCCCGAGCCCGGCGGTCCCGTCGGACCGCCAGGCCGGGCCGACGCGCCGGGTACACCGTCACCCCACACTCCAACTCCACCACCACACGACCATCGCCGCGAGTGGCCGCACGAGTGTCTCCGTGCGATAGGGCACCAAACCGAGCCACGCGTCGCGAGCGCTGGCCGTCGCCAACAGGACCGGCCTGCCGCCGTGCCCGGGAACGAGCCGGTTGTGGGTTTTCTGTGGGATCTTGGACCGGGTAAGGGCTCCAGCCGCCATTGAATGCCTGCGCTTCCTGGCGTCTCCGCAGGTGAAGCGGGCTACTCAGCTGTTGTCGAGCCGGTGGGCCAGTGAAACCGATAGACCGCCTGAAAAGCGAAGGTCGGCAGTTCGACCCTGCCCCTGACCATCAAAACAGCGTCAGCAGCAACTTGCCAGGTCCCGGTACCCAAGCCTGGCTCATATCACGGTGATCGCACCGAACCCGGCGGCGCTGATGAGCTGCGCGCTAACACGTACCTTGGGACATGTCCTCAGCACGCGGGATTGTCTGGGCCGTCGGCTTGCGGGCCAGGTCATAGACGAAGCCCACGTCGTGAGGGAAGGTGCCGTCGGCGGCGGCGAACGGGCCGATGGCGGCCGCGAGGTCGTCGTCGAAGGCGGTCCCCTGGTCGCCGAGGACCGAGGGCGGGAGGAACGAGGTGGACCGTACGTAGCCGGCCAGTTCCGCCAGGCTCCACCGGTGCTCGACGGGGAACGCGTGGCGGCCGGCCGTCTCGAACCCGGCCTCGGACAGCACCTGGGCATCGGGCCGTCGCCGCTGCGGCACGGCCCAGTTCGCGGGGACCCGGCCGGTCGCGCCGAGCGCGGTCTGCCACCGGTCGAGCAGGGCCGCGAGCGCCCGCTGCCACTCCCGGTCGCCCAGTTGCGGGCCGTCCGCCCAGCACAGCGCTACGCACCCGCCGGGCCGCAGCCAGTTCAGTAGCCTGGCGGCGACCAGGTCGCGATCGAGCCGGTGGAAGGCGTTGCCGATGGCGGCCAGTTCGAAGTGCCCGGGTTCCGCGTCGAGGGTCTCGGCGTCTGCCGTGACCGGGCGGATGTTCCCGGCGCCCAGCTTGTCGGCCTTGGCCTGGACCATCTGCGCGAAGTCGGGTTCCCGGTCCACGGCCCAGACTTCCGCGAAGGACCGGCACAGCGGGAAGGCGAGCTGGCCGGTACCGCAGGCCAGGTCAAGCAGCCGTTCCTGCCCGGAAACCCCGGTGCGCGCGATCAGGTCCTCGATCATCGCCTCCGGGTACGGCAGCCGGTAACGGTCGTAATACTCGGCGGTCCCCTGGTAGAGGTCGACCGCGAAGTGCAACTTGTCGTCCACAGACCCCGCCCTGCCGTCACCAGCGCCTTGCCCGTCAGCCCGGGGAAGTTGTCGAACGCGCCGTAGGATACCAGCGCAATCCGCGCGACCGGGCCGGGTTCTCGACGCGAGCAGTTCCACGATCACGCCGCCGGTATCACTGCCCCCCACGGTCACCTCCCGCAGGCCCAGCGCCCCGGGGGAACTCTGCGATTAGGCAAGCCGTTACCACATGCTGACACTGACGGTCAGAGCTGGTTGATCTGGGTGCCGCCCTTAAGCGCCGCCTCAACTGCATCATGAGTGCCTAATCGGCGATAGCTTGTACGAGCCGCTGTGGCCCCTCGGCCTGCGGCGTGATAGGAGGCTCTGATGGGTTCGTTCGATGTGCCGCTGGACGGCGAACGCATCCAGCTCAGTGCATTCATCGAGGAATACCGCAGTGCCATCGAGGCGACGCTCGACGGCCTCACCGAGGAACAGGGCCGCCGCCGGCTCGTCTCGTCGGCAACGACGTTGCTCGGGCTGATCAAGCACGTCACGTGGATGCAGCGGGTGTGGTTCGAGGAGTGCGTCGGCGGCACGTCCCGCCAGGAGCTCGGCCTGGTGCAGAGTCCGGATGAATCCTTCCGGCTCTGCGACGGCGACACCGTCGCCTCGGTCACGGCAGCCCACCGGGAAGCATGCGCCACGGCCCGGACGGCGGTCGCGGACCTGCCGCTGGATGCCGTCGTGACCGGCCACCGGACCGGACCGCGCACGCTTCGCTGGGTATACCTGCAAGTCCTGCGGGAGTTGGCCCACCATTGCGGGCACGCCGACATCCTGCGTGAACAGGTACTTGCTGATTGAGTTCTGAGACCGAGTCCAAGTGACCGGCACCGGCTCAGAAAACGCGCACGGAGCCGCCGTTCTGTACTGGAGCAGTGCTCCGGTCCGGCTCGCCGGAGGCGCGCAGAACGGTATTTTCTGTCGCCTCGTCTTAAGGGCTTCTAACATGATCCGGGTGTCTGTGCTGCGGGGAGGACTAAATCAGCTTTGGCTGATACTCCCGAGGTGTCAGACAGCCGAGATGACGTGCGGCCGGCCGTGACTACGGGCGCGGCGAGTTCGCGGCGCGGCTCTTGACGGAACGCCTGTCAGCGTGGGGCCGGAGGACCTTTAGCGGGATCGGCTCGCTCGTTTGCCCTGGCGGGCGTTCGTGCTCTTGCCCGGAGACGCCTCGCCAGGACTGCCGCTCAGTTGCCCGGCGATGAACGTGCGCGGCCCGGGCGAGCGCCGCGCCCGGGTGATGACGGCCCCTTCGGCGGCCTGCACCTGAGGAAGCCGGACTAGAGGAATCCGGGCTATTCGCGGTGCCTGGTGCCAGGCAGGTCTCAGCAGCCGGACGCGAGGGAAACGTCATTTACAGCCTCGAGCACCCCGGGGGCGGGCACGTTCTCCAGGCCGGGATCGCTGACGGGGAAGGTGGCCAGTGCCGTCAGTTCGGCCGTGCGGGCAGGGATCGTGAAGGTCCGGCCGACCGTGATCGTGTCCGGGCCGGCGACGCTGCCGGACACTCCTTCGCTGCCGCCTACGGTCAGCGTGGCTATGTCCAGCCGGACGGCCGGCCCGGGGTTGGATGCCTCGAGCGTGACGGACTCCCCTGAGGTGACCGCGCCCGGCATGTTCACCGCGGCCACGAGGCCACCTGAGCTGAGGAAACCGCACACGCTCACGTTGAGAGGGACACTGCCGCGGGCGTTGCCGTGCGCCGGGGTAGTGCCACCCGAGCACCCGGCCAGGACGGCGAGGGCAGCAGCTGCGAGGACGGCGAGCGCCGGCTTGCTCATAATGTCCCCTTTCCCCTCTAGCAGACGCGCACGCCGCGCCGCAGGCAGCGAGAAGACCGGTGAGCCCATTTGCCAGCGTCGTTCACGCGTCACCAGGCTGGCCGGGGCCCGTGAGCACGACGCTCACCCGATCTCCGCAGCGCCCCGCAAGAACGGCGCTGACGCCCCACCGAAACGGCTGATCTGTGTTCGGCGATGAGTCCCGACGGTCGCATCGATGCGCGCACGTAGCCGGCGTTATATAGCGCGACCTGTGGGGTGTGCCTTTCTCGGTAACTCTTCGTTGGCAGGTGCCGCAGGCTGCGGTGGCGCGCCTTTCCGGGGCACGCCACCGCGGCTGTTACCGCCGTCGTCGACATGCGGCCCGGTAGCTCGCCGTCGCGGCGATACTGATGCTGACGGGCTAGGCTGCTGCCGGGCCCGTCACCGCGTGGGCGGCCAGCATCAAGCCTGTGAAGAACAGGGTGGCCGTGAGACCCACGGCGACCATGAGGACGATCGCCTGCAGGATCCTGCGCCAGTCCAGGGTGCCCAGGATGTGGGCGATCAGCTGCTGGCACGGAGCGCGGCCACCCGGTCGTCGGTCACCGGCATGGCTAACTACTGCTACGGCCGATCGCCACTGCGGTCGGCGAGCCCGGCATCTGCGCTGATGCCATGCTCGGCCCGGGGCGTGGCCGCCTCAGGCGGACGGCTCTGCGTCATCGCCGGGTCGGTTGCGGGTAATCCAGAATCTCCTGGACGAGATCGGCACGCTTGGCAGAGAGGGGTACCGGTGATGCTCTCGGCTTCTTAATTGCGGTCGTTGCGGAGCTTGTCGGCCCGGCCGCGTGCGGGATCCTCAGAGCTCGTTAGCTGCACAATGGCGCGGAGTTGGCCGCTGGGACCGTATGGAAGCACTCGAGCGTCTGGTCTGTGCGCAACCAGCCTGCCGAGCCGTCTCGTTGCCAGCTGTACGGAGCATCGATCGATCTGAAATTGTTCGAGCCAATTATAATGTGGCTAATGCGGCATCGATCTGGGCCTGGGAATGGTGCCGGCAGTCGTCGTATTATGAAGCCTCATACTCAGCTTCCAGGCGGAACGGAGCGAGAGGGGTGGCGGTGGCCTGCGCTTCCTGTCCGGCGTCCGGCGGGGCGGAACGGGTCGCGCTGAAAGAAGAGATCGACACCGGCTCTGCCTGCGGCCAGCCACGGCGCTGGTAATGCGCGATGAATACCAGCGAGTGGTCGGGCGAGGGCTGGACGGTTAACGTCACTGACGCGGGGGTGACCCTCACTCACGCGTCAGGCCCCGTCGTGATCTCCAGCACAGACGCCGCTCGACTCGAGGTACGGCGCCGGTGGTTTCGGTGGAGCCTCCACAACGAGGGTCAGCCATTGGTACAGCTGCGTGGCATCACGAAAACTGAGGCTGCTGCCCTATCACGGGCGCTGCGGCACTTGGCTCTGGCGCCGATGATCGCTGACACCGTTGCCTGGCACGCTGCCGTCACTCAGCTTCTCGCCGGTGCACGCTCTGAGCAGCGCTGGATCCCGGCCGAGACGGCCAGCGCGCTGCTCGCGGCCCGCCCCGGACCGCGGCTTCTGGATCGTGTCCGTGCGGCCGGGTGCGAATCGTCGCTTACCGCTGGTCAGCTGGAGGCTGTCGCCTTCCTGGGAGCTGATCTGGATTCTGTGATCGCCGGCGTCAACGAGCAGATCATGGCCAGTGAGCTGTCCTCGCGGCGGCCGTTCTTTGACACGATCGAGCGGACACCGCTCAGCGACGAGCAGGCACGGGCGGTGGTGTGCTTCGACAACCGGATACAGGTCCTGGCGGCCGCCGGATCGGGGAAGACCTCGGTGATGGTGGCTCGCGCTGCTTACGCCGTCAGCCGCGGGTTTGTCGCCCCAGGCCGCATCGTGCTGCTGGCGTTCAACAAGGCTGCCGCGGCTGAGCTGCGGGAACGGGTCGAGACTCGGTTTGCGGTCGCGGGGATCGACTCGTCCGGGCTGCGGGCCGCTACGTTCCATTCCTTCGGACTGGAGGTCATCGGCCGGGCCACCGGCACCAAGCCCCGCCTGGCACGGTGGCTGGACCAGGGGGAAGACGTGGCGATGGTCCTGCGCATCGTCGATGAACTGCGAGATGCCTCGGAGTCCTTCCGGCACAGCTGGGACCTGTACCGGCTGCTGTACGCGAATGCCCCGGCTGACCTGGCCGAGAACGAGCCCGACGGCTATGACCACGCGAGCCGGCAGACCGGCTACCGGACCTTCGCCGGCGAGGTTGTCAAGAGCCACAGCGAACGGCTTATCGCCAACTTCCTGTACCTCAACGGAGTCGACTACGTCTACGAACGGCCCTACGGCGTCGACGTCAGCGACAGCACGCACTCGCAGTACCGGCCGGACTTTTTCTACCCGGGCGTCGACGTGTGGCACGAGCACTGGGCACTGGGCCGGGACGGTAAGCCTCCGCCGGAGTTCGAGGGCTACGCCGAGGGCATGGTCTGGAAGCGCCGCGTGCACGCCCAGCACGGGACGAGGCTCGTGGAGTCGACTTGGGCGGAGGTCATGTTCGGCGGCGGCCTGGCCCGGCTCGGGGACGAACTCACGGGGCTCGGGCTGCGGTTGGACTGGAACCCGGACCGTCCCGTGAGCGACGGGCGGGCCAAGCCTATGAAGCACAAGGATCTCGCGCGGCTCGTGCGGACTTTCATGACGCACGTCAAGTCGAACTCGTGGACAGCCAGCGACCTCGAACACCGGCTGGCAGCTGGCCTGGCGCGCCTCAACGGCTTCCGGACCCGGCTGTTCCTGCAGGTGTACTGGCCGATCCACGCCGAGTGGGAGAAGCGGCTTGCCACCGAACGCAGCGTCGACTTCGAGGACATGCTGGTCCAGGCGGCCGGCCACCTCGAAGCCGGGACCATGGACGCCGGCTACGACCTGATCATGGTCGATGAGTTCCAGGACGCCAGCCGGGCCCGCGCCCGCCTCGTCCGTGCCCTGGTGAACAGGCCCGGCCGATTCCTCATGACGGTGGGCGACGACTGGCAGTCCATCAACCGGTTCGCCGGGGCCGACCTGTCGGTGATGACGGACTTCGAGACCTTGTTCGGCCGAGGATGCCAGCTGGCGTTGACGACCACCTTCCGGTGCCCGCAGACGGTCTGCGATGTCGCCCGGACCTTCGTGTCGGCTAACCCCAGTCAGTTCAGCAAGCCGATGCGATCTGCGCACCACGATCCCGGCCCGCCCATTACGGTCATCCAGGCTGGCGACCCCGCCGACGCGCTAGCCCGCTATCTCAAGGATCTGTCCGCTGCTGTCGCAGGCGGTGACGTCCCGGCCGGCCGGGGCGGCACGGTCAGCGTCGACGTTCTAGGGCGCTACGGGTTTGAGCGCGACGTTCTCCCCAGGTACCCGCCGGCAAATCTGCACGTCACCTTCCGCACCGTGCATGGCTCCAAAGGGCTCGAGGCCGACTACATCGTGATTCCCGGCATGACTACTGGCACCTACGGGTTCCCGAGCACAATGTCTGGTGATCCCGTACTCGATTTGGCCATGCCCGCGCCAGAAACCTTCCCGCACGCCGAGGAACGCCGTCTTTTCTACGTGGCCCTGACCCGGGCACGCCGGGCGGTCGTGCTTATCACCCACCCACGGCAGATGTCTCCGTTCGTCATCGAACTCCTTAAAGACCCCCGTGTCACCGTCACAGGCACCAGTGATGCCCCGGTTGAGATCTGCCCCGGGTGCGGTCAGGGCAGGCTGGTCGAACGAAACGGCAAGTTCGGCCCGTTTCTGGGCTGCTCGACCTTCCCGGCGTGCACGTACACACGCGACCTGCGGCGGCCGCCGGGCGCCAGTACGGCCGCCCGAAGACGACACTGACCTCGCTGGCATCACATCAGGAAGACCTGCCAGGTTGCAGGTTCCACGGAGCGATCTTTCCGGCCCGGGCCTATCCGGTAAGTCCCGTTTGGCTTCCGCCGGCGCGAGGATCGCGGGCGGCATCTGCAGGCCTGCCCCGTCACGGGTCAGCGCCGGGCGTGGTGCGGACCGGCTTCAACCGCGGGTACCACCCGGGCACAGCCCGCCGGTAAGCCGCGTACTGGGCTCCGTACTGCCGGCTCAGCGTGGGCTGCTCATACCCGTAGACGAATGCGACGAAGGCCGCGCCGACGATAGCGGCGTAGCCCAACAGGACCGGACGGCCCAGCAGCAGGGCCTGGCCAGCGATAACCGCCAGTACTGCCAGGTACATGGGATTGCGCACGTACCGGTACAGCCCGCGTACTACCAGCTGCCCGGTAGGCGCCGGCGGTGCCGGGGTACCCCGGCCCTCCAAAGCGAACTGCGCGAACGCGCCGAGTAGCACGGCCGCGCCCGTCGCCGTCACCACCGCGCCGAGCACCCGTACCGGCAGCGGATAGAGGACACCCGCCTGCCACCCGGTCAGCCACCATGGAACCAGGCCCGCCACCACCCCTGGCGCGACCACCAGGAAGCCCGCGCTTCCCGTCACCGCGGTCAGCTTCCGCACCGGCCACCACCTGCCCGTAGATCGCGACCCAAGTTGATGGTATGTGCCCCGCGGCCAGGTAGACCGCCGGATTCTGTACGGTTTCTGAGCTGAGTTTTTAGGTCGGGTACTAGCTTGCAACAAGGCGAGTCCGCACAGAGAAAGAGGAGGCAGGGACTGATGCCCTCCCTGAACGACCGGGTAGTGCTCCTGACAGGCGGGGCGACCGGCATCGGGCGCGCCATCGCCCTCGACATGGCAGCCGCGGGCGCCATCGTCGCCATCGGTGACACGAACGTCGACGGCGGCCAGCGAACTGTCGAGGAGATCCTGAGCGCAGGCGGCCGGGCGTCCTTCCGGTCATGCGACGTGGCCGATGCCGGACAGGTCGACGCGCTGGTCGGCGGTGCCGTCGCCGACTTCGGGCAACTCGACGTGCTGGTCAACGACGCCGGCATCTCCGGCGGGTCGTGTCGCCTGCACGAACTCGACATCGACGCCTGGGACCGGACGATCGCCGTCAACCTGCGCGGGACCTTCCTGTGTGCCCGGGCGGCGATCCCCCACCTCGTGCGGCGGCCGCGGAGCTCCATGATCAACATTGCTTCCACGTACGGCATCATCGGCGCGCCGCTGGCCCCGTCGTACTGTGCTTCCAAGGGAGGCATCGTCAACCTCACCCGGCAGCTGGCCGTCGACTACAGCCCCGACGGCCTCCGCGTCAACGCCATCTGCCCCGGGTACATCGACACCGACATGGGCGGGCACCGGGCATCCCTCCCGCCGGCCGAGCGCGCCGCCGCCGAGGCACGGCGCGAAGCGAACGCCGCCTTGCAGCCTATCGGCCGCCAGGCGCAGGCACCGGAAGTGGCCCGCGTCGCGACGTTCCTCGCATCTGACGAGGCGTCATTCATGACCGGTTCGATCGTGACCGTCGATGGCGGCTGTACGGCAACCTTCCGCTACGGGTCCTGAGGTGCATTCATGACCGAGGCCGGCGGCCCGCGCAACGGCGAGGCGCGGGCCGATACCGACGTGGTCGTTATCGGCGCCGGGTTCGCGGGACTCGTCGCCGCGCGCGAGCTGGGCCGCGCCGGGCTCGGCGTGCTCGTGCTGGAGGCCCGCGACCGGGTCGGCGGGCGTACCTGGACTGACCACAGGCTCGGCCACGACCTGGAGCTCGGCGGTACCTGGGTGCACTGGGTGCAGCCGCACACGTGGGCCGAGATGACCCGGTACGGCCGGGAGATCACGCGCAGCCCCGCGGTCGAGGAGGCGTACTGGCTCGGCGCGGACGACGCCCGGCGCACGGGGACGCTGGATGAGTTCATGGCGCTCATCGCCGACGGGCAGCAGGCGATCGTGGAAGACGTCGGCACCGCCATCCCGCGTGGCGTCGACCCGGTGACCGGGGAGATCAGCCAACTGGACGCGCTCAGCATCCAGGACCGGATTGACGCCCTCGGACTCGACGATGAGGCACGCAGCGCGAACGAGGCGGTGTGGGTCGGGCACGTGAACGCCCGGCTCGACCAGGTCGGCCTGTCCAGCGCGCTGCGCTGGGTCGCCGCGGCGGGCGGGCACTGGCAGCTGATGCACGAGGCATCGGCCACCTACCGGGTCGTCGGCGGCATGAGCGGGTTCACTGACGCGATCGCAAAAGACGTCGCGGGCGAGATCCGGCTGGGCGTCACCGTGACGAGGGTCGCCCAGACGGCGGACGGCGCGGTCGTGACCTGCGCCGACGGCACCGAGGTGCGCGCCCGGCGGGTGATCTCGACGCTGCCGGTGAACGCGATCGCGGGTATCGCGTGGGAGCCGGGGCTGCCGGACGCCTGGCAGCGGGCGAACGCCGAGACCGTCGCGTCGCAGGGCGTGAAGGTCTGGGTGAAGGCCCGCGGCCGGGTCCCGCGGTTCTTCGCGTACGCGAGCCCGCGGCATCCGATCTCGGTGCTGAAGACCGAGTTCGCGGACGACGACGCGACGGTCCTCGTCGGATTCGGCCCTGACCATACGCAGCTCGACGTGACCAGCGTGGCCGACGTGCAGGCCGCGGTGGACGCGCTGCGTCCCGGGCTGGAGGTCACCGCGGTGGCCGCGCACGACTGGATGAAGGACCCGCTCTCACGGACCACCTGGATGATCCACCGGCCCGGGCAGCTGACCCGCGACCTGGCCGGGCTGCAGCGGCCCGCGGGCGTGGTGCATTTCGCCTCGAGCGACAACGCGAGCTTGTGGGGCGGCTTCGTCGACGGCGCGATCGAAAGCGGCCTGCGCGAGGCGCGGCGGGTCGCG
>JAICWX010000582.1 GCA_025934635.1 Streptosporangiaceae bacterium | reverse complement strand
GACAAGCCCTGGTGGCTAGCCGAGCCGGCTGCGCCGACGCGCCCGTCAGGGCCGGGCGCGCCCGGCCAGGGGGCCGCCGCCAGGCGGCCGGGCCCGGACGGCACCCGAATCACCGGGATCACCGGGACCCGCAGCCTCGGCGCCCTAGCCACCGCCGGCTGGATCATGCTCAGCTGGCTGGCGGCCCTGCCCGGCCGCCTGGGCGACCGGCTGTTCGCAGTGAACGACAACGAGGCCTACTGGCGCGACTGGCAGATCGTCAAGACGCACGGCGGCCTCGGCCGCCGGTATCGCGATCCGTCATTCGACCGGCCAGCCGAGTTCCGGGAGCCGCAGGATCCGGCCGCCGGGTACCAGTGAGCGGCGAGGGCCCGGCGGCTGACAACGAGGTCAGCTATCCGGGGCTCCCGCTCCGTCCTGGCCGGTGGCCGCGCCCGCCGCATCGTCCCCAACCGGGGCCGCCCCCGCGTCGTCCGCGACCGCCGCGCGCACCGGGGTGGCGGCCGAACGGACCAGCAGCTGAGCCACGTCGATTACCTCGAGCGTCTCCTTGGCCTCACCGGAGCTCTTCTTCGCCGCCACGGCGTCACCCAGCATGACCATGCAGTACGGGCATGCGGTAGAGATCGTGTCCGGGTTCAGCTCCAGCGCCTCGTCGATCCGCTCGGTGTTGATGCGCTTGCCGATGCGCTCTTCCATCCACATCCGCGCCCCGCCGGCGCCGCAGCAGAACCCGCGGTTCTTGCACCGGTGCATCTCCTCGGCGGTGGTGCCGGGCACCGCGTCGATGATCTCCCGTGGCGGGGTGAAGACCTTGTTGTGCCGGCCCAGGAAGCACGGGTCGTGGTAGGTGATCTTCTCCTTGATCTCCCCCGCGGGCCGGATCTTGCCGTCCTTGACCAGGCTGGCCAGCAGCTGGGTGTGGTGGATGACCTCGTAGTCCCCGCCGAGCTGCGGGTACTCGCGGGAGATGGTGTTGAAGCAGTGCGGGCAGGAGGCCACGACCTTCTTGCCCGAGCCCTTGGCCAGCCCGGCCTCGTTCAGCGTCTCCACGTTCTGCTGGGCCAGCATCGAGAAGACGAACTCGTTCCCGATCCGCCGGGCCGGGTCGCCGGTGCAGGTCTCGGCCGGGCCGAGCACGGCGAACTTCACGCCGGCGTCGTGCAGCAGCGTCGCGATCGCCTTGGTGGTCTTCTTGGCCCGGTCCTCCAGGGCGCCCGCGCAGCCGACCCAGAACAGGTACTCGGTCTCCGGGTCGATCGTGCCGTCGACCACCGGCACCTCGAAGTCGAGCTCGGTGATCCAGTCGCCGCGGCGGTTGCCGCCCATGCCCCAGGGGTCGCCCTTGTTCTCCAGGTTCTTCAGCATCCCGGACGCCTCGACCGGGAACGCCGACTCGATCAGCACCTGGTGGCGGCGCATCCCGTCGATGTGGTCGATGTGCTCGATGTCGACCGGGCACTCCTCCACGCACGCCCCGCAGTTCGTGCAGGACCACAGCACGTCCGGGTCGATGACCCCGTTCACGTCCGCCCCGCCGACCAGCGGCCGCCCGGCCTCCGCCTTGACCGCGTCCGGCAGCTTCTCCCGCTCCTCATCCGAGGCCGCGAGCAGGTACGGCGCCTTGGCGAAGGCGTGGTCGCGCAGGTCCAGGATGAGCTGCTTGGGCGACAGCGGCTTGTCCGTGGCCCAGGCCGGGCACTGGGACTGGCAGCGCCCGCACTCGGTGCAGGTCGCCATGTCCAGCAGGCCCTTCCAGGTAAAGTCCTCGATCTTCCCCAGGCCGAACACGTCGGTGTCCGGATCGGCCTCCTCGAAGTCCAGCACCTTCCCGTTGGACCGCATCGGCTCGAGCGGGCCCAGCGCGTTCGGCCGCCGGGAGAACATGACGTTCAGCGGGGCCAGCGCGATGTGCAGGTGCTTGGAGTAGACCACGATGACCGCGAAGGCCATCACCACGCCGACCTGGCCGAGCACGAAGACCGCCTCGAGCACGCTGTTCACACCGGTGCCGAGCGGGTGCAGCCAGTGCCCCACGATCTGGGAGGCGAACGCGCCGTGGGCGTAGGGGAACACGCCGGTGTTGATCTGGGCGCCCCGGTAGAGAAGGAGTGTCGCGATGACACCGAAGATCATGCCGAGGACGACCCAGGCGGCCCGGGTATGCGAGCCGAAGAACCGCGACTTGCGCCCCTCGGAGTGCGGGTTGTTGCGCAGCCGGATCACCGTGAACGTGATGATGCCGGCCAGCACCCCCACCGCGAACAGGTCCTCGATGAAGCCGATGAAGGCCCAGTGCCCGATGCCGGGGATCGCGAACGTCCGGCTGAACAGGTTCCCGTAGGCCTCGATGAGGGTCAGGATCAAGACGATGAAGCCCCAGAAGGTGGCCGCGTGCGCTGCCCCCGGGATCGACCATTTCAGCAGCTTGCGCTGCCCGATGACCTCGGTTGCCTGCACCCCGGCATCCCGGCCCGGATGCTCGCGGACCGCCGCTATCCGCTCCGGCGCGGGCTGCCCGGTGAACGCCAGCCGCTTGAGCCACCACATCCGGCGCCCGGCGATCGCGAGCGCGACTACGGTCAGGACCAGGCCGACAGTCATCCGCAGGACCACGCGAACCTCCTCAGTATCCGGAGCTCAAGCGTAGCCACCCGGGCCCCGCCGCGACATGACCGCCTCGTACCAGCTTCGCGTCGGCCGACTTGTCACACTATTTAAACCCTTTATACCGAACGGGTGGGACGTACCCCGCCCCGGCCAGCCCGCCTGCCCCGGTGGCCCGGGCGCAAACTTCCCGGCCCCGGTCGCAAACTTCCCCGCCAGGCGGGAATCATCCCGGGCTCCGGAAAGTTGAGCCTAAGTGACTCAAGTCATTTGACGGCGGTAGCCCCGGCTGGCAAGCTTGAGCCCGAACTACTCAACTAAACATTCAACACTTCAAAGCAAGGGACTGCTCATGGCACGTGCGGTAGGGATTGACCTGGGGACGACCAACTCATGCGTCGCCATCCTCGAGGGCGGCGAGCCCACGGTCATCGCCAACGCTGAGGGCTCACGGACCACTCCGTCCGTTGTCGCCTTCGCCAAGAACGCTGAGGTACTCGTCGGCGAGGTCGCCAAGCGGCAGGCCGTGACCAACGTGGACCGGACCATCCGCTCAGTCAAGCGGCACATGGGGACCGACTGGTCCGTCAACATCGACGGCAAGAAGTTCTCCCCGCAGCAGATCAGCGCGTTCGTGCTGCAGAAGCTCAAGCGGGACGCGGAGGCGTACCTGGGCGAGAAGATCACCGACGCGGTGATCACCGTCCCGGCGTACTTCAACGACTCCCAGCGGCAGGCCACCAAGGAGGCCGGGCAGATCGCCGGCCT
>JAICWX010000078.1 GCA_025934635.1 Streptosporangiaceae bacterium | reverse complement strand
TCAGCGCCAAGTTCAAGCCGGAGCTTCCTGACCAGATCTCTGAGAAAAGAAATCACCTCGTCATTACGCGAACCATCTGGCTGCGGTTCGGGATGCCAAATCCGCCAGATCAGCGTTTCGCCTCGTCGACGGTATGCCTGTCACAAAGCAGGTACAGAACTGATCTGCCGTCTTGAGCCCGCGCCCATTCAGCCTTCTCGGCAGGCAGCGGGGACCCGGCCGCCAGACGACCGCTGTGGAACATCCTGGGCCAGGGCAACATGACCCAGGGCCTGACGCTGATGCTCGAGCAGGGGTACCTCCAGCCGAAGGGCTGATTCCCCCAGCTGGGAAACCGGTGCGGCGTGCCGGGGCACGCCGCACCGGGCTGCGGCGATAATGCCAGGACCGCACCTACCCGAGGAGCAGGAAAAGCTGATGCATGACGACCGCGTCCTGACCGAGCAGCGCCTGGAGCGAGTGCTGAGGGAGCGTATCCGTCCTGCGGTTCACGGTGCGGCGGTGTCCGGGGAGGCGGTGCCCCTGGAGGTAGGCGCCTGGCACGTGCCCGGCGAGCCGGTGCCGCCGGCCGATGCGCTGGCGGCGCAGTACCAGCCCTTCGCGGTGGGCACCGCCTGGGGCCGGCCGTGGGGCACCACCTGGTTCTCCTGCCGCGGGCGGGTGCCGGCCGAGTGGGCCGGGCGCGATGTCGCGGCGGTCATCGACCTCGGCTTCAGCCACGGCGGCCCCGGGTTCGCCGCGGAGGGCCTGATTTACCTGCCGAACGGGTGCCCGGTGCGCGGCCTGCACCGGCAGCAGCGCTCGGTGCGGCTTGACCAGCTGGCGCCCGCGGCCGGCCTGGTGCAGTTCTTCGTCGAGGCGGCGGCCAACCCGGAGATCCGGGGGCCCGTCACCCAGCTCGGCGACACGCTCACCGCCGGGGACGAGCCGCTGTACCGGCTGCTGCGGGCCGACCTCGCGGTCTTCCACACCGGCGTCTGGGAACTCGTGCAGGACCTCGACGTACTCAGCCAGCTGATGTACGAGCTGCCGGTGGACGGGCCGCGGCGCTGGGAGATCCTGCGGGCCATCGAGCGGGCCCTGGACACGCTGAGCCTGGACGACGTGCCCGGCACGGCGACGGCGGCCCGCGGCGAGCTCGCCCCGGCGCTGGCCACCCCGGCCCACGCGTCCGCGCACCTGGTCTCGGCGGCCGGCCACGCCCACATCGACTCGGCCTGGCTGTGGCCGCTGCGCGAGACGGTCAGGAAGGTGGCGCGGACCGCGACCAACGTCACGGCGCTGATGGACGACCATCCGGAGTTCATCTTCGTGATGTCCCAGGCCCAGCAGCTGGCTTGGGTCAAGGAGCACCGTCCCGAGGTGTTCGCCCGGGTGGCCGAGAAGGTGGCCGCGGGCCAGTTCGTGCCGGTCGGCGGCATGTGGGTGGAGGCGGACACCAACATGCCCGGCGGCGAGGCGATGGCGCGGCAGTTCGTCCACGGCAAGCGGTTCTTCCTCGACGAGTTCGGCGTCGAGACCGAGGAGGTCTGGCTGCCCGACTCCTTCGGCTACTCCGGCGCGCTGCCGCAGCTGGTCGCGCTGTCCGGCTCGAAGTGGTTCCTGACCCAGAAGATCTCCTGGAGCCGGACCAACAAGTTCCCGCACCACACCTTCGACTGGGAAGGCATCGACGGCACCCGCGTGTTCACGCACTTCCCGCCGGTGGACACGTACAACGCGGAGTTCTCCGGCCGCGAGCTGGCCCGCGCGGTCCGCAACTTCCGGGAGAAGGGCCGGGCCACCCGCTCGCTGATGCCCTTCGGTTACGGGGACGGCGGCGGCGGTCCGACCGAGGAGATGCTGGCCCGGGCACGGCGGCTGGGCAACCTGGACGGCTCGGCCCGGGTGCGCATCGAGAAGCCAGCCGACTTCTTCGCCAAGGCCCAGGCCGAGTACCCCGATCCGCCGGTGTGGGTGGGCGAGCTGTACCTGGAGCTGCACCGGGGCACGTACACCTCGCAGGCCAAGACCAAGCAGGGCAACCGGCGCAGCGAGCACCTGCTGCGCGAGGCGGAACTGTGGGCGGCCACCGCCGCCGTCCGGGCCGGCTACCAGTACCCGTATCAGCAGCTGGACCGGCTGTGGAAGACGGTGCTGCTGCACCAGTTCCACGACATCCTGCCCGGCTCGTCCATCGCCTGGGTGCACCGCCAGGCCCGCGCCACCTACGCGGCCGTCGCCGCCGAACTCGAAGAGATCATCGCCAGCGCGCAGCAAGCGCTGATCCAGCCCGGTGCTGCTCAGGAAGCCGGCCCGGACGACAGCATCGTCTTCAACGCCGCGCCGTTCGAGCGCGACGGCGTCCCGGCCATGGCCGCCGGGCGGCCCGCGACGCCCCCCGCCGCCGTGACCGGGCAGCACCTGCCCGGCGGCGGCTTCAGCCTGGACAACGGCCTGCTCCGGGTGGTCATCGACGACCGCGGCCTGGTCACCTCGGTGACCGACCTGGCCGCCGCGCGTGAAGCGCTGGCCCCGGGCGCCACCGCCAACCTCCTCCAGCTGCACCCCGACCTGCCGAACGAGTGGGATGCCTGGGACGTCGACCGGTTCTACCGCAACACGGTCACCGACCTGACCGACGTCGCCGAGCTCGAGCTGGTCAAGGCCGGGGAGTCCGGCGCGGCCGCCAGGGTCCGCGTGACCCGCGCCTTCGGCGCCTCGCTGGTCACCCAGCTGATCACCTTGCAGGCCGGCGCCCGGCGCCTCGACTTCGAGACCGAGGTCGACTGGCACGAGCGCGAGAAGTTCCTCAAGGTGGCCTTCCCGGTCGACGTGCGGGCCGACCGCAGCGCCGCGGAGACCCAGTTCGGCCACGTCTTCCGCCCGACCCACTGCAACACCAGCTGGGAGGCGGCCAAGTTCGAGATCTGCGCCCACCGCTTCCTGCACATCGGCGAGCCGGGCTGGGGCGCGGCCCTGGTCAACGACTCGACCTACGGTCACGACGTCACCAGCGCCGTGCGGGCCGACGGCGGCACCACCACGACGGTCCGGCTGTCGCTGCTGCGCGCCCCGCGCTACCCCGACCCGGACACCGACCAGGGCGCGCACACGCTCCGCTACGCGTTCGTCCCGGGCGCCGGGATCGCCGACGCGATCCGCGAGGGCTATCTCATCAACCTGCCGCCGCGCCCCGTCCGCGCCGCCGCGACCGGGTCAGTCCCGGCCCTGGTGGCCGTCGACAACCAGGCGGTCGTGACCGAAGCCGTCAAGCTGGCCGACGACCAGTCCGGCGACGTGATCGTCCGGCTGTACGAATCCCGGGGCGGGCGCGCCAGCGCCCGGCTGACCGCGGACTTCACTATCGGCCCGGCCACCACGACCGACCTGCTGGAACGCCCGCTATCCGGCGCCGGGCCGCTACCCGTCACCGGCGGCCGCACGGTCGAGCTGTCGTTCCGCCCGTTCCAGATCCGCACCCTGCGCCTGACGCGAGCCGAGGGAACTATCGCGCCCGGCGACGTCGGATGATCCGTGCCCGGGCGGATATCGTCCTGCCTGTCTACTGGACTTCGGTGTGCAGCCGGTCGCGGTGATTGCGGACCCACTGCCAGGCGTTGCGCACTTCCGTGATCGCGCCCGCATCGCGCAGGGCGAGTCCCGATGGCGTGCCTGCCGCAGCGGATGCTTGTATGCCGCGCCAGCACCGGTCCTGCCACCACAGGATCGTCTCGACCAGGTCGCCGCGTTCGGCCAGCCGGTACGCGTCGCACAGCATCCGGATTCCAGATATCGCGTCGCTCACCTCGGTGATGCCCGGCCCGAGGTCAAGGTACTGCCAGCACATGAAAGCCACATCGTGGACGCGGCGCCCCGGCGCGGCCAGATCCCAGTCGATGAACGCCACCGGGTGCAGCCCGGCACCCAGGTCGCGATAGACGGTGTTCTTGGGCGACAGGTCGTTGTGACAGACGACCTCCGCATCCCCGGCCAGCGTGCTGCCTGCCGTCAGGTCATGGAATTCGCGGACCAGACCGGCAATCCGGGTGAGGCTGCGCTCCGACCGCACGTCCGGCGGCTGTTCGGCCTCCCATGCCACGTGGCCATCGAGATAGCTGAGAACCTCGCGGCCAAGCTCATCGGTGCCGAGGAACTGTGGCGCGCCGGCCCAGCCGCGCTCGGCGAAGAAGTCCAGGAGCCGGTGCGCGAACGCGCGGGGTCCCTTGACGCTTACGGAGCTGAGCGAGCTGGCTCGCGTCACACCGGGATCGATGAGCCAGACAGTCAACCGGCTGGCCAAGAGCGGGTACGTGGTTCGCCGCCCGGACCCGTCAGATGGCAGGCGCGTTCTGTTCACTCTCACGCCAGCTGGCCGCGAGGTCAGGGAGGCCGCTAAGCGGCACCGGGAGCGGTGGCTTATTACGAAGCTCGATCGGCTCACTCCAAGGCAGCGTCGCACTCTCGCGGAGGCCGCCCTGATCATGCGTAAGATCGCCGATTCTTAGCCGGGCAGAGCCCCTGATCGGGGACGGGTGCCTCCCGGCTCGATCGCGGTAAACGTCATTGTTCAGGGCAGCTGGTTAGGTGGGTGTGACCGCGCAGATCCAGCCTGGTAGCGTGAGTGGTGGCAGAAGCGTCTGCCGCACTCCGAGCTGACCGCGGCCCGCGCCTGCGGTGGCTGTGAGGACAAGGGCCGCTGGTTCGCGCTGCCGGTGAGATCGGTCACTGCTGAGCCAGGCGATCAGGGTGCGGGGCAGCGTCGCCGTAAGGGATTAGCGTGACTGACGACAGCGCGTTCAAGAATCAGGTCCGGGCCCGGATGGCCGAGACTGGCGAGAAGTACACCGTGGCCCGCCGGATCGTGAAGGACCAGCAGTTGCTCGCCAGGGCGGAGGCTGCGGAGGACGCCGCGATCCGCGGTGCGGTGCAGCGGGCCATAGAGCGGGTGGTCGGCCTGTCGGCGGTGGACGTCAGCCGGACCGCGGACCGGGTCCAGGTCAGTATCCGCGCCGCCCGGCCCATCCTGGTGACCGGTCCTCGCGGCGAGGAGGCCGACCGGCTCCGCGGCGAGCTCGAAGAGCTGACCGGCAGGCGGGTGCGGCTGGACATCCGGGAGGCGCCCGGGCGGCAGGAGGCACCGGACAATGAAGGCCAGGAGACCAGGACCGGGTAATTCCGGGGCCGGCGCCGACCTTCGTCATGGCCCGCACCGCGTGCCAGATGACCTGTCGCTCTGCGGATGACATCAGGGATGACAGCTCAGTGCCCGGCGGGGAAGAAGATCTGGCGGACCTCGCGGGCGGCGTAGTACGCCAGCACGTAGCCGGCGGCCGGGTCGGCCCACCACCAGCCTGCCGCCGCGTTCAGTGTCAGGCCGGCCAGCACCGCCACGGCCAGGATGCCGTCGATCGCGGTGACCCGGCCCTCGGCGCGCAGTACCGGGTTGTCCAGCGCCCGCCCGGTCCGGGCCTTGCCGGCCGCCAGCGCGAACATGACCGCCGCGGTCAGGGCGGTCCAGGCGATCCCGGGCAGCGAGTGCCCGGGGCGGTAAGAGGCGGCGAGCACCGCGGTGGACTGGATGAGCAGGTAGACGGCGAGGACGGTGAACGCGTACCCGATCAGCCGCAGGCCGCGCCGCTGCCGGTCCTCGCCCGTGCCGGCCAGCTCCCAGATCACCACGACGGACGCGCCGATCTCGGCGAGGGAGTCCAGCCCGAACCCGGCCAGCGCCACCGACCGGGCCGCGACCGCCGCGATCGCGAGGATGATGATGCCGGCCACGTTCCAGCCGAGCGTCACGTACTCCAGCGTGAACCCGCGGCGCAGCAGCCCTGCCCGCGCCGGATCATCCGCACCAGTCACGACAATGATCATCCCCCGCCCGCACCCGCGGACAGCATCAGCCCCTCGGAGCCTCATACGACCGGGCCGTGTCCGGTACCCGGCGCCTGGCCGTCGTGCTGCCGCTCAACCTCGCCCTGGTGACGGCGCTGGTAACCAGCTCGGCGGGCAGTAACCGACATGGCAGCCGACAGGTAGGCGTACCGCCCCCGGGCTGGCAGGCTAGGCCCATGAACGAGATGATCAGCTGGGTCGTCTTCGCCGGGTCCTGGCTGCTGGTGGCCGGCCCGCTCTACCAGGGCTCGGTCGAGCTCGCCGAGCTGGACTTCGACCGCGAGGGCATGGAGGGGATCAAGGCATCGGCCGGCCAGCTAGAGCGGCCGGATCCTCCGTCGGCGTGGTGGTGGCTGCTGCCCCCGGTCATGTACGTGCTGCGCCGCCGCTGGAACAAGGCGTACCGGGAGGCCACCTTCGCGCTGCTCACCGAAACCCAGCGTGAGCAGTTCGCCAGCTTCCGGCACAAGGCCACCGGCTGGTTCACCGTGGCCGCCGGCGGCACCCTGCTCGCCGCCGGGGAGACCTGGCAGCTCATCGAGCACCACGACTGGCCGGTCTGGCTCTTCTGGGTGCTGGTCGTGGTGATGCTCGCCGCGGCGATGCTCAACACCGCTGCCCGGATTAACGGCGATCAGCGCCGCCCGGCCCGCGCCGAGCCCGCCCCGCCGCCGAACAACGCCAGGGCCCTCCGATGAGGGTCGGCATCTCCGGGACGCACGGGACCGGGAAGTCGACGCTGGCCACGGCGCTGTGCGCGCGCCTGCCGGGCCACGCGGTCGCGGACGAGCCGTACTACCAGCTCGAGGAACAGGGGTACGAGTTCGGGTTCCCGCCATCGCCCGAGGACTATCGCGCCCTGCTGGCCTGCTCGCTGCACAGCCTGACCGCATCGCCGCCGCTGTCCGGTGTCGTCTTCGACCGGACACCGCTGGACTACCTCGCCTACCTGGCCGGAGCCGGCGCGGATCCCGAGACTGAGGCCGACCCGGCCGTACTCCGCCTGGCTTTCGCGCGCCTCGACCTGCTGGTCATCACCCCGATCACGGCCGAGACGGAGCGGGTCCTGCCGCCCGCCGAGCTGCCCGGCCTGCGTGCGCAGGTGAATGACGCATTGCTGGAACTGGTCTACGACGACCCGCTGAACGCCTGGGAGCACATCCCGGTGCTGGAGCTGACCGGGCCGCTCGACCGGCGGCCGGATGCGGTCCTCGCCGCCCTGCGCTAGTCCCGGCGGCGCCGCCCGCGCAGATCCTCCGAGGTGAGGCGGGTGAAAGTCTCAATCACGTTACGAGCCCGGAGTTGGGCCGGAGCGTCTTGACACCCGTTTGGGAACGAAGGTACTTTCGTCTCACTCTTCTCAGATCGTCTGACAATCCGTCAAGTAGGCAAGCAGGCGATCCGGAAGAATCTCAAGGACACGTCCTCGGACGGCACAGCGAGGGTCGGATATCTCTGGACGCGACATGGCAGTCGCGATTCATGGTGGGAGGCGTAACAGCCATGTACCTGATCAGGAACAACTCGAGACGCGGACCGGTCACCCGATGAACGGCCGCGCATCCGGGCCGCGCTCGCCGCGGCTGCGCACCGGGGCCGGCCTGCTGGCCGCCGCGGTTGCCGTCACCCTCGCCGCGGGCTGCGCATCCTCGGCCAGCGGCGGCAGCGGAGGGTCGGGCTCCGGCACCAAGGGCCCGATCATCATCGGCGGCCTGGCCGGCACCACCGGCGCGTACGCGGCGGCCGGCACCGCCACCATCAACGCGGCCAAGCTCGCGATTCAGCAGATCAACGCCAAGGGCGGCCTGCTCGGACGCCAGGTCAAGTTCGTCTGGTACAACGACGCGTTCTCCTCCACCCTGGACACCCAGTACTTCGAGCACCTGGTCAGCCAGGGCGCGGTCGGCATCTCCGGCTCGCCGTCCGAGGGCCCGACCGCGGCCGCGCTGGCCTCCCGGTACAAGCTCCCGGTGATCGGGGACGTGGGCGCCGGCGGCACCACGATCTACCCCAAGGGCCCGGGCACCGACCCGCTGCCGTGGGCGTTCTCCAACTCGCCGAGCACGTTCGCGATGGCGCAGGAGGAGTCCAAGTTCGCCGCCGCGCACTGCGACTCGATCGGCATCTTCTACGGCAACGACACCTACTCGCCGAGCGAGAACACGATCTTCAAGCAGACCTTCGCCGCGGCCGGCAAGGCCGACGCGATCAAGGTCGACCAGGAGGTCACCGAGAACCTGACCACCGGCGCGACCGTGCCGCTGGCCAGCGAGGTCGCCGCGCTGAAGAGTTCCGGCGCCGAGTGCGTCTACATCGGCCTGGACCCGCAGGACGACGGCAGCTTCGTGGTGAACATGCACAACGCCGGCGTGCACCCCAAGTACGTCATCGGCGGTGACACCATGCTCGCCACCGATACCTACCCCAAGCTGGCCGGGAGCCTGGCCAACGGCACGTACTCGGTGGCCGAGCAGGCCACCGTCGCGCCGAACGCCGCGGCCAAGAAGTTCGTCTCTGACTACCAGGCCCAGTTCAACCTCGCCCCGGTCATCTACGGCTACGCCGCCTACGACGGGGTGATGATGCTGGCCCAGGCGATCAGGAAGGCGGGCTCCACCAGGAACACCGACATCCTGGCCCAGCTCAACAAGATGACCGGGTTCCCCGGCGTGATGGGGACGCTGAGCCTCAGCACCAAGAACCACACCACCGACTCGACCTCCACCCAGATGATGGTGCAGTACAGCACGGCCACCAAGACCTGGGCGCCGGTGCCCTCCTAGATCTCCCGTGCCGCGTAACCGGCCGGACCCCGGCCGGTTACGCGGCAGAATGAGGCACGCACACTCAATGGAAACCCTGATCAGCGGACTGTCCGACGGCGCGATCTACGGCCTGATCGCCATGGGCATGTCCATTACCTTTTACGTGACCCGGGTCATCAACTTCGCCCACGGGCAGCTGCTGATGGTCGCGGTCATGATCATCGCCGAGGGCTCGCTGGCGCACTGGCCGCTCGCGGCGTCGATCGTGCTCGCGTTCGCCGCCGCCGCGGTGATCGCGATCCTGACCTACCTGATCGCGATCCGGCCGGTGGTCCGGCGGAACCGGTTCAACATCATCTGGGTGGCCAGCACGCTCGGCATCAGCATCGTGCTGGAGAACGGCGCGGCCTACTTCTTCGGCTCGGACACGGTGCAGTTCCCGGTGCTGCTGCAGAACGACACCGTCAAGATCGGCGGCCTCACCGTCTCCTGGCAGCAGCTCCTGGCCTTCTTCCTGGCCCTGGCCATCGGGGCCGCGTTCGAGCTGATGCGGAAGAACACCACGCTGGGCAAGGTCGGCATGGCCGTCGCCTTCGACCCGGAGATGGCCTCGGCGGTCGGGGTCAACACCAACACGATGGCGGTCGGCGCGTTCGCCCTGTCCGGGGTGCTGTGCGCGGTGGCCGGCGTGCTGCTCGGCCCGTCCTCGTTCGCCAACCCGTACATGGGCGACACCTACGCCATCTTCGGGTTCATCGCCTTCATCGTCTCCAAGACGACCTACCCGCTGTCCGCGCTGTACGCCGGGATCGTGCTCGGCGTCGTGGCCGAGGAGGCCAACGCCTTGATCAACGCGAACGCGGGCAGCTGGTTCCCGTTCGTCCTGGTCTTGCTGCTGCTGGTGGCCCGCCCGAGCTGGATCCTGGCCGAGGGCCAGGGCGCCCGGCGCCCGCCCCGGCGGCGGCTGGGCCGGCTGGCCGGATCGGGGGCCGTCCATGGCGGTTAGCAGGCCCATCCCCGCCACCCGCGGGACCGCGGGCGAGGCCGGACGCCGCCGCGCGCCCGGCTTCCGGGCCGGTGCCGCCATCGCGGGCGTGCTCGTCTACCTGGTCCTGACCTACTCAGTCGCGCACAGCACCCTCTACGTGCAGGGCCTGGTGCTGGTCGCGGCGGTGTTCGCCGTGGTCGCGCTGAGCCTGGACCTGGTGCTCGGCGTCACCGGCATGTTCTCGCTCGCGCACGCCGGCCTGCTCGGCGTGGCCGCGTACCTGACCACGGTGCTGTGGACCAGCGACGGCGTCAACATCTTCCTGCTGCTCCCGGTGGCGGTCATCGGCTCCGGCCTGGCCGGCCTGGCCATCGGCGCGGCCTCACTGCGGGTGGGCGGCCTGCAGTTCGCCATCGTCACGCTGATCTTCACGCTGGTGTTCACCACCGTGGTCAGCAACATGTCCATCACCGGCGGCGCCAACGGCCTGCTCGGCCCGACCCCGCCGGACTGGCCGGCCGGGCTGGGCTGGCTCGGCACCACGACGGCCTGGACCACGATGATCGTGCTGCTGATCGCGGTCGTGGTCGTGTGGGGCATCCGCCGCTCGCCGGTGTACCCGGTGCTGCTCGGCATCAGGGACGCGGAGCGGTTCGCCGAGGCGGCCGGCGCCCGGGTCACCGTGATCCGGATCGGGGTGTTCGCCCTGTCCGGCGCGCTCGTCGGCCTGGCCGGCTGGGCGTTCTCCCTGCTCGGCTCGGTCAGCCCGGACGAATTCACCTGGGTCCAGTCGGTCAACGTGCTCATCATGGCCCTGCTCGGCGGGTTCAACACCGCGCTCGGCCCCGTCATCGGCGCGGCCGTGGTCAGCATCATCCCGACCGCGGTCGGCCTGCAGTCCTACATCGACGAAGTCATCTTCGGCGTGGTCATGCTGATCGTGGTGCTGGCCTTCCCGAAGGGCTTCGCGGGCAGCATCGGCCCGCGGATCAGCGCCCGGCTGCCCTGGCTCGCCCGTTTCACCGGCCCGCTCCTGCCCAGCGTGTCCGGTCCCGGCACCGAGCCCAGGGACACCGAACGTCCCCGCCCGGAACCTGGCACCGTGGCGGTGACCTGTAAGGACGTGATGTACCGGTACCCGACGAGCGCGGTCAGGGCGCTGAACGGGATCGACATCACCGTCACCGCCGGCACCATCCACGGCCTGATCGGGCCGAACGGGTCGGGTAAATCCACCCTCATCGACGTGATCTCCGGCCGCGCCCGGCCCGAAAGCGGCACGGTGTCGGTCAACGGCGAGGCGGTCAGCGGCCGCGCGTTCGAACGGGCCAGGCTCGGCTTCATGCGCACGTTCCAGGCCGCGACCCTGGTCAACGAGATGTCGGCGGTAACCAACGTGGTGATGGGCGGCTACAGCCGGCTGCACCGCAGTGCGCTGCGGGCTCCCTTCTACGCCCTGGCCGTGCGGAACCACCGGGACTACGCCTGGCTCCAGCGCGAGGCGCTCACCGTGCTCGCCGCGGTCGGGGTCGACACCGGGGTGCTGGCGCCGATCGCGGACGCCAGCCAGAGCGTCCGCCAGCTGGTCCAGCTGGCCGCGGTCTGCGTGGCCCGGCCGTCCACCCTGGTCCTGGACGAGCCGCTGGCCGGGCTGTCGGTCGGCGAGGTCGAGCAGGTCGGGCGGCTGCTGCGCGAGCTCCGGGGGCGCGGCATGACGGTGATCATCGTCGAGCACCAGACCCAGTTCGTGTTCAATGTCTGCGACAACGTCACCGTGCTCAGCTCGGGCAAGGTCGTCGTCTCCGGCGAGGCCGCCCAGGTCCGCCAGAACGACCGAGTCAGAGAGGTCTACCTCGGGCTATGACCGGCAACGTACTGGAGATCACCGGGCTGCACGCCCGGTACGGGCACTACGACGTGCTGAAGGGGATCGCCCTGACCGTCCGCGAAGGCGAGGTAGTCGGACTTCTCGGACCGAACGGGGCAGGCAAGACCACCACCTTGCGGGCGATCATGGGCCTCATGCGCCGGCGCCGCGGCAGCATCCGCATCGCCGGCCAGGAGAGCATCGGCTGGCCCGCGCACCAGGCGGGCCGCGGTCACGCCGCCCTGGTGCCGGAGGGACGGCGGCTCTTCCTCGACCAGAGCATCCAGGACAACCTGGAACTGGGCGCCTTCCACCTGCGGCACGACCAGCGCCAGGTGCGCGAGCTGATGGAGTCGGTGTTCGGGCTCTTCCCGGTGCTGCGCGAGCGCCGGAACGCGCTGGCCTCCAGCCTGAGCGGCGGTGAGGCGCAGATGGTCTCGATCGGCCGGATGCTGATGAGCGCGCCCCGGCTGCTGCTGCTCGACGAGCCGTCCTTCGGACTGGCGCCGCTGGCCATCGAGGGCCTGTTCGGCGCGCTGACCGCGCTGAAGGACCAGGGCCGCTCGATCCTGCTGGTCGAGCAGCGGGTCGACCTGGCGCTGCGGCTGTGCGACCGGCTGTACGTGCTGTCCGGCGGCGAGATCGTCCGGGAGGAAGCGGTCAGCGACATCGGCAACGAGGGCCGGGACCTGATCGATGCCTACCTCGGCTAGCGAGAGGAGATACGACGTGCAGCTGAAGGTGGGGCAGCGCTGGCGCAGCGCGGGCTCGCCGGCCGAGGTCATCGTGATCCGGGCCGGGACCGGCGAGGTGAACCTGACCTGCGGCGGCGAGCCGATGGCGACGGCCGCCGGCGGCGGGGGCGCGGCCGGCCCCGGATCCGCCGCTGACGGCCCGCAGGTCCAGATCGGCAAGCGCTACACCACCGCGGCCGGCGACCTGGAGCTGCTGTGCGTGAAGGGCGGCGCGGGTGAGCTGGCCGCCGACGGGGCGCCGCTGACGGTCAGGGAAGCCAAATCGCTGCCGGCTTCCGACTGATGGGCACCTGGCGGGTACGGCCCGTTATAGCCTCCCTTGACACCCTAGGCAGGGGGCAGTTAGCATGAGCCAAGTTGTCAGACAATCAGGCAATTTTACGGGACAGCAAACCACTAAGGAGACCCGGGTGGATTCTCCGGTTTTCGGGGGACCGCCTAAGGCCACCCTGATCCGCCAGCAGGTCACCGACGCGATCAGGGACGCGATCGTGCAGATGCGGCTGATGCCGGGTGACCGCCTGGTCGAGCGTGAGCTGATGGAATGGTCCGGGGTGTCCCGGGCGACGGTGCGGGAGTCCATCCGCCAGCTCGAGGCGGACCACCTGGTCAAGACCAGCCCGCAGCGCGGCGCGGAGGTGTGCGCCCCGACCCCGCAGGAAGCCGCCGAGCTCTACGAGATCCGCGCGGTGCTCGAGGGCCTGGCCGGCCGGCAGTGCGCCGAGAAGGCCACCGCCGCGCAGGTCAAGACCCTGCGCAAGGCGTTCGAGACGATGCGCAAGGCCGCCGACGGGAACTACCGCGGCACCACCATGGTCCAGGCCAAGGCCCAGTTCTACGAGGCGCTGTTCGCCGGGGCGGCCAACGAGACCATCAAGGTCATCCTGACCGGCCTGCAGGCCCGGGTCACCGTGCTGCGGTCGATCTCGATGGCCCAGCCCGGCCGGCTGGGTGACACCGTCGAGGAAGTCAGGCGGATCGTCGAGGCGGTCGAGGCGCACGACGCGGACGCCGCCGCCCGGGCGTGCGAGGCGCACGTGCGCGCGGCGGGCGCCGTCGCGCTCGGCGCGTTGCAGACCACCCCGCTGAAGGGACAAGCCCGGAAATGAGCGTGTCTGACGACCTGTTCGACCAAGGGGAGCGGATACGCAGGCAGGTGCTCGGCGACGAGCACGTGGACCGTTCGCTGGCCAACGCCAGCGAGTTCGGCCGCCCGCTGCAGGAACTGGTCACCATGTTCTGCTGGGGTGCGACCTGGGGCCGTCCCGGCCTGGAGCTGAAAACCCGCAGCCTGCTGAACCTGGCCATGCTGACCGCGCTGGACCGGCAGACCGAGCTGGCCGTGCACATCAAGGGCGCGCTGAACAACGGCTGCACGGTGGAGGAGATCCGGGAGACCCTGCTGCACACCGCGGTCTACTGCGGGGTGCCCGCCGCGATCGAGGCCTTCCGGACCGCGGAGAGCGTCCTCGGCCCGGCCGCGGCCAACGGCCACGCGCCCGGCCGCGCGGATGCCGACGGCGCCAGTGCCGACGAAACGGCGGTGCAGGCATGAGCTCAGCCGATTCCGGCCTGGGGTTCGTCGGGCTGGGTGCCATGGGCGGCCCGATCGCCGGGCGGCTGCTGGCCCGGTACGGCCAGCTGGCCGTGTTCGACACCCGGGCCGAGGCGATGCGGCCGCTGACCGAGGCGGGCGCGGTGGCCTGCGCCTCGCCGGCCGAGGTGGCCGACGCGGCCGGGACCGTGTTCGTCAGCCTGCCCGACCCCGAGGCGATGCCCGCGGTCGTCGACGGCCCCGACGGGCTGCTGCGCGGGCGGGCGATCCGGCACCTGGTCGACCTGTCCACCACCGGCCCCGCGGTCGCCGCGCGGCTGCGCGAGCTCCTCGACGCGGCCAAGGTCGGCTACCTGGACGCGCCGGTCAGCGGCGGCCCCGCCGGCGCGGTCGAGGGCCGGCTGACCGTGATGGCCGCGGCCCGGCCCGGCGTGTTCGCCGAGACCGGCCCGCTGCTCCACGCGTTCGCCGGCCAGGTCGTGCTGGTCGGCGACGAGCCCGGGCAGGGCCAGCTGGTCAAGGTGCTGAACAACCTGATGTCCGCGTCCGCGCTGGCCATCACCTCCGAGGCGCTGTCCCTGGCCGTCAAGTCCGGCCTCGACCCGGGCCGGTTCCTGGACGCGGTCAACGCCGGCAGCGGCCGCAACACCGCCTCGGCCGACAAGTTCCCCCGCTCCGTCCTGCCGCGCACCTTCGATTTCGGGTTCCGGGCCCAGCTCATGACCAAGGACGTGCTGCTGGCCCTGACCGAGGCCGCCCGGCAGAAGGTCCCGATGATGATCGGCGGCCCGGTCGGGCAGCTGTGGACCCTGGCCGGAGCCGAACTGGCCGACGACGCCGACTGCACCGAGATCGCCAAGCTGGTCGAAGGCTGGGCCGGGGTGACGATAGGACAAGCCGACGCTCATGACGGCTGAGGCCGCCGGCGAGGTGCTGGCCGTCCGCTACGGCACGGTGCAGACCAGCCGGTCCGGCACCTTCTACCGGTACGGGCAGTACGGGGAGCCGGACGCCGCGCTGGCGATGGACTACTTCTTCTGGCTGATCCGCGGGACCGGCGCCACCGTGCTGGTGGACACCGGCTTCGCGGCCGAGGTCGGCCGCCGCCGCGGCCGGACCTGCCTCGTCGACCCGGTACGGGCGCTGGCCGGGCTGGGCGTCGCGCCCGGCGACGTGGACCACATCGTGGTCAGTCACCTGCACTATGACCACATCGGCAACCTGGATGCGTTCCCGGCCGCCACGATCTCGGCCGCCCGGCCCGAGCTGGACTTCTGGACCGGCGACGGCCCGGCCGCGGCCGGCTGCGCCGACCTGGCCGAGCCGGCCGAGATCGGCTGGCTGGCCGCCCAGGCCCGGCGCGGCCGGGTCCGGCTGATCGACGGCGATGCCGAGGTGGCGCCGGGCGTCGAGGTCCGCCTGGTCGGCGGGCACACCCCCGGCCAGCTGGTGACCACGGTCCGCACCGGCACGGGCCCGGTCGTGCTCGCCTCCGACGCGGTGCACTTCTACGAGGAGCTGCGCCGGGACCGGCCCCACCGCTTCGTGCTCGACGTGCCGGCCATGCGGGCCGCCTACGCCTGGCTGCGGGCCCGGGAGCAGGACGGCGCGCTGGTCATCGCCGGGCACGACCCCGAGGTCAGCGCCCGGTTCGAGACCGTCGCCGCGCTGGACGGCGGGTCGGCCGTGCGGGTCGCGGCGTGACCCCCGCCGGAACCCGTTCGGCCGGCTGGGCGCCGGCCGTACCGGACGTGACCGAGCGGTGCGTCCAGGTCGAGGCGGCCGACGGCGTGCTCCTGCCCGGCGTCCTGATCACCCCGGCCGAGGGTCAGGCCGACGCCTGCGTGGTGTGGCTGCCCGGCTTCGGCCTCGGCCCGGACTACGGGCCCTACCTGGACATCGGCCGCCGGGTGGCGGCCGGCGGCGGGGTGGCGTTCGCCGCCGCCGCGGTGCGCGGCTACCACGGGGCGGTGACCGCCTGGCGGCGGGACGGCGCCCGGCTGCGGATCGCCCGGGCCGGCAGCTGGTACGAGGTGTTCGCCGACACCGCGCTGGACGTGACCGCCTGGCTGGAGGCGGCCCGGGCCGCGGGCTACCGGCGGGTGGTGCTGGCCGGGCACAGTTTCGGTGCCGTCAAGGCGCTTTACTACCTGGCCCGCGGGCACGGCCCGGTCGACGGGCTGGTGCTCGCCTCGCCCAGCCTCGGGCTGATGACCCTGAAGCCGGACATCCAGGAACTGGCCCGCGACCTGGTCGCCAGCGGCGCGGGAGAGCAGCTGCTGCCGGCCGGCAGCTGGCCCGGCTTCGGCACCGACACGGTCAGCGCGCAGACCTACCACAGCTGGGCCGAGGTGGCCGGGCTGATCTACGACCCGGAGGCGGACTGGCCGGCTGGCGTGCGGTGCCCGGTGCTCGCGTTCTATGGCCTCGGCCGGGACGTCGGCGCCGGCCCGGAGCTGGCGTTCTTCACCGGCCGGATGAGCGCGGCGCACGTCAGTACCGTGCTCATCGAGGACCTGGGTCACAACTACGCGGACGGCGAGGAAGCGGTCGCGGCGACCATCCGCGGCTGGCTCCAGCGCAGCATCCAGTACACCGAGGAGAGGGAACGATGAGCAGCAGCGCGGCCAAGCAGTGGGCCCGGGAGAACGTGACCGGGCTCTGGACCACCCCGATGATCCCGTTCACCGACCGCGGCGAGCTGGACCACGACGGCATCCGGCACAACGTGGAGCACCTGATCGCCACCGGCGTGGACGGCCTCGGCTTCGGGTTCTCCGAGCCGTGGTACCTGAGCCTGCGGGAGCGGATGGACGCGTTCACCACGTTCGTCGAGGCGGTCGGCGGCCGGGTGCACACCTACTGCCACGCCCTGGACTACAGCGTGCCGGAGACGATCAACCTGGTGAACCACTGCCAGAGCGCCGGCGCCGAGGCGGTCATGCTGTGGACCCCGATGGAGTTCGCCAAGAGCCAGGACATGGTGTGCGACTGGTTCGAGTACGTGGCCAGCCAGGTCACGATGCCGATCTTCGCTTACAACACCTACCACTCGCACATCAACTTCAGCATCGAGACGATCAGCCGCCTGGCCGCCATCGACAACGTGTGCGCGCTCAAGGACGCGGTCAACGACTTCGGCCACACGATCGAGGCGATGCACGCGGTCGGTGACCAGCTCGTGGTCTCCAACCCGCTGGAGAAGCACTTCCCCGCCATGCGCACCTACCTGAACCAGCAGGTCCTGCTGGGCGCGACGTCGGTGTTCCTGATGCAGAGCCCGTCCTGGCAGCCGATCCGCGAGTACCTCAGCCTGATCGACGAAGGCAAGATCGGCCAGGCCTGGGAGGGGTTCTTCGCCCTGGACCAGCTGCGCGACGTGTGGAACTCGATCTACGAGAACCTGTGGGACAAGGGTGCCGCGGTGCACCCGGTCTCGACCATCAAGTACTGGATGGACCTGATGGGCATGCGCGGCGGCCCCGTCCGGCCGCCGCTGAAACAGCTCAGCGCCGGGGCCAGGGACGCCTTCCGCGAGCGGCTGGAAGGCGTGGAGGCGTTCGCCCGGCTCCGCGCGTGAACATTTCCCTGCTGCTCGAGATGACCGCCGACGCGTTCGGCGACCGGGTCGCCGTCGGCTCCGGGCCGGACGCGCTCACCTACGCGGGGCTGCTGACCGCCGCCCGGCGGGCCGGCGCGCTGATCACCGCGGCCGGCGCCGAGCGGGCCGGCCTGGTCGACGAGAGCTCGGCCGCCCAGCCGGTGCTGCTGTTCGGCGCGGCCCTCGCCGGGAAAGTGTTCGCGCCGGTCAACTACCGGCTGGCGGACGACCGGCTGCGCGCGCTGGCGGCCAGGACCGCGCCCGCCCTGATCGTGGCCGGGAGGTCTGATGCGTCCCGGCTGGCCGGCCTGGACGGGGTGACGGTCCTGCCGCGGGAGCGGTTCTGGGCCGGGCTGGACCGCTACCCGGCCGCCGCCGGGGACCCGGACCTGACCGGCGACGAGGTCGCGGTGTGGATCTTCACCTCGGGCACTACCGGCACCCCCAAGGCGGCGGTGCTGCGGCACCGGCACCTGTTCTCCTACGTCACCGCGACCGGCGACCTCGGCTCGGCCGGCCCGGACGAGGCCGCCCTGGTCAGCGTGCCGCCGTACCACATCGCCGGGGTCGCCGCCGTGCTGACCAGCGTGTACGCCGGACGGCGGCTGGTCTACCTGCCCCGCTACTCCCCGGCCGCCTGGGTCGCCGCGGCGCGGGCCGAGGCGATCACCCACGCGATGGTGGTGCCCACCATGCTGGCCGGCATCCTGGACGAGCTGGCCCAGACGGGAAAGGACCGGCCCGGAACGGAGCTCCCCGCGCTGCGCTCGCTGTCCTACGGCGGCGGGAAGACGCCGCCCGGCCTGGTGGAGCGGGCCCTGACCGCGCTGCCCGGGGTCAGCTTCGTCAACGGCTACGGCCTGACCGAGACCAGCTCCACCATCACCCTGCTCGGTCCCGAGGACCACCGCGCGGCGCTGGCCCACGCCGACCCCGCCGTCCGGCGGCGGCTCGGCTCGGTCGGCCGGGCCCTGCCGCACATCGAGCTCGAGGTCCGCGACGAGGCCGGGCAGCCGGTCCCGGCCGGGACCCGGGGCGAGGTGTGGGTACGCGGCGAGCACATCGCGGGGGAGTACGCCGACGGCGCCGCGCTGACCGCCGACGCCTGGTTTCGCACCCGGGACGGCGGCTGGCTGGACGAAGACGGCTACCTGTTCATCGAGGGCCGCCTGGACGACGTCATCGTGCGCGGCGGCGAGAACATCCCGCCCGCCGAGATCGAGCAGGTCATCGCCGGGCACCCGGGCGTGGCCCAGGTCGCGGTGTGCGCGGTCCCCGACCCGGTATGGGGCGAGGTCCCCGCCGCCTTCGTAGTGAGCAGGCCCGGCCAGGCCCCCACCCCGGACGAGCTGCGGGACTGGGTGCGGGACCGGCTGCGGTCGACCCGGGTGCCGGCCTACGTCGAGTTCGTCCCCGAACTGCCCTACAACGAGCTGGGCAAGCTGCTCCGCCGCAGCCTGCAGGCTAGCTTCGCCGCCCGCGCCGCCCAGCCCTCCTAGACCCGAAGAGCGGCCGGCTTAGGTCCAGGCATGCTCGTGCGGATCAACGGGCCACGGCGATCTTGTCGCGGGCGAAGGCGCGCGGTTCCTCCGGGGTCGCGCTGGCGTCCGGCTTCAGCGCCACGGCCGCACCGACCTCCTCGCCGAGGCTGTGGCGTCCTCGGCTGCCCCTGCGAGTGCCGCTGACGGCCACGACCAGCAGGGGTTCCGTATGCTGCGCCGGGAGGGGGTATGCTCGCGGTCGGTGCGGCGAGGCCGCAGCATGACATGACGAATAAAAGGATTCAGGCACATGGCAACAGGCACGGTGAAGTGGTTCAACGCCGACAAGGGCTATGGTTTCATCGCCCCCGATGACGGGACGGCGGACGTGTTCGTCCACTTCTCCGCGATCTCAGCTTCCGGCTACAGGTCGCTGAACGAGAACCAGAAGGTCGAGTTCGACACGACGCAGGGACAGAAGGGACCGCAGGCGGAGAACGTCCGCCCGCTCTGACGCGTAACGTCCCGCGCCCTGGTGCGGCGCGCTGGCCCGCCCGCAGCGACGCTGCGGGCGGTGCCGGAACCTGGCAGCGGACGCGCCCATCAGGCACGGCCATTGGCTCATCTGGTCATGCCGCGATACCTGACGTCACGCGGTAGGCGAGATGGCCCGCTGAGGTTCCGACTGAGCCGTAACGTTTCCGGAACGTTGCGGGCGTAGGGTGCGGTTCGTGGATGAGCTGCAGCCAGCCCCGGGCCCGCGGCCTTGATCGGCGGTAGGGAATCCAGATGAGAGCCCAGACGGCCGGGTGGGTGGCTGGATGCTCCGCGACCGGATCGGCGGCGCTGCTCGGCGGCGGGCTGGCGCTGGCGTACATGGACCGGCATCTGGTGCCTGCCAGCCTGACGGGCTGGACCCTGTCCAACATCTCCGGGCAGGTCGTGAACGCGGCCGTCCCGGTGGCGGGCCTGGTCCTTGCTACCAGGCGATCAGGGAACCTGATTGGCTGGCTGTTCCTGGTGGCGGGGCTGACGCTGGGCCTGAGTGCCTTCTCTAACCAGTACGCGCTGCACGCACTGGTCGCGGTTCCGGGGTCCTGGCCAGCGGGCCGGGCGTTTGCCTGGCTGTCCAACTGGACGTGGGTGATCCCGGTCGCCGTGCTCACCTTCTTGTTCCTGCTCTTCCCGACGGGACACCTGCGCTCCCGGCGCTGGCGGCTGGCCGCGTGGTTTGCGGGCGGGGCGTTCGCGCTCGCTACCGGGTTGTCGCTCATCGCCGCCGCCCGCTTGTGGTCGCGGCCGTTCCTCTCATCGAGTCAGGTGCCCGGTCTGACCACGTCGCTCTTCCGGATGACTTCCCTCCTGATCAGCGCCGCGCTGCTGGTCAGCGTGGCGGCCCTCGTCGTCAGGTTCGCTAAGTCATCGGGTGAGGAGCGGTCGCAGCTGAAGTGGTGCGCGGCGGCCGCGCTGCTGCTGGCCGTCGTGTTCGTCGCATCGATCTGGGTGGACTCGGGGGCCGTGGCCGTGCTTCAGAGCCTGGCGTTTGCGTGCCTGTGGACGGCCATCGCCATCGCGGTCCTGAAGTACCGGCTGTATGACATCGACCGGATCATCTCCCGGACGCTGGCCTACGCGATTGTCACCGGCCTGCTTGTCGGGGTCTACGCAGGCCTGGTGCTGCTGGCCACCCAGGTGTTCCGGTTCCATGCGCCCGTAGCGGTCGCCGCATCCACGCTTGCCGCGGCGGCACTGTTCAGCCCGCTGCGGTCGCGGGTGCAGCGAGCGGTGGATCGCCGGTTCAACCGGGCCCGTTTCGATGCCGAGACGGTCGTGGCCGCCTTCACCGCGCGGCTTCGCGGAACTGTAGATCTCGACACCATGCAGCGCGATCTGATCGGCACGGTATACGACGCGTTCGAGCCGACCGGGGTCTCCGTGTGGCTCGCCGCCAGGGACCAGACCTGAGCCGGACAGACCCCACCGGTTCTGCCATATCCCCGGCAAAGGGTCCTGGCGGGGCTCAGATCCGGGATATGGCCTGCCGAAGATTATGAGAAACGCCGGTAGCCCTCGCAAGACGGGCGGATCCCGGCACCGGCCAGCTCGCTCGACTAGCCGCGGGCCTGGTAGCACGGCCCGGTACGCCGCGCCGGGCCGTGGCCGTTATCCGCCCGAGACGGACGCCCGCTTCTCCAGGAAGCTGCGCGCGCCCTCGGTGGTCTCCTTCGGCACCTCGCCCTGCGCGGACAGGTCGTGGATGACCTGCTCGGCCTCGCGGGCATCGACGTACTTCAGGTCCAGCGCGACCGAGCGCTTGATCGCCACCAGCGACGCCCGCTCCTTGCCCGCGATGACCCCGGCCAGGGCGCCAGCCACCGCGTCCAGCTCGGTCCGCGGCACGGCCCGCTGCAGGAACCCGGCGTCCAGCATCTGCCGCGCGCTGTAGCGGGCCCCGGTGAAGATCATCTCCCGGACCAGGCCGCCCGGCAGGTTCAGCCGCCGCAGCGAGCCGCCGCTGCCCGCGGTCAGGCCCCGGTCGACCTCGGGCATGCCGAAGATGGCCTCTTCCGAGGCGACCCGGATGTCGCAGTAGGACGCGATCCGCATCCCGGCCGCCAGGCAGAAGCCGTGGATCTTGGCGATCACCGGGACCGGGATCTGCACCAGGTTCTCCACCATCTCGTCCACGATGGCGAACTTGGAGCGCCGGGCTTCCTCGGTGACGTCGTGCAGCACGTCGTTGATGTCGGCGCCGGGGCAGAACCCGCGGCCCGCCCCGCTCACCACCACCACGTTCGTCCCGGCCATGCTGGCCACCTCGGCGAACGCGACCCGGAGCTCGTCGTAGGTCTGCCGGTTCAGCGCGTTGACCGGCGGGTGGTCGATGGTGATCTCGTAGATCGGGCCGCGCCGGCTCGTCTTGACGAACTCGAACTCTGTCATGCCTGAAGGGACCTCCGCGAATCGGTTAGGTGATGGCGATGCTGTTGGCCGGGGAGCCGACGCCGCCGGGCAGGTTCAGCGGCACGCCGGCGAAGAAGCAGCTGTAGCGGCCCTGCGCCGCGCACTCGGCGGCCAGCGAGTCCAGGTCGAACCACTCGCCGAGGGCGAACCCGAGCAGCGGGATGAGCCGGCGGTGCAGGAACCCGGCGGCCGGGTCGCCCGGCTGGCACTCCACGGCGTGGTTGTCCGCCGCGACCACGGCGAACCGGTGGTCCCACAGGTACCGGGCCATGTCCTCGTCCGCCGCGAGTCCCGGGCAGTCCTGGCGGCGCGCGAAGTCCACCCGTTCGGCCGGATCGGCCCGCCGGTAGGCGCCCACGAAACCGGTCCGGACCAGCAGGATGTCCCCGCCGAGAAGCTCGGTGCCCTGGAAAGCCAAGACCGAGGCCAGCAGCTCGGCGGTGATCGCGAACTCGCGCCGCGGGTCCAGCGGCGTGCCGCGGGCGGCCAGGTAGCCGGCCACGTCGGCCAGCACTCCGCGCCCGGCGATGCCGTGCCGGGCCCAGGCCTCGATGCCGAGCCGCCGTCCGCCCGGGCCCGCGTCGTCATCGCCGACGCCGTTGTAGAAGCCGAACTCCCGGGCCCGGACGTGCCGCAGGCCGTCCCACTGGCTGGAGGCCTGCGGGTAGAAGCCGTCCAGCACGTCGTCCTGCATGTTCCGCGACGGGCGGAAGATGCGGTGAGTGTACGGATCGCGGGGGGCCAGCGCGGGGCAGGGGACGTCCAGCGGCAGGCCGAGGCTGTGGACGGTGCCGCGCCGGATCTCCGCCGCCGCGCGGCTCACCACCGCCGGGGTGAGCAGGTTGACCGTGCCCAGGTCGTCGCCGTCGCCGAACACGCCCCAGCAGTGCCGGGCCTGCAGCGCCTCGAGGTAGGGGAGCTCGTCGTAGCGGGGGAGCGGGCCGCCGGGACCCACTCAGGCCACCACGCCGGAACCGTACAGGCCGGCGATCCGCACGTCGTCGTAGCCCAGGCCGGACAAGATCTCGAAGGTGTGCGCGCCGTGGTCCGGGGCGCCGTGCAGCGGGATGTCCTCGACCCCGATCGGGGACTTGACGAACCTCAGCCCGTTGTCCAGCGTGACCAGGTAGCCCTCGGCGGCGACATGCTCGTCGGCCAGCAGGTCCTCGACGTGGTTGACCGGCGCGACCCCGACCCCGATCTCGCGCAGCACCGGCAGCCAGTCGTCCCGGTCCCTGGTGCCGAACCCGCGGGTGAAGATCTTCATGACCTCCTTGCTCGTCGCGGCCTGCTCCTCGGGGCCGGCCGGCGGCCCGAGCGCGCCCTCGCCGGGCCGGGGCCGGAACCGCGGGTCCGCCAGGACGGCCTCCATGCCGAACAGCTTCAGCATGGCCGGCCACTCGGTGTCGACCTTCTGGGAGGACAGCGCCAGCCACTCGCCGTCCCGGCACGGGTAGATGGCGAACCACGGGGAGAGGTTGTTGTTGGAGTCGAAGTTGCGGCCCAGGTTGGCCGCGGCCGCGATGTTGTAGCACTGCATCCACATCAGCGTCTCCAGCTGGGAGCTGGTGGCCAGCTGGGCCTCGCCGGTCCGGTCCCGGGCGATCAGCGCGGCCAGCGCGGCGAACGCCAGGTTGGTGCCGGCCTGCACGTCGGACATGGCCCCGAGCGGGTAGTGCGGCTGGCCGTCCTGGGCGCTGACGGTGTACATCAGGCCGGCGTAGGCCATCCCGGTCGTGTCCATGGTCCGGTCCTGCGCCCGCGGCCCCTTCGCGCCCAGCCCTTCGGCCAGCGCGTACACGATCCGCGGGTTGACCGCGCGCAGCGCGTCGAAGTCGGCGCCCCAGGCGGCCAGCGTCGGGCGGCGCAGGTTGGTGACCACGATGTCGGCCCCGGCCACCAGCTCGCGGAACACGGCCTGCCCGTCGGGGGTCTTCAGGTCCAGGGCCAGCGAGCGCTTGTTGCGATTGAACGACTCCCACAAGATGTGCCGGCCGCCGTCGGTCACCAGGTACAGCCCCTGGCCGTAGATGAACGCCCGGGTCGGGTCCGGCGCCGTCGGGCTCTCGATCTTGATCACGTCGGCGCCCAGGTCGCCCAGCACCATGCCGGCCATCGGGCCGGCGATGTAGTGCGAGATCTCGACCACCTTGACTCCGGCCAGCGGCGCCCTCAAGTTCGCGACCCCTTTGACTGATTGTCTGACAGTTCGACCAAGGCTAACGGCGGGCCCGGCGGGGTGTCAACCCGCAGGTCAGCCGCCCTCGGCGGGATGCCCGTTGCGGACCAGGTGCGGGTACCTGATCGAGACCCCGCCGTCGACCACCAGCGCCTGCCCGGTGACGTACCGCGACATCGGCGAGGCGAAGAACACCACGACGTCCGCGATGTCCTCCGGCCGGCCGCGCCGCTGCAGCGGGATCTTCGCCGTCATCTGGGCGTAGTCCGCGTCGGACTGGCCGCGCACCACCGCGGGCGCGTCCACCGAGCCCGGCGCGACCACGTTCATCCGGATGCCGAACCGCCCGTACTCCGCGGCCACGCTCCGCGCCATGTTCGCCAGCCCGGCCTTGGCCGCCCCGTACGGGACGTGGTGCGGCGCGCTGACCGCCCCGCTGATCGACCCGACGCTCACGATCGAGCCGCCCCGGCCCTGCCCGAGCATGATCGGCACGGCCGCCCTGACCACCCGGAACACGTACCGGAGGTTGACGTCGAGGAGCAGCTCCCATTCCTCGTCGCTGTATTCGTGCAGGTGCCTGAACTGGGCGAACGCGTTCATCCCGCCGACCACCGTGACCACGGTGTCGATCCCGCCCAACTGCCCGGCCGCCGCCGCGAGCACGCGGTCGATGTCACCCGCCGCGCGCACGTCAGCCGGGAAGGCCTCGGCCGCCGCGCCGAGCTCACGCAGCTCGTCCACGGTCGCCTGCGCCCGTTCGGCCTCGAGGTCTACGACGGCCACCGCCCCGCCCGCCGCACCCAGCGCCAGCGCCGTCGCCCGGCCGATACCCCGGCCGCCCCCGAAAACCACCGTGCCCTGCCCAGCCAGCAGCTGCGGACCGCCGTTCATCCCCGCCGTCCCTCCGCCATGTCGGAATGTCAGACAATCCAGCAACTTAGCATGCTGCCGCGGCCAGCCCGATGCGCAGGAAGTTGTCAACCGGCGGTTCGCGGGCTCCGTCGCGGCCTCGCGGCGCAGCCACACCCACGGCTCGCCGGCGTGGGGCTAGCCGAACGCATCGCCGCCTTCATCCACCAGGCTGCTCAACGAGGATTATGGCGAGGGAGGGGCGCGTCGTTGAGCTGCTGGTCGATGTCCACCAGGATGGCGTCATCCTCGATCTTGCAGGCGTAGACGGGGATGGCACCGCAGGCGAACACCCCGACGGCCTCGCCGGTGGTCAGGTTGTACTTCGACGCGTGAGAGGCGCAGACCAGGGTGTCATCGTCGTCGAGACGGCCCTCGTGCAGGGGCTGCTGCTGGTGGGTGCAGGTGTTGTGGATCGCCCGGACGTCATCGTCGTCGAGGCGGATGAGGCAGACCGGCTCGCGCAGTTCCTCCACGAGCATGGTGTCTCCGACCTCGATGTCATCGAGGTTCGCGACGACGACGAACGCCATGGCTATGTCCTTTCCTTTGCGGGTCGCCGAGGTGCCGGCAGGCTGCCGCGCACCTCTATCCAGCCGTTGCGGATCCGGATCGGCAGCACGGGCTGCGGCTGGCTCGCCGGGCCGCGGCCGACGCAGCCGTCGGCGAGGCCGAAGCGGGCCCCGTGCAGCGGGCAGGTCACGGTCAGGCCCGCGACCTCGCCCCGGCTGAGCAGGCCGCCGGCGTGGCCGCAGATGTTGTCGATGGCGTAGAGGCTGCCGTCCCGGCGGTACAGCATGATCTGCCGGCCCTCGGCCTCGACGGCGGTGGGCGTGTCGTCCGGCAGGTCGGCATCCTCCAGCGCGCGGACCCACCGCCGCGGCCCGGTGTTCCACGCCACCCGGTTGACCATCACGCCCTTGGTGAAGACGAGATGACCGCCGAGGTAACCGGCCGCCGCCGTGACCGTGAGGCTGGCCGCCCCCAGGGCGCGGGCCGTACTGCGGTGGCCGGCCAGCCGGGTGCCCAGGGAGGCGCCCTGCAGGCCGAGGGCCACCGTGTTGATGATGCCGTGGAAGAGCCCGACGCGGCGGTCCTGTTCCTCGCTCACGGTCCAGTCGGCCAGGCCGGTCACGGCGGTCGCGCCCGCCGCGAGGATGCCGGCCGCGCTCAGGATGCCCGCCGCGTCCATGCCCCGGCGGGGAGCTGGGTCACGGTCCAGGACGTCCAGCACTGTGACGCCCGCCCACAGCCCGACCGGCAGGTCGCTCAGGGCGGGGTGCAGCGGGTGGCCGATCCACCGGCCGCCGTGCAGCGCCTCAAGAACCGGATTGTCCTGATGCCGCTCACGGGCCGGCACCAGCACGGCGGCCAGCCGCTCGCTCAGCTCCTTCAGCCAGCCGAGCCGGTCGAGCCGGGCCATGAGCTCGCCATGCCAGTCAGCCAGTCCAGGCTTATGGCCGGCTGCCGGCCGATCATCGGCCCGGTCGCTGCCTGCTCCCATGAGGTTCCTCCACCGTGGCGTCAGGTTATGGCTTGGTACTGACGAGAATCCTCCAGCTCTTCGCTCATTCTGGTCGTCTGTCGTCCCGCTGCCGTGTCGAAATGAGAATCCGCTGGTTGACGGTCCCGGTGGCGACCCGCCGGACGGCGGACGGTAAAAGGGCATCATGACCAAACAGACCAGTCCGGGAAAGATCACGATCGGCGGCGATCTGCGCGTCTGCCGCATCGGCTACGGCGCCATGAAGCTGACCGGCGACCAGGTATGGGGACCGTACCCGGATCACGACCACGCGATCCGCGTGCTGCGCGGTGTCGTCGAGGCCGGGATCAACCTGATCGACACCGCTGACGTCTACGGCCCGCACGACAACGAGCTCCTGATCAAGGAGGCGCTCCACCCCTATCCCTCCGGCCTGGTCATCGCCACCAAGGGCGGCTTCGTCCGGGGCGGCTTCGACTACAGCACCCTCGATGCGGTCGGCAACCCGAACTACCTGCGGCAGAGCGCGCACATGAGCGCGCGGCGGCTGGGCGTGGATGCCCTCGACCTGTACTACCTGCACAGCGGACGCGCACTGGACGCGCCGTTCGAGGCGCGGACCTCCTGGCGGCGGCCGAGGAGGACCAGATCGTCTTCTCCCCGTGGCATCCGGTCACCACTACCGACGGCCCGCTCGCCGCGCGGGCCGCCGAGGTGCTGCCTCCCATCGCGGCGGCCCACGGCGCCACTGTCCAGCAGGTCGCGCTGGCCCGGGTGCCAGCAGCGGCCAGCCGGGCTCAGCCCTGCTTGGTCAGGCCCACGACATGGCCCTGCGGGTCGGCGATCAGCGCGAAGGACACGCCCGGCACGTGCTGCGGCTCCTGGACAACCCGGCCGCCGAGTTCCCTGGCCCGGTTCACCGCGTCATCGACATCGTCCACCGCGACGAAGAAAGTGACGAGATCGCCGCCGTCCTGCAATGGGCTGATCGCGGTGTACAAGGCCCCCGGCACGCCCGTGTCGACGAACGTGTAGCCGGGGTACGCGCCCTGGTCCGGGTAGGTCCAGCCGAGCAGGTCCCCGAAGAACTTGCGGGTGGCGTCCGGGTCGGACGACCGGATCTCGGCGTGCACGATTGGATGCGGCATCTTTGCTCCCTCGCTGGTAGCGGGGCGCCAGGGGTGGCGCCCTCCTACCTACACCACGAACAAGAGGGTGCCCGATCCGACACGGGGTAGATCTGGGCGCTGGCGAACCGGCCCCGCGGCTCACTAGCTCAGCGGGCATACGGGCAGCGTTACGATGATGATCCAAGCGCCGTCGTCGGGTCGGGCTCCGGGAAGTCATGGGATCTGGATGGCAGTCGGGTACCGGTCGATCTTCTCGCTGCGGCACGGCCAGGACGCGGCCCGGCTGACCGCCGAGCAGTTCCGTTCGTGGCTGGCGCTCAAGGGCTACGGCTCGGTGGCGGTCACCCCCGGAGTTCACGAGCTCGCCGGGCACGCCCAGCTCGTCGTGACCGAACTGGATACGCCCGATGGCGCCCGTGCCCGGCGGTACCGGCTGACCGAGTTCTCATCCACGGGGGAGTGGGTGACGACCGTGACCGTGCACCGTGACGGCCATGAAGACGACTGGGTCTGGGTCGATGTCAACGCGCCGCCGTCAACACCCGGGCCCGCCGGGTCGCAGGAGCGCCTGGTCAAGGACGTCGATGCCGGGGACGCGTGGTGGACCGGGGTTCCGCATATGGTCCGGGCCATCTTGTCGGCGGCCGACGCCCACGATGGCGAGATGGTCCTGTCCGCCCGGCCGGCCGTGGTGACCGAGGCTGACGTCGACGGCCTGATCTCGGCGATCTGCGATCCCGGGCGCCGCGGTACCGCCCTGGTGGCCGCGCCTATCCCGGATGTGCCCGGACCCGCGATGATCGACCATGTCGAGCGGCTGACCCGCGAGTGCGTCGGGCTGTCCGGCATCTATGTCCTCGATGCCGGGGCGGCCGCGCAGCTCGGGGAATCGTTCGGGCCCGCGCATTCGGTGCCGCTGGGAGCGGTCCGCACGTTCCTGCCCGAGGTCGATCCGGCCAGCGCCGTCGACGCCCGGCGGCACCGGGTCCTGCTCGCCCGGACGATCGCCGAGCAGGTTCCGGGCAAGCTCGCGCACCTGCTGGGCCGGGCGAACCGGAGCCGGGCCCTGACCCTGCCGCTGCCGGCACCGGTCGCCCAGGTCGACCGCCTGCTGTCCCGGGAGGAGCCGGCCACCGTCCTGCGTGCCATCCAGGCCACGCCACCCGGCTCGCCCGGGCGAAGGTCAGGTGACGGGGCGGCGGGCCTGGCCCCGGCCGGGCTGGCCGAGACCACGGCGGTCCGCGAGGTCGCCATCGCCGGCGAGCTGCTCACCAGCCTGGTCAGCGAGTTCCAGTCGGGCGCCGCCCACGCTGGCGGCCCGGACGACATGACCGCCCGGTTCCGGGAGCTGCTGGCCGAGGGCCGGGGCGTGCTGCGCGGTCACCGGGAGATATCGCGGCGGCTCGAGGCCCTCCAGGACCTGCTGGAAGACGCCGAAGACGACCGTGACCTGGTGCGCGCCCGGCTGGAGGACGAGCAGCTCGATCACGCCGAGACGCAGGCCGAGCTGCTGAAGGCGAAGCTGGAGCTCGACCGGCTCCGCGGCATTCTCTCCCGGGTCGGCCGGGTCGACCAGACCCGGGCGGCCACGGCGGCCGCGCGATCGCCCGGGTCGTTCGCCGAGCTCCTCGAGCGCCTCGATGAGCACGTGCTTTCCTGCGTCATCTTCACCGGCGACCCGAAGAACGCGCTGGAACTGGACGACTTCGACCCGGTCGGCACGTGGGCCGCCAAGTCCTGGGACGTGCTCCGGGTCCTCGACGGGTACGCGGCCGCGCGCCGCCGCGGCGAGTTCAGCAAGGGGGTCCACGCCTACCTCGGCCATACGCCGCCCGGGCGGCCCGGCTATCCGCCGGGCGCGCATTCCACCCAGGAATCGGAGCCCGTCGAACGCTCACCCAAGCTCCGGAAGCTGCGGGTACTGCCAGTTCCCACCGATATCAACCCGGACGGCGCCATTTTCATGGACGCGCATTTCAAGATCGCCAGGAAGGGCCTGATCTCCCCCCGGATCTACTATCACGACGACGTCGGCCAGACCGGGAAGATCTACGTGGGCTACATCGGCAAGCACTTCCCGAACGCGCACACGAACTAACGTCACCGCCATCCGCCCGTGCGATGGCGCGCGCGTGAAAGTAACCTGGCCCTGATGATCATTGACTGTCACGGTCATTACACGACCGCGCCGCAGGCTCATACGGACTGGCGCAAGG
>JAICWX010000447.1 GCA_025934635.1 Streptosporangiaceae bacterium | reverse complement strand
GACGGCAACAACCCGAACGGCGCCGGCTCGGCGTTCATGGAACTCCAGCTGTACCCGCCGGGCTACACCCCGTTCGTCGACAGCATGAGCTGCAGCGCGACCCAGTGGTGCGCGGCCCTGAACATCGACAGCCTCGAATGCAGCGCCAACGGCGCCTGCAACAACAACTGCATCGAGCCGGTCAACTTCTCCTACCTGCAGACCAACGGCGTTCCTCCCGGGCCGCCGAACCCGCAGCAGACCAACGTCAGCACGTTCACCCCGAACGGCCACACGTTGAAGATCAACGGCGGCGACGTCCTCAAGGTCTCCATCACGGACCCGCCGCAGGGCTTCACGACGACCATCCGGGACCTGACGACCCACCAGACCGGGTTCATGACCGCCAGCGCGGCGAACGGCTTCACCGACACCAGCATGACCGACTGCTCGGGCACGCCGTTCACCTTCCACGCCGAGTACAGCACCGCCAAGCAGCAGAACCAGGTGCCGTGGGCGGCGATCGAGGGCGGCGTGCTGATGCAGCAGGAGATCGGCCACGCCGAGGTCTGCAACTCGGTGGCGAACAAGGACCCGTTCACGTTCTCCGGCGGCAGCCAGAGCTACAGCGACCCGAGCGACTTCGATACCTGCAATGGCGGGACCGAGGGGCCCAACGCCAAGGGTGAAGGGCCGTGCGACGCGACCGGCATCTGCCAGAACGCGACCACCGAGGGACCGAACGGCCCGGTGGCGTGCCCGACCAACAATTCGGGCAGCGGCGCGCTGTGCGAGTTCGCCGACGGCTCGTGCTTCCAGCAGGGCACCCGCACGGCCACCATCAACGGCACGCCGGTGACGGAATCGTCGGCGGCCAACTTCTGCCTGGCCGGCCGGTTCCAGAACGGTGACCTGGACTTCGACGGCACCAGCTACCAGTCCTTCACCTGGCCGAACGGCAGCAGGAACCATCCCACGGCGTTCGCCTACGCGGGGCCGTTCCAGGCGAACGGCAAGCTGTACCCGCAGATTCAGTTCGAGACCAACGTTGGTGCGTCTGAGTCCCTGTGCAACACCACCAGCGGTGCCGGCTGCGCCGTCCCGCCGGCCGGCTCGAAGTTCTACCCGTTCTGGTCGCTCAGCCCGCAGCCCTCGGCGCTCGGGTCGCACATCACCTCGTGCGTGTGGAACTTCGGCAACCTCCTGCCGAGGACCTTCCAGACCTTCGGGAAGGACGCCCAGTACGGCACACCGGACGTGGCCCGGTTCGCCGGCACGAACACCAGCGCGGTCATGGCCAACCCCGAGGGCTCGGGAGTCTGCCTCGGTCCCATCTGATCGCCCGTGAAGTAAGCGCCAGCATGAGATAGGCGTCAGTGCGTCCCGCCGGCCAGGCGGGACGCACTGACGGCGGGCAGGCCTACCGGCGCAGGCCCGCGGCGACCGCCGCCGCGACCGCCCGCACCCCCTCGTGCCCGGGCAGGTCCTCGAGCAGCAGCGGCTTCCCGTCGGCATCGCCGAGCGGGATCCGCCAGTTGGGGTACTCATCGACGGTGCCCGGCATGTTCTGCGTCCGCCGTTCTCCCGCGGCATCGGCCAGCGAGACGCCGATCAGCACGGCCGGCGTCCGGGTCAGGTGGGCGTAGAGCGCGGTCGTGAAGTCCGCGGCCGAGGGCCGGGCTGCCAGCGAGAGCAGTCCCTCATCGGACAGCATCGCCAGCCACCCGGCCAGTTCCTCCTGGGCCGCGGCCCGCTCCTGCGCTTCCGGCCGGGTCAGCAGGCCCAGCTCGGACCGGATGGTGACCTGATCGCCGGTGAGGAACGCCGCGGCCGGCGGCATGTCGTGGGTGCCGACCATGGCCAGGCAGCCGCGCCGCCAGCCACCCGGCCGGCGCGGGCTGCCGTCCGCGCGGCGCTCGAACCACAGCATGGACGTGCCGAGCACCCGGCGCTCGGCCAGGAACTTGCGCAGCCACGGCTCCACCGTGCCGAGGTCCTCGCCGATCGCCAGCGCGCCGGCCCGCGCGACCTCCGCGGCCAGCAGGCCGCCCATCAGCTCATGGTCGTACCGCACGTAGGTGCCCTGGACCGGTGTCATCCCGGCCGGTATCCACCACAGCCGGGCCAGCCCCATCACGTGATCCACGCGCAGGCCGCCGGCGTTGCGCGCGCAGGCCGCGATCAGCTCGGCCAGCGGCCGCCCGGCCTGGGCGGCGAGCCGCCCGGGGTGCCACGGCGGCAGCGTCCAGTTCTGGCCCAGCTGGTTGAACTCGTCCGGCGGCGCGCCCACGCTGATGCCCGGCACGATGACGTCCTGGCGGGCCCAGGCGTCGGCGCCGCCCGGGTGCGCGCCGACCGCGAGGTCGGTGATGACGCCGATGCCCATGCCGGCCCGCCGGGCCGCCTGCTGCGCCGCGGCGAACTGCTCCGCCGTCAGCCACTGCAGCCAGGCGTGGAAATCGATCCGGCTGGCCAGCGTCTCCCTGAGCCCGGCCACCGCGGCCGAGCCGGGGTCGGCCAGCGCCGCGGGCCACGACCGCCAGTCGGGCCCGTGCACCTCGGCGATGGCGCACCAGGCTGCCCAGTCGCCGACCGCGCGGTCGGCGGCCAGGAAGGCATCCAGTTCGTCGCGCCGGCCGGGCGCCAGCGGGACCGCCCGGATCAGCTCGAGCGCGGCGAGCTTGGCGGCCCAGACCGCGTCCCGGTCGATGAGCGCCGCGGTGGCGCTCGCGGCCCGCAGCGGGGCGGCCAGCGCCTCCACCCGGGCCCGGTCGGCGGCGCTCAGCCCCTGGTACTCGGGGATGTCCTCGATGCGCAGGTAGAGCGGGCTGATCTGGCGGCGGCTCATCGGCAGGTACGGCGACGGGCTCACCGGCGGTCGCGGCTCGGCCGCGTGCAACGGGTTGACCAGCACGAAGTCCGCGCCGAGGTCGCGGCCGCTCCAGGTGGCGAGCCCGGCCAGGTCATGCAGGTCACCGTGACCCCAGGAAGCGCGCGAGCGCACCGAGTACAGCTGCACCGTGAAGCCCCACGACCGCCGCTCCGGGAACGGCGCCCGGACGGAGATCTCGGTACCGGATGAGGCGGCCGGCGGCTCATAATCGCCCAGCGCGCCGAGGACGGCGGCCAGCGTCTCGTCCGGGACCTCGACGTGACGGCCCCGCCAGTTCTGGTAGGAGACCGCTACCCCGTGCGCCTGCGCCCGGCGCGTGAGTTCTGCCCGTCCTGTCATCGCCCTAGTCTGCCCGAACGGGATCCCGCTCCGGCCAGGACCCAACCGAAGGCCGGTCACCTGAGTCTTAATGGGTAGAGGGAGCCGCAAACAGCGGGTTCCGTACACAAACAGGACGACCCGAGATGAAATACCTCTCCACCATCGGAAAAACTGCCCGGCGGATCACCGCGGCCCTGGCGGCCACCGCCGCCGCCGGGCTGATCGCCCTCACCGCGGTCTCCGCGACCGCCTCGCCCGGCACCGTGCTGGCGTCAGACACCGCCCGCACCACCGCGACCTCGGTCCCCGCCTGCACGGCGCACGACCTCGGGGCCTGGGTCGCCATCACCCAGGGGAACGGCGCCGCCGGGAGCGTCTACTACCCGCTGCAGTTCACCAACCTGAGCCGGCACGCCTGCGCGATGCGCGGCTTCCCCGGCGTGTCCGCCCTCGACCGTGCCGCTCACCAGCTCGGCCGCCCGGCCGCCCGGGACTACGCGGTCCCGGCCCGGACCGTGGTGCTGGCCCCCGGCGCGACGGCGCACTCCGTCCTGCGCCTGAGCGACGTCGTGCTGTCCACCGCCGCCTGCCATCCGGTCTACAGCGCCATCGAACTGCGCATCTACCCGCCGGACCAGCGCCAGGCCACCCTGGCCGCCTACAACCTGGCGGCCTGCGCGCACGCGGGGCCCGTCTACCTGCACGTCGGGCCGGTCCAGGCGGGCGTCGGCACGGTCAACGGCTAGCCAGGCCCGGCCGTGCCCCGCGGACCCTCGGATCCGCGGGGCACGGTCGGCCGGCTAACGCAACGCGACCTCAGGAAGCCGCGGGCTCCAGCAGGAAGACCGGGATCTCCCGCGCGGTCTTGGTCTGGTACTCCGCGTACGGCGGGAACGCGTCGACCGCCCGCTGCCACCACTCGGCCCGCTCGTCCCCGCTGATCTCGCGGGCGGTCATGTCCTGCTTACGCGGGCCGTCCTGGACCTCCACGTGCGGGTTCGCGCGGACGTTGTAGTACCACACCGGGTGCTCCGGCGCCCCGCCCTTGGACGCCACCATGGCGTACGTGCCGTCGTGCTCCACCCGCATCACCGGCGTCTTGCGTACCTTGCCGCTGCTGGCCCCGACGTTGGTCACGATCACGACCGGCAGGCCGGTGTCCCGCAGCGTCGTGCCCTCGGTCCCGCCCGACCTCTCGTACAGCTCGACTTGATCCCGCACCCAGGCGGCTGTGCTCGGCTCGTATTCTCCTTGAACAGGCATGGCAATAGTCAACACCCCGGACCGCCGGCCCCTGACCGCGGGGCGCGCCCAGGCGGCGGGCGCAAACCCGGACGGCCCGGCGGCCGCCCGGCCACCGAGACCGTGACCGCCAGCGCTCCGTGCCGGGCGCTGGGCGGCACCCGGGCGATCGCGGTCGTCATCCCGGATAGCGCCGCCTCCAGCTGGTACGAAATGGACGCCTGCCTGCGCGGTCCCGGCATCTCGTCCGAGCAGGCCGAAATCACCGCCATGCTCAAGACGGTCCGCTTCACCCCCGTTAAGTGACCGCCCTCGTCACGCAGCCTTCGACGCCATGAGCCCGGAAGCGTTACCCACGATGTACTTACCGTAGGCCCGCAGCAGAATAGCGACCCGTCCCGCGATAACGCGGCTCGGTACCAGGTAAATTGCGAGGTCGCCGTCAACGATGAAAAACCAGTCGATCAATTCCGGATCGTACGGAAGCAGGCGTTCCTGGTTGCCGGTCGAATAGGGGCGTCGTCCGACTACGACGGTCCAGCCGTCTTTGCTGTAGCGCGTCGTCGTTTTCACCTGCACGCGCTTAACTTCGTCTGGCATTGTCACCAGCAAGTCGTAGATGGCAGGTTCCACGGGAAGCGCCACGCTGAGTCCGCACAGGGAAAACCAGGACGCGGCAATTGTAGTGGCCGCGTCGCGTAGATACCGGAGGTCCGGCTTCACTTCGCTTAGGCCAGGGACGTTGGCGACGGGATTCTCAAGATGAGCGAGTTCGAGTCCCATGCGCATCGCATGTGCCTTCACTCGTACTTTCCCGTTCCCGCTGCGCGGCGCCAGCCCGAGTGTCGTGAGCAGTTCGTCCCAGGACTGCGCATCCATGACCGCACGCCTGAGCTGAGCGTCGGACCAGGCACGCTTTCCCCTGAAATGAGATGTGTCAAGCCCGAGATTGTCGGCACGACGCCGAACAATCCGGATGGCGCCAGCAGAACTGGCGTTCAGTCCGAGCGTTCGCATGACATGCCGCCAGTTGGCGGACATCGCCACCGCTTCTGTCAGCTGAGAATCGGACCATGTGCGTTCTGACTTCGAAGGTCGGGCCATGGCGGCACAATAACCCCGGCTACTGTCATTTTCGCGTAGCAGTAAGCAGTCATTTGTCGGGACGGGGAGATTTGAACTCCCGCTCTCCTGTCCCCCAGACAGGCGCCTTAACCAAGCTGGGCCACGTCCCGCCGCGCCACCACGTACTTCCGGTGACACATACCCGCCGTACCTCAGCAGGCTCCGCTAGCTTAGCGCAATCGGAAGCCCGCTCGGAACGAAGCCGCCCCGAACCGGTAGCCCGGGCCCGCCGCGCCGCCGCCGCGCAGGTGCGTGATCGCCCCGGAGGAGAAAGTTACGATGTGCCGGGCATGGCGCCGGTGCCGCGCTCGTTGTAGTACCGACAGCCGCTTGCAGGAGCGCACCACACGGAAGGGCGG